>NZ_CP048833.1:310361-620723 GCF_012971725.1 Pseudomonas multiresinivorans
ACGGTGACGTCGATGGTCTGCCCGGCGCTGTAGGACGGCGGCACGCTGGCGGTGACGCTCACGGCGGCGACGTTCTTCAGTTTCGGGTCGACGTTCGGCGGCAGGTTCACGCCGAACTGCTTGAGCATGTTGGCCACCGACTGGTTGGTGAACTTCACCTGGTTCTTGTCACCGGTGCCATCCAGGCCGACCACCAGGCCATAGCCGATCAGCTGGTTCTCGCGCACGCCTTCGATGTCCACGAGGTCGAGCAGCGGGATGGCCAGTGCCTCGGCCTGCCAGAACAGGCAGGCCGTCGCCAGCAGGCGGGAAAGAGTTCTACGCATGAAGGGCTCGCCTGCTTACATCGGGAACAGCGGATGGGTGAAGAAGCGCGTCAGCCAGCCGGCCGAATTGCTGTCGTTGAGCACGCCGCGCCCGGCGTAGGAAATCTTGGCGTTGGCGACGTTCTGCGAGGACACCTGGTTGGCGCGATTGATGTCGTCCAGGCGCACCAGGCCGGTGAGGCGGATGAACTCGTCGCCCTGGTTCAGGCGCAGCGACTTCTCGCCCTTCACCAGCAGCACGCCGCCGGGCAGCACCTTGTGCACGGTCACCGCGATGGAGCCGGTGAGGGTGTTCTGCTGCGAGCTTTTCGCCGAACCGTTGAAATCGCGGTTCGCCGTGGCGGAGGTTTCCAGGCCGCCGTATTCCTTGGTCAGGATGGTCGGCACCGGCACGTCCAGGCTGGATTTCTTGCCGAAGCTGGTGCCCGCGCTCTTGCTCGACTGGGTGGACTCGCTGAGTACCACGGTGACGATGTCGCCGACGCCGATGGCGCGCTTGTCGCGCAGCAGCGAGCCGCCGTAGCCGGAGCGGAACAGCCCGCCGCTGGTGGTGGGCGGCAGGCTGTAGTCCAGCTCCGGCGGCTGGTAGAGCGAGGAATCCTCGTCCGGCAGCATCTCGTTGAAGCTCTGGCAGCCGGCGAGCAGCGCCAGGGCGAGCAGCAGGGCAAGGCGCGTCATGGTCAGACCGTCTGGTTGAGGAACTGCTGCATGCCCGACGCGGCGTCGAGCACCTTGGCGTTGGCCTCGTAGGCACGCTGGATGGCGATCATGTTCACCATCGCTTCCACCACCTGCACGTTGGAGCCTTCCAGCACGCCCTGCTTGAGCGTACCGAGGCCTTCCTCGCCCGGCGTGCCTTCCTGCGGCTCGCCACTGGCGGCGGTTTCCTTGTAGAGGTTGCCACCGAGGGCTTCCAGGCCCGCCGGGTTGGTGAAGCTGACCAGGGTGATCTGGCCCAGCTCGGTGGGCAGCGTCTCGCCGGGAAGAATGGCGGTGACGATGCCGTCGCTGCCGACGGTGAAGCGACTGGCGCCGGCCGGTACTTCGAGGTTCGGCGTCAGCGGCAGGCCCTGGGCGTTGACCACCATGCCTTCGTTGTTCAGCTGCAGCTGGCCGTTCTCGGTGTAGTAGGTGTCGCCGTTGGGCGCCTCGACCTGGAAGAAGCCGCTGCCGACGATGGCCAGGTCCATCGGTTGCCCGGTGGTCTGCATGCTGCCTTCGGTGAACACCTTCTGCGTGCCGACGACGCGCACGCCGCTGCCCAGCTGGATGCCGGACGGCACGGTGTTGACCTGATCAGCCTGGGCGCCGGGTTGCAGCTGCACCTGGTAGAACAGGTCCTCGAACACCGCGCGGTCGCTCTTGAAGCCGACGGTGTTCACGTTGGCCAGGTTGTTGGCCACGGTGGACATCGCGGTGTCCTGTGCCGCCAGGCCGGTCTTGCTGACCCAAAGTGCCGAACTCATGTTGTGCTCCTGTCTGCGCGCCGCGCGTTACGCGCCACGGATCATGCGGTCACCGGCCTCGGCGAGATCCGAGGCGGCCTTCATCATCTTCACCTGGGTCTCGAACCGCCGGTTCAGGCTCATGGTGCCCACCAGCTGGTCGATGGCCGAGACGTTGCTCTGCTCCAGGTGCCCGGAGACCAGGCGCACGTCGTCGCTGGCGGCGACGTTCTGGCCGTCCTTGCTGACCAGCAGGCCCTGGGCGTTCTTCACCAGCGACGCGGCCGGTGCGTCGACCAATTTGAGGCGGTCGACGTCGGTCATCATGAAATCGCCGCGCGGCATCACCGAAATGGTGCCGTCGCTGCCGATGGCGATGGCGTCGTACTCGGGCAGGGTGATCGGGCCACCCTCGCCGAGCACGGCGCGGCCGTTGATCATCAGCTGGCGGTCGGCGTCGATCTCCAGGTTGCCCTGGCGCGTGTACGCCTCGCCGTTGCCGCTCTGCACGGCGAGCAGGCCCTGGCCCTGGATGGCGACGTCGAGGTCGCGCCCGGTGGCCATCAGGGTGCCGGCGCTCATGTCGACGCCGCTGCTCTCGATGCGCGCCAGGTGGCGGCTGTCGTAGCCGGCACCGCTCACGTCCACGGCGGTGGCGTGCTCCAGGTCGGCGCGAAAGCCGGGGGTGTTGACGTTGGCCAGGTTGTTGGCGCGAATGTCCAGCGCAGACATGCTGCGGCTGGCCGCCGTCATCGCGGTGTAGCCGAGACGATCCATGACGAGTCCTTAGAGCCTGTTTGTGATCTTTTGAGTTAGAAGACCATGTGGACTTATTGCGTGGAGAACCCCTCTCCCCAGCCCTCTCCCTGAAGGGAGAGGGAGTTTGTCCGTGCCGGCTGATGCCATGGTTTCATCCTGCTCCGAACGGTCCCCTCTCCCTTCGGAGCGGGGCGCGCAGCCAGGGTTAGGGAGAGGGAAATGCCCGAGCCTCGATACTTCCAACACCGCAGAAGATCGTAAGAAGGCGCTTAGATGGCCGAGAACAGCACTTGGGTGAGCTCCTTGTCGGTGGTCATCACCTTGGTGTTCGCCTGGTAGTTGCGCTGGCCTTCCATGAGGCCCACCAGTTGCTGGGTGATGTCGACGTTGGAGCCTTCCAGGTTGCCGGCCGACAGCGAGCCGAACTGGCCGATGCCGGGCACGCCGATCAGCGGGGCGCCGGAGGCGGAGGTCTCGGTCCAGGCGGTGCCGCTCTGGTTCTGCAGGCCGCCGGTGTTGACGAAGTTGGCCAACGCGACCTGGCCCTGCAGCATGCGCTGGCCGTTGCTGTAGTTGACGTAGACCTTGCCGTCGTTCTCCACCGCGATGCCGGTCTGCTCGCCGGCGGCGTAGCCGGTGGTGCGGTTGGTGGTGACCACGAAATCGGAGCCGTACTGGCTGGTGCCGGTGTAGTCGAGGGCGATGTTCATCGGGTTGACGCCCGGCAGGTTGAAGCTCACCGGTACCGCGGCAATCGGCGTGGACAGCGAGCCGTCCGGGGCGAAGGTCAGCGACTGGGTGGCGCCCACGGCATTTCCATCCACTGCGTAATGCGCGTCCCAGGTGTTGCTGCCGGTCAGTACAAAGTACTGGGTCAGCGTGTGCTCCTTGCCCTGCGAGTCGTAGATCTTGCTGGTGTAGGTGGAGTTGTAGGTCGCCACGTTCTGCGGATCGAACGGCGCAACGGTGGGCACCTTTTCGTTGGAATCGAGGTTGGCGACGAACTCCAGCTTGTCGGTGGCCTTGGCCGGCAGGTTGGCGGTCTTCACCTGCAGGTCGGACACGGTACCCACCAGCAGGTTGCCGGCCGCGTCGGTCGGGTAGCCCTGCAGGCGCTGGCCGGTGGCGTTGATCAGGTAGTTGGCATTGTCCTGGCTGAACACCCCGGCGCGGGTGTACTGGGTGTCGCCGTTGCCGCTCTTGACGACGAAGAAGCCGCCGCCGGAGATGGCCAGGTCGAGGTTGCGGTTGGTCGACACCAGCGAGCCGCCCTGGCTGATGCTCTGGGTGGTGCCGGTGACTTCCACGCCCATGCCCTTGGTGTCGGCGTAGACGCTGCCGAATTCGGTGCGCGAGGACTTGAAGCCGACGGTGCCGGAGTTGGCGATGTTGTTGCTGATGGTGTCCAACTGCTGGGTGACGGCGTTCAGGCCGGTCAGGGCGATGTTGAAGCTCATGGCGTTAGCTCATCCTAAGAGGGGGAAACAGGCGCTCAGGCGGCCTGGCCCTGGCTGAATTCGACGATCTTGTAGAACGGCACGGAACCGGCACCCGCGACGTCCAGGACCGGGCCGTCGGCGCTGACGCGGACGTTGTGAACCAACCCGGACACCTCGATGCCCGGTGTCTCGCCACTCTCGGTCTTCACCGCCAGCGTGTATTTACCCGGCTTCAGGCCGAGCGCTTCGGGGTCCACGGTGAAAGGCACGGCACCCGGCTCCTGCGGGCCGAGGGTGATGTCGGTGCGTACGCCGTTGGCGTCGGTGAGCTGCAGCACGGTGGTGGCCGAGGCGTGTTCCAGGTTGACCTGCCCGCTGACCTTGTCGCCGTCCAGCTGCAGGCTGTCGGCGCTGACCTTCACTTCCTGGCCGACCAGGCCGGCGGCGGTGAGGGTCTGCAGGTTGTCCATCAGCACCAGGTTGTTCTGCTGCAGGGTGGTCATGTTCTGCATGCTCTTCACCTGGGCCATGGCCGAGTACTGGTTGATGAACTCGGTGCTGTCCACCGGCTTGGTCGGATCCTGGTATTGCACCTGGGCGACCAGCAGGGTGATGAAGCTGTTCTCCATGTCGCCCATCTCGCCGAGATTCACCGCCTGCTTGGGCGTGCCGGACGACGTGCCGTTGGTGCTGGTACCGCTGGTGTCGTTGTTCACCGTGCTCATCAGGCGTCTCCCAGTTTCAGCAGGCTGGATTGCATGCTCTTGACCCGGTTGAGCACTTCCACACCGGTCTCGAAGCTGCGGGTGGCGGACATCATGTCGGTCATCTCTTCGATCTCGTTGACGTCGGGGTAGTAGACGTAGCCGGTGGCGTCGGCCAGCGGGCTGCCCGGCTCGTAGCGGCGCTGCGGGGCGCGGCCGGAGGTGACCACGTCGAGCACCTGTACGTGGGCGCCGCCCATGCCGGCGCCGCGGGTGAGCTGGTCGTTGTCGTAGACGGCGGCGAACATCGGCTTGCGCGCCTGATAAACGTCTTCGGGCTTGGCGGAGGCCGAGTCGGCGTTGGCCAGGTTGCTGGCCACGGTGTTCAGGCGCACGGTCTGCGCGTTCATCGACGAGCCGGCAATGCGGTAGATGGAATCGAATGCCATGGCGTCAGCGTCCTTCGATGGCCTGCTTGAGGCCGCGGAATTTCATGGTCAGGAAGGTCAGGCTGGTCTGGAAATCCATCGCGTTGCGCGAGAACTCCGCCTGCTCGGTGGCCAGCTCGACGCTGTTGCCATCCTGGGAAGGCTGGTTGGGAATGCGGTACTTCAGCTCCATCGATTGCGGGCCTGCGCTGGCCAGCAATGCCGACGGATTGCCCTGCCGCTGCATCTCGGCGGCGAAATCGATGTCCCGCGCCTTGAAGCCGGGGGTGTCTTCGTTGGCCAGGTTGGAGGCCAGAATTTCGCTGCGCTGCATGTGCAGCGAGAGGGCTCTCTCGTGGAGACCCAGGGTCTCGTCAAACCGTATACTCATTCGCGCAACCCGCTCTCGTCGTTCGGCCATCTTTCGGTGTGCGCAGCGATAGAGCACAAAGCATGCCCACCCCGGAATATCGCTTCATGCCACTGATTTACAAGGCTTTACGCACAGGAAAGAACAGCGCATGCAACGCGCCTTTTCCGCTTTCGACGTGCCGCGCGACGGGATGCGGAAAGGCCCTTTCCGCCTGCTTCCTCCTGCTGCTGCCCGCCCTCGCGCATGCGCAGGATGCGCGTGCGCAACTCGACGCCGCCGCGCAGCAGCAGGTCGCCGCCGAGCTGAAGGAAGCCGCACGCAAAGCCGGATGGAAAGGCATGACTTTCACGGTAAACAGCAACCTGCCCAACAGCCTCGGCAAGCTCGCTGCCTGCCCTGGCGGCCCGCAGCTGCGTGTGCTCGAAACGCCTGCTGCGATTACCGCGCGACGACGCTTCGAAGCCTCCTGCACAGGGCAAGCCGGCTGGCCGGTGACCTTCATCAGCCAACCCACCGTGTACCTGCCGACCGTGGTCGCCAGCGGCGAGATCGAGCGCGGCCAGACGCTGGACGCGGCGCGACTCAAGCTCGCGCCGGTGGAACTGGGCAAGAGCTCGCGGGGTTACTTCACCGATATCGCCGAGGTGGCCGGCAAGACCGCCCGCCGCCGCATCCGCGCCGACCAGCCGCTGAGCCCGGCGCTACTCGACGGCGTGCTGCTGGTGCGCCGTGGCCAGCAGGTGAAGATCGTCGCCAGCCAGGACGGCATCCAGGCCAGCGCCGTCGGCGAGGCGCTGGCCAACGGCAAGCAGGACGAGGTGATCCGGGTGAAGAACCTGCGCAGCCAGAAGGTCATCGACGCGAAGGTGCTGGCGTCGGGAGAGGTGAGCAGCATCTTCTGAGTGCTACGGACCGCTTTACGCAGGATGGGTGGAGCCCGTACGGCGATCGTTCGCGAGCAAGCTCGCTCCTACAGTAAGCCGGTCGCTCCAGCGTGCTCTTCGTAGGAGCGAGCTTGCTCGCGAACCGCACGGCAGATTGCTCGTCGCGGACGGAGTCCGCCCCTACAGCCCCGTAGGGCGCATAACGCGCCAGCGTTATCCGCCGCAGAGTAGCTGGCGGATAACCTGTTGCAGGTTATGTGCCCTACGGTCCTACGAAGGTAATACCCGCATCAGGTCCACCAATACCGCACGAAGTGGAAGAACACCGGCGCCGCGAAGCACACCGAATCCAGGCGGTCGAGCATGCCGCCGTGGCCTTCGATCATGTGGCCCCAGTCCTTCACCCCGCGGTCGCGCTTGATCGCCGACATCACCAGGCCGCCGAAGAAGCCGAGGATGTTGATCATCAGCGCGATCAGCAACGCCTGCCAGAAGGCGAACGGGGTGATCCACCACAGTGCGCCACCGATCAGGGTCGCCAGCGCCACGCCTCCGACGAAGCCTTCCAGGGTCTTGGACGGCGACAGGTTGGGGGCGATCTTGCGCTTGCCGAAGAGCTTGCCGCAGACGTACTGCAGCACATCCGACAACTGCACGACGATCACCAGGAAGGCGATCAGCAGCAGGTTGCGGCCCTCGTAACCCTCGATGTTCAGGGTCAGCAGCGCCGGCACGTAGGAGATGCAGAACACCGCCAGCATCAGCGCCCACTGCACCTTCGAGGCGCGTTCGAGGAAGTGCTTGGAGTCGCCGCCCAGCGAGGCGAGGATCGGCAGCAGCAGGAACACGTAGACGGGGATGAAGATGGAGAACAGCCCATACCACTGGATGCCGATCAACAGGTACTGCATCGGCAGCACGAAGTAGAAGGCCGCGACCAGCGCCGGGTAATCGCTGCGCCGGGTCGGCATCAGCGTGAGGAACTCGCGCAGGGCGTAGAAGGACACACCATAGAACAACAGGATCACCGCCCAGTAGCCGAGGGCGAAGGCGCAGCCGATCACCGCGACCATCACCCACCAGGCGTTGATCCGCGCGTTGAGGTTGTCGATCACCGCGTGCGGCCCCGCCGGCGCGCGCCAGCGCAGTACCGCGCCGACCAGCGAGGCGAGAACGAGAATGCCGCCGATACCGGCGAACAGCAGCCAGGTCTGGTTCATCTCAGCGACCCTCCGCCGCGGCGAGTTTCAACAGCGCCTCGCGGGCGCGCTCGAGGAAGTCTTCCTTGGCCTCGTCCTCCTGCACCGCCAGCGGTGCGCCGAAGCTCAAGGTGCACAGCAGCGGCAACGGCAGCGCGCGGCCCTTGGGCATCACACGATTGAGGTTGTCCAGCCATACCGGCACCAACTCGACCTGCGGATGCGCTTTGGACAGGTGATAGATGCCGCTCTTGAACGGCAGCAGGCGAACTTCCTCGTCGAGGTTGCGCGTGCCCTCGGGGAAGAGGATCAGCGAGTCGCCGTCGGCCAGCGCCTGCTCCACCGGCTCCAGCGGATTGCCGCCTTCTGCGCCGCGCGTGCGGTCGATCAGCACGCCGTGGAACACGCGGTTGATGATGAAGCCACGCAGGCCGCCCTTGCCCCAATAGTCCATCCCGGCGACCGGGCGCGTACGCGCGCGCAGTTCGGGCGGCAGCGAGGCCCAGAGCAGCACGAAGTCGCCGTGGCTGCTGTGGTTGGCGTAGTAGATGCGCTGCGCCGGGATCGGCGTGGTGCCGATCCACAGGCTGCGCAGGCCGGTCACCGCGCGGGCACCGGCGATGATGGCGTAGGCGAACAGTCGTTCCAGCATTGCAGGGGCGTTCCTCAGGATTGGAAGGTCAGGGCGATCAGGCACAGCAGCGCAACGAGCCACTGCGCAGCGCAGAGCATTACCTGTCGGCGCAGGAGTTTCAGCGCGCCACGGCTGCGGTCGATCCAGGTGCGACCGGACAGTTCGGCGGGCACTCCGACATAGGTGGCCAGCGCGTCGTCCAGTTGCCGGGTTTTCTCCGGCAGCGCGTCACCGGCATTGGCCATGGCTTCGAACAGATCGGCGTCCAGCGCCACGCGCATGGCGTAGAACTTCTGTACCAGGCCGAGCAGCACCAGCAGGGCCATGCTCAGGCTGTACGCCAGCGTGGCGCTGGCCATCAGCACGCCGTAGAAGCCCAGCGCCAGGGCCAGCACGGTGAGCGCGGAGGACAAGCCATTGAGGCTGCTGCCACGGCGCAGCAGGCTGGCCACCAGGATCAGACTCGGATCAACCGACATGACTCACCTCTCGTGGTAGTTGCGGCTGCCCGGCGACCTGCGCCAGCACCGCGAGTTGTTCGGCCTTGAGCACGATGTGTGGACGCGCGCGGCGAATCTGCGCCACCGCGTTCTCGACCGTGGCCGCCTGGCCGGATAGCAGCAGCCACGCGGCCAGGACCGTCGCACTGCGCGAATAACCCAGGGCGCAGCAGACCAGCAGCGGACCGCGCGCGCGAAGTTCGTCGATCAAGGCGGCGCCCAGTCGACACTGATCGACGCTGGGCGCGATCAGGTCGAGCAGCGGCAGGCTCGCGTAACGATCGTCATGCGCCGTGCAGGGAAGCTCGGCGCACAGGTCGAGCACTCCCAGTTCGGGCCGCGCCTTGCGCTCCGCCGCGCCGGGCAGGCGACCCAGCCAGAGCCCCGGCATCACCTCATCGGGCTGCGGGTGCTGGCGCGTCCACGCGCGGGAGTTGATCCAGGCGGCCAGCCGATAAGGCGCCAGCAGCCAACAGGCCGCCAGCGAGTGGCGGCCCTCCGCGCGCTTCTGGAAGCCCTCCGCGCCGATGCCCAGGTAGCACAGCGCAACCAGCGCCAGCGATACTGCCGGCCAGCACAGCCAGAGCCAGATGCCGCCTCCGCTCAGGGCCAACATCCCGCAAAGCCCCGCGCCGATGGCGTAGAAGACGGCTAGTCGAAGTCGTCGCGGATCGGTGCTCAGCGTCCAGGCGGCCAGCGGCAAACGCCCTTCCCGCGGCCACAGCCAGAGGCAGAAGAAACCCGCCAGGGCTCCCGTCGGCACATCGATGAAGTGGTGCTGCCAGGTGGTCAGTACCGACAGCCCGATCAGCGCGAACCAGCCATGCAGCAGCCAGCGCCAGACCCCGCTGGCGTAGCGCCCGTAGGCCGCCCAGAGCACCACCAGCAGCGCGATATGCAGCGAGGGCGCCTGGTTGAACGGCTTGTCGAAGCCCATCAGCACGTCGAACAGCCAGCCGAACAGGCCGTCCAGCGCCGGGCGCTCGAAGCTGAAGCGCAGCGGGAAAAGCAGGAAACAGCTGACCGCGATAACCTGCGCCGTGAGCAGCCGCAAGCCGTGGCTGTCCAGCTCGCGGCGGGTACGTGGCAGCAGGAAGGACAAGCCGTAGAGCAGGTCGATCGACCAGTACGGAATGATCGTCCACGGCCACAGCGGCATGCCGCGCTCCCAGTCGAACACCAGTACGCCGACCGTCTCGCGCTGCCCCGTCACCCAGTTGGCGAAGCCGTAGCTGGCGAAGAAGAACGGCGCGAGGCACAGCAACCAGATCACCGCCCGGCGAAACACGCCGGGCTCGCGTGGCGGCATCGCTGCAGCCATCAGCTGCGCTCCCGGCGCGCCAGGGACACGGTGAAGATGCCGTCCTCGTCGATGCGCTGGGCCAGCTTGCGGAAGCCCGCCGCTTCGACCAGTTGGTCCATCTCCAATTGCGTGCGGCGGCGCATCACCCAGGCCTGGCCGGCGCGATGGCTGGTCAGGGCGCGGGCGATCAGCTCCAGCTGCGGATGCCAGGGCTGGCCGGTGTAGATCAGGTAGCCGCCCTCCTCCACCGCTTCGCCAAGGCCGGCCAGCGAGCCGCTGACCATGGCGTTGTCGGCGAACAGCTCGTAGAGACCGGACACCACCGCCAGGCTCGGTTTCGGCTCTACAGCGGCCAGGTCAGCACCATCGAAGGCATCGCCCTGGACGAAGCGCGCACGTTCTTTCAGGCCAAGGCGCTCGATCAGCGCCGAGCCTTCGCGCACGTTCAGCTCGCTGTAGTCGCGCAGCAGCACGCTTTCCGGCAGCGGTTCGACGCCGTGCAGCGCTTCGAGTATGTAGCGCCCGTGGCCCGCGGCGATGTCGAGGATGCGCACCTCGCGGCCCTGCTCGCGCAGGCTGGCCATGGCCAGGCGCAGCAGTTCCTCGATATGCACCTTGCGCTGGCGGATGCCGCGCCAGCCGGCGGATTCCAGGTAGGTGCGGTCGATCATCCGCCCCACTGGCCCGGCGCCGGCGGGCTGGTTGCGATAGACATAGTCCAGGGTGCTGCCGGAATCGAAGCCGGTCTGGAAACCGAGGTTGATGCCGTCCGACAGCAACCGCCCCAGGCGCATGTTGGCGCGGGTCGCGCGCCAGTAGAGGTCGCGGATCGACCAGCTGGGCAGAGGGGTCGCCAGGGCTTCAGCTTCTGCGCAGGTGTAGCCGAAGCGGTCGGCGTCGCGCAGGTCCGGGCGCTCCGGTGCGCGGGTGAAGCATTCGAGAATGAAGCGCCGGGCACGGGTCACCGCCTGCTCGCGGTTCAGCTCGCCGAGGGTGTCGTGGAAGAAACCGGGCAGGATGTGCAGCTCCTTGCGCGCCGTGCCGAGGTTGTCGAAGAAACGCTGCTGGGGCTTGCGGTGCACCACGAAATCGGCGCCGGAGATCAGCAGCTGGGTCGGCACCTGGATCGCCTGGGCGTCCGCCACCACGCGGTCCGCGGCCTCATACAAACCCAGCAGCACGTTCACCGAGATCGCCTTGGCGATCAGCGGGTCGCTGTCATAGGAGGCGATGCGCTCGGGATCGTGGGTGAGGAATTTCGCCTTCACGTAGCTGTTGACGAAGAAGTTGCCGCGCCATGCCCTTGCCAGCTTCAGGCCCGGCCGGGCGAAGGGCACGTAGAGCTTGACCTTGAACGCCGGCGAAGCAAGCACCAGGCTGCGAATCGGCGGGGCGTAGTCATGGACCCAGGTGGACGCGACCACGGCGCCGACGCTCTGCGCGATCACTGCCATGTCGCTGACCGCGATGCCGTGGGTGGCGGCGATGTGCTCGACGAAGGTCTGCACGTCACGCACGCTGGTGCCGAAGCTCGGACTGTCGCCCCGCGCTCCCGGCGACTGGCCGTGGCCACGGGCGTCCCAGGCGAAAACATCGAAGCCGGGCAGCTCGAGCTCGTCGGCCAGGTGGCCGATGCGGCCGGAATGCTCGTGGCCGCGGTGGAACAGCACGACCGCGCGGCGTGGCTCATCGTTGGCGGACAACGCCGGCCAGTGGCGATAGAACAGCTCGGCGCCGTCGTGGGTGATGAAATGGTGATTAGAAGACTCGCGCATAACTTCCTCTGTTGGATGCATTGGGAGGCGCTCCGGCCTCCACCGTGAAATGTCCTGGCCGCGGTTCAGCCGGCCGGTTGGTTGCGTTGCTCGGCCAGCCCCTGGCGCACCCGGTTGACGATAGTCAGCACCAGCAGCAGCGCCAGCAGCACCAGCAGCGGGTCGAGCCAGGACAGCGGCAGCAGTCCACTGGCCACGCCTGCACCGAAGACGCCGAAGCACAGCGCACGGTCGCTCTTGCCCATCGGCCCGTCATAACGCCGCGACGCACCGACCATCACGCCCAGCACCCCGGCGTATTCGCTGATCATCGCCAGCAAAACTACCAGCACCACCAGCGCCGGGGTCACGCCCGGCAGCAGGGCAAACGGCAGGTACAGCGCGCCGTCGGCGATCACGTCGGTCAGTTCGTTGAGGTAGGCGCCCAGCTTCGACTGCTGGCCGAACTCGCGGGCGAGCATCCCGTCCATGGCGTTGAGTGCCATGCGCAGGAACATCCACAGCGGGATCAGCTGGAATATCCAGGCGTGGCTGGCGAGCAGCGCGACGCTGAGCGCCACCAGCAGCGACAGGCCGCAGGCGGCCAGCGTTACCTGGTTGGCGGTGACGCCGCGCTCGTGGAGACGGGTGACCTGGGGGCGGAGCAGGTTCTGGAAACGGGACTTGAGCTGGTAGACGGAGATCATGAGGTTCCTTTCTCGGGGTTCGCACTGAGCGGTTCACACGAACTATCCACAGCCTTGTGGACCTGGGGAGCTTAGCTGCACCTCGGCGCCGGGGCTGTCAGACATGTCTCAACAAGATAGATGAACGATCCCAGGCAAAAGGGCACATGACCGTGCACAACAATGCCGGCGGCGTGACTGCCGGTAGCGTCGGAATCCCCGCGCCAAAAAATTTTCCGGCACCCTTAATCCTTCCCCGCGAGCTGTCGCCTTACCCCTTCAGCAGGCACAACGCCGGCTTCATCCAGCTCATACAGGAAGTCCACCATGGCCTTGTCGATTCAAACCAACTACTCCTCCCTGATCACCCAGACCAACCTGGGCAAGACCAACAGCCTGCTGGCGACCAACCAGCAGCGCCTGGGCACCGGCCTGCGCATCAACTCCGCCGCCGACGACGCCGCCGGCCTGCAGATCGCCACCCGCCTGAACGCCCAGTCCCGCGGCATGGACGTGGCGATGCGCAACACCAGCGACGCCATCTCCCTGATGCAGACCGCCGACGGCGCCTTCAGCGAGCTGACCGACATCACCCAGCGCATGAAGGACCTGGCCACCCAGGCCGCCAACGGCACCAACTCCACCGACGACGGCAAAGCCCTGTCCGCCGAATTCAACGAGCTGGGCAAGGAGCTGACCAACATCATCTCCAACACCAAGTTCGCCGGTGACGCGCTGTTCGGCGTCGATGGCGCCAGCGGCAAGTTCGGCACCACCGGTGGCGTGACCTTCCAGATCGGCTCGGACAAGGCCGAAACCCTGAACGTCGACGTAGCCGCCCAGCTGAAAGCCGTGACCGACGCCTTCGGCACCCTGACCAAGCAGTTCGCCGCCACCCCGGCCGCCGGCACCGAGCTGGAGACCCTCACCGGCGCCAACACCGCGATCGACAACGCCAGCAAGGCGCTGGACGCCATCGGCAGCCTGCGTGCCCAGTTCGGCGCGAACATCAACCGCCTGCAGCACACCTCCAACAACCTGGCCAACATGAAGGACAACACCGACCTGTCCAAGGGCCGCATCATGGACGCCGACTTCGCCGTCGAAAGCGCCAACATGAGCAAGAACTCCATGCTCATGCAGTCCGGCATCTCCATGCTCAAGCAAGCTGGCCAGATGCCCAGCATGATCATGGGCCTGCTGGGCTAAGGCCCGGCCAGCGCGAGGCGCCCGCCTCGCGCGCCCTGATTCGGCAGCGCCCCGCCCCGGCGGGGCGTTCTGCTGTCTGCGGGTACGCTGACAAGCGGTGTTACGACTTGCGGTCGTGGCGCAACCCGTCTGCGCCAGTGGTTTCAAGGCTCGTGTGAAAATTGCAAGCACGAGTGTGCAAAATTCAGAACTTGCACCCACATTTTTCTGGCGCCAAAATAATGCCTCTGCCTCCATGGACAAATGGAGTTTCCCCGCGACCGTCAAGGGAGCGGCTGGCAAGGGCTCGATGAACACACTCACTTCACCGCTACCGGACAGCCGGCCAATCGCCTGCCTGAAGCTCCGGACTGGCCGCTCCGATTGCGTCGCGCAGTTCTATCCCGCGCTCTATCAACTCGACCTCGACCGTGACGGCCAGGTGGAGCGTATCGACCTGGGTTTCTCCGGCAGCCGGGTACTCGAACGCCTGTTGCAAAACCCCGGAGACGTGGTCGCCCGCGACGAACTGCTGACCCACGCCTGGTCCGACCGCGTCGTCGGCCAGGGCAGCCTCAACCAGCAGATCTACACCCTGCGCCAGGTGCTGGCGGACGAGAAGCAGCGGCAGATCATCCAGACGCTGCCGCGCCGCGGCTACATGTTCAACCCGCAGTACCTGGTGGGCCAGGCGAGCGAGCCGGAAGCGGAAGTGGCCGATGCCACGCCGGAAGTGATCCCACTGAAGAGCCCCGCAGCCGCGCCGCGAACGCCGAATCCAAGGCGCCTGAAATTCGCCGCAGCCAGCCTCTGCATCCTCGGCCTGCTGGTCCTCTCCGGCGCTTTCTACTACACCCAGTTGCGCAGCCCGGTCCTCACCACCGAACAGAATCTGGGCTCGCTGCAGATCACCTACGTCGAAGACAACGAACAGGACCTGCAACGCCTGATCCGCAATACCCGGCCGCTGGCGCACCAACTGGCCGACCTCGCCACCCGCCCCATCGGCCTCATGCTGCACATGACCTCGGGCTTCTACGAACTGGTCTGCGTGCAACCCGAGGGCAACTCCAACTGGTTGCTGATTCACGAGAGCCAGGTCGCCCGGATTCCCCAGGAGCAGTTGCGCAAGTGCCTGAACTGAACTTACGCCGCCAGGCCGGCGTGGCACGCCGCTGCCTGGTGATTTCGCTGTTCGGCGTCGCCTGCCTGGCGCTGGCACTGGGCATGCTGTGGAAGCACGCCCGCAGCACATCGGCCATCGACGGCCGCTACGCTTCTTCCGGGCAGGTGCTGCTGGGCAGTGGCAAGGTGCTGGAAATCGCCCAGACCACAATGTTCCACGAAGGGCGCTTCTACTCGATGATCCAGCAGGACGCCAACATCCTCGAGGTCTCGGGCAACGTCGGCAGCGACCTGGGCGGGCGCTATCAGTTGCAGGTGGAAGAGAACAGCATCAGCAACCTGCAGGCCGACAGCGGCCTGGACAGCGAGCTGATCTTCAACCTCCTCTACGGGCGCCAGCGCGGCGCACGCATCACCCTCGAACCCCTGGGCGAATGCCTCTACGGCGTGGAAACGCGCCAGGTGTTCTGCCCGCGCCATCCGCGCGATCGCTGACCCGCTCACAGCTGCAACGCCGGCTTGGCCGCTGCCGTGGGTGTCGACGCCTCGACGGCCGCAGAAGCCGGCGCCTGCGTCTTCTCCGGTTGCGTTTGCTGCGGCTCGACCAGCTTCGCGCCCGAGGCCGAGTAATGCACCTGCGCGTAGCTCTCGCCGAAGATTTCCCGGTAGAGGCTCTCCGCCCTGTGGGTCAGCAGGAGGATCTCGATGCGCCGGTTGGCCCCGCTCTCCGGGTCCTCCGGACGTAGCGGCATGACGTCGGCCTGGGCCGCCACCTGCAGCACGTGGCCCGCCGGCAGGCCGCTGTCGACCATCACGTTGCGCGCGCGCAGGGCGCGGTCGCCGGAGAGGTTCCAGTTGTTGTAGCCATCGGGCCGGCGGTACTGCACCGCATCGGTGTGGCCGCTGAGGATCAGCTTGTTCTGCACCTTGGACAGCACGCCGGACAGCGCGCCGAGCAGCGTCTGGAAATGCGGATCGAGGGTCGCCTGGCCACGGGCGAACATGAAGCGCTGCTGGTCGTCCTTGATCAGGATGCGCAACCCCTGCGGCACAACCGTCACCTCGATGTTGGCCAGCGCATCGACCTTGCCGGATACCTCGCGGATCAGCTCGGCCAGCTCACGCAGGTCCTCGTTGCTGTCGTACTGGCGGCCATCCTGTTGCGCGCTGGAATCCTCCGCCTGCTCGCCGGCCTTGCCCTGCTTGCCGGCGTCCAGGGCGAGTTGCGGTGCCGGTTTCTCGGGCGTCTTGATCGGTTGCGGCATGCCGTCGAGTTCGGCGGGCGTGCGGCTGGCGCCATCGAACACGCCGGCGCCGCCATCCACCACCGGGTTGGCATCCTGGTCGCCCACCGCCACCGGCTGTAGCTCGGTCTGCGGGTGGACGATCCACAGCACCATGAACAGCGCCATCATCGCCAGGGTGAAGTCGGCGAAGGCGACTTTCCAGGCGCCGCCATGCTCTTCATCGTGGCCCTTCTTGCTGCGGCGCTTGATGATGATTTCGCCATGTTTGTCGGCACGCTTCTTCATGCGGCGTCCCGCTCTTCCTCATAGCGGGTGACCCAGGTCTCCAGCTGTTTGAAGGCCGGC
Organism: Pseudomonas multiresinivorans; assembly: GCF_012971725.1. Classification (NCBI taxonomy): domain Bacteria; kingdom Pseudomonadati; phylum Pseudomonadota; class Gammaproteobacteria; order Pseudomonadales; family Pseudomonadaceae; genus Pseudomonas; species Pseudomonas multiresinivorans. The sequence goes on from NZ_CP048833.1 coordinate 326,701, forward strand.
TTCACGTCCTGTTCGATCAGCTTGCGACCGGCGTCCACCGCCAGCAGCGTCGGCTTGCCAGCGACGTGCGCGACCAGGGTGGTGCGCACGCACTCCAGTGCCGACAGCTCGGTCTTGATCCGCTGGGCCATGGCGTTGGAGAGCGGGTCCATCAGGCAGTAGCAGACGAAGATGCCGAAGAAGGTGCCCACCAGCGCGGCGGCCACGTGGGCGCCGATCTCGGCCACCGAGCCGCCGATGTTGCCCATGGTGATGATGATCCCCAGGATCGCCGCGAGGATGCCGAAGCCGGGCATCGCCTCACCGACCTTGTGCAGCGACTTGGACGGTTGCAGCAGCGCGTGCTCCATGGCGTCCAGTTCCTGTTCGAGGAAACCTTCGAGTTCGTGGGCGCTGATCTTGCCCATGGCCATCAGGCGGAAGTTGTCGGCGATGAATGCCATCAGGTTCTTTTCCTGGAGGATCAACGGGTAGCGGGCGAACAGATCGCTCTGGTCCGGCTCCTCGATGTGCGCATCGAGCACCTTCAGGCCGCCGACGTCGACCATCTCCAGCAACTCGTAGAGGAGCATCAGCAGCTGCCGCTGGAATTCCTCGCCGCGGCGTTTGAAGACGAACACGCCCTTGATCTGCGAGCACATTTCCAGCAGCACTTCGCGCGGGTTGGCGACCACCAGCGAGCCCAGGCCGGCGCCGAGGATGATGAGCATCTCCGCCGGCTGCCAGAGTGCGCGCATGTCGCCATGGGCCATGGCGTAGCCGCCGAGCACGGCGGCGATGATGATCAGGGCGCCGATGATTTTCTGCATGGTTATGGGTTCTTCAGAGAGTGTCGGGGTCGTTGAGGAAACGGCTGCACTTGCCGATCGCCTGCTTCATCAGCTGGCAGATGCGCGCATCGGTCAGCTCCAGCACCAGGGCGATTTCCTTGAGGTTCAGTTCGTGCTGGTAATACAGGTTGAGGATCAGCCGCTCGCGTTCATTGAGGCGCTCCAGCGCCTGGGCCAGCAGGCGCTCCTTGAGCACGCGCTCTTCCAGCGCATCGCCGCTGGCCTGCACGCCGTCGTGGCCGCTCTGCAACAACGCGTCGAAGCTCTCGATGGCCTCGGAGGATTCGGCGCGCAGGTAATCCTGGTAGCCCGCCTCGTCCAGGCCGGTGGCGGCGAGCACTTCCTCGTCGCTGGGCACGCGGCCGAGTTGGCGCGCCAGCGCGCGGATCGCATCGCGCACCTTGTGCGCCTGCTGCCGCACCTGGCGTGGGCGCCAGTCCTGCCGGCGCAGTTCGTCGAGAATGGCACCGCGAATGCGCAGCGCGGCGAAGCGGCCGAACTGCTCGTCCGGCTCGCCGTAGCGGCGCAGGCCTTCGAGCAGGCCCATCAGGCCGATCTGCTCCATGTCCTCGCGGTCCAGCACCTGGTTGGCCTGCAGCGACAGCTGGCTGACGATGCGTCGCACCAGCGGCAGGTACTGCATCATCCAGCGCTGCTCGACCGCCGGTGACAGGCGCGCGTGGCCGCCTTCGGGGCTGTCGTAGCCGCCGACGCCACTGGCATGGCCGTGAGCAGGATCGCGAAGGGCGTGCATGGCGGCCTACTGGACGATCATCTTGCTGAGCAGCACGTGCTCGAAGGGCACCACGACCTTGCGCGCGGCGAAGTCGTCGATCACCGCCTTCTCCAGGCGCGTCTGCACCTCGCCGATGGGCATGGCGCGCAGCACTTCGAACTTCTCCGGCGTCAGGTTGGCGACCACCGAGCTGCGCACCATGGGCGCGACGCTCTCCAGCTTCTTGCGCTCCTGCTCGGCCCTGGCCTGCAGCACCAGGTCGATCACGAAGTAGTGCTCGCGATCCTCGCCACGGGAGCTGACGATGATCTTCTCCACCGGCACGAAGAGGTACTCGGCGCTCTCCTGCTCTTCCTCTGTTGCATCTTCCTTGGCTGCCTCCTTGTCGGAAGCGGTGGCGGCCGGGGCGAGGCTGGCGGACCTGATCATCTTGTAATTGACGAACACGCCGCCCAGCACGACGGCGATATTCACGATGAGCATCAGTAGAACGAGACGCGGCGTGGACATGGGGTTTCTCGAAAAATCCTGTAGGAGTGAGGGCCGCTGGCGGCCTACACGGTAATCAGTACATCGCTGTCGCCACGCGGCGCGGAACGCTCGCCCGCCTGCGCATCACGCGGGTTGGCGGCGACCGTGAGCTGTTCTTCGGCAAAGCGCTGGCGGTTCTGCTGGCCCTGCTGGCCGGACTGCGAATCGGAGGAGACCTGTACGTTGACCTGCAGGAAGTTCTGCCCGACCAGCTCCTGGCGCAGGCGCTCACTGGTGTTCTGCAGCAGGCGCACGACATCGCCGTTGGACGCGGAAATCTGCACGTTGAGCTGGCCGGCCTCATGGCGCACGAGGATCTCCAGGGCGCCCAGTTCCGGCGGGTCCAGGCGAATCGTGGCGTTCTGCACACGCTGGCCGAGCTGCAGCTCGACGTTGTCGCGCAGGGCGCTGACCATCTGCTCGCCCCAGTGGGCCTCGTTGCTGCCCTTGAGGTGCAGCGGCTTGTCGAACAGCGGCGACGCCGGTGCAGCAGACGAGGCTGGCGTGCTGCTGTCGGTCGCCGGAAGACGCGAGTCGAGCGCGCCGGCGGGCAACGTCGGTACGGAGGATTCCGGAGTCTGTACGGCAGCAGCCAGGTGCTGTTGCAGCAACGTCTGCGCCTGGCTCTGGGTCGCCTCGCGCGGTGCCGGCTGTGTGGGTGCGGCCGGCTCTTCGGGCAGCTCGGCGGGCGGCAGCAGCACGTCTTCGGGCTTCACTGCGGCGGGCGCTGGCTGCGCCTGGCCATCCACGGTCTGGGTGGCAAAACCGGCCACCTGGGTGTGGGTCCGGGCCGGCGGGTTATCCCGCGCCTGCACCACCAGCCCGGCCTGGCCGAGCATGCCGGCGAGCCAGTTTTCCGCGCCGGAGGGCGATGCTTCTTCGCTTGTCCGGCCCTGCGTATCGTCGTCGCGGGTATCGACGGGCAACGCCTCTGGCGGCAGCGCAGCGTTGGCTTGCTGCACCGGCTCCTCGGCCTGCGCGGTATCGAACTGGGCAAGAAACGACTGCACGCTGATGGTTCGCTCGCCGGCATTCGACTGTGCAGGCGGCTGCGCGCGGAATCCCGCCACAGCGGCACTGTCGGCGCCGTCGCGGCGCGAGTCCTGCGAACGCGCGTCGGCCACCGGGCGTGCAGCGCGGTCCGTGGTCGGCAGTGATTGGGTCGGCAACTGGATCACGGTCTATCGACCCTCCTGGTACGTATCCACCTGCATGTACGCCGAGCGACCCTCGGCGTATTCCAGGTGCGAGAGCAGCAGGCGGCGCAGGCGCTCGCACTCTTCGGCACAAGCCTGCGACGCCTGCTCGTGCAGGCGCTTCAGGTGCTTCTTGGCCAGCAGCACGTCGGCGGCCAGCCCGGTCTGCGATGACATCGCTACCAGTTGCGCGCGGATCGCCAGGTCGACCTGCCCCATGGCTTTCCAGTCCTTGCGCTGCAGCGCCGCACCGAGCCGCTCGTACAGCTCGAGCAGGCGCCGGCGATCATCCACGTGCGGCACTCACGCCCTCCCAGCCTTCGCGCAGGATGCCCAGCAGGCGCACGACCTCATCTATCCCGGCGACCTCCATCGACACGCTGACGTCGGAGAGCCGGTAGATGCAGTAGTCATACAGGCGCGCCAGGCCCTGCACGGTCTCACCGCCGTTCTCGTAGTCGAGCGCGCCGTTGAGGCCGTTGAGGATGTTCAGGCACTTCTCCAGCGAGCGGCCTTTCTGCTGGTAGCGCTTGTGCTCGATGTGGCCGCGGGCGCGGGCCAGTTCGTCGAGCAGGCCGTCGAACAGCACCAGCACCAGTTCGTAGGGCGAAGACGAGGCGGCCTTGGATTCCAGGTCGATCATCCGGTAGCTGTCGTAGCTTTCGTTCATGCCGTAGGCGCTCATCCGAACATCCCGCTGGTCTGACTCATCGACTGCATGACCTGCATCATCGAGGTGTATTGCTTGAGGTAGCGCGCGTAGTAGGTGTCGTACTGCTTCTGCAGATTGTCGTAGTCGTCGTTGACGCGGCGCAGGCTGTTGTTCAGGGCGTCCTTGCGGTTCTTCATCACACCGTTGGTGCTGTTGGTGTAGACGGCGACCCCCTTGTCGAGGCTGTCGAGCAGGTTGCCCTTGCCCATGAACAGCTTGTCCAGGCCTTCCGGATCGCTGGCGATGGCCTTTTCGAAGCGCGTGGCGTCGAGGGTCAGCTTGCCGCTGCGGTCGGCGCTGATGCCGAAGTTGATCAGGTTGGCGCCGCCGAAGGTGGTGCGGACCATCTGGTTCAGCGCGTTGTCGATGGCGCGCACGCTGGAGTCGCCAGCCAGGGCCCCACGAGCATTGCCGTTCTGGTCGCCGGCGGCGGTCAGGCTGTCGATCTGGCTGGCCAGGGCATTGAAGGCGTCGATGAAGGTCTGCACCTTCTTCTTGGTCTCGCTCTGGTCCTGTGCCACGGTCATGGTGATGGCCGCCTCACCGGACTTCTGCGCCTGGGTGAAGGTGACGCTGACGCCGTCGATGATGTTGTCGAAGGTGTTGCTGGCGTTGCTCAGCAGCATGCCGCTCTCACCGCCCAGGCGGACACGGGCGTCCTGTGCCTTGGACAGCTCCTGCGGATTGCCGATGGCGCTCTCGAAGGCACTGTTGCCGCTGTCGGTACCGCTTAGCGACAGACCGATGGCGTTCGCCGCGCCGGACTTGTCCGCGCCCAGCACCAGCGAGACCTGGCCGTTGCTGCGCACCAGGGTGGCCTTGACGCCGGTGTTGTCGGTGGCCTTGTTGATTGCCGCAGCCAGTTCGTCCAGCGAGTTGCTGCCGTCGCCGTCGGTGTCGATCTTGCTCAGGTCGATGTCGAAGGACTTGCCGTTCTGGCTGAGCGTCAACGTACCCTGGGTGTCGATGTCGCCGGCCTGGAGGCCGGAGAACGACAGCTGATGGCTGGTGGCGAGCTGCTCGACGAAGAAGTCGTAGCTGCCGGGCACGGCGGTCTTGTCCACCTTGGCGGTCAGGTAGCCGTCCTTGCTCAGGGTGGCGCTGTTGACCAGCATGCTGGTCTTGCTGCCAGTCACGCCCTGCAGGTTCTTCACCGCCGTGGAGAAGCTCTTGAGCGCCGACTCCAGGGAAGTCACCGCAGTCAGCTGGGACTGGTACGAAGACTTATTGCGATCCGCCTTGCTCAGGCCGTTCTGCACTTCGTACGTGGCCAGTTGCTGGGCCATCTGTTTGACGTAATCGGAATCTATGGTCGCCATCTGAATCCACCTCTTTGTGCCCCCTCTGCATAAGGTCAGGAGCAATTACGATGCCAATGCCGTAAGTCCCGCCATTCAAGGCTTTGCGGGCTTCCCGGGGAGAAGGCTGACTTCCGCCCGGCGTGGTTTGGCGCGCAGCGGGAAGCGGCATTTCCGCCTGCCGAAAGTGCACCTTGATGCAGGGAAAGAGCGACCGTAGGGAGGGATTCGTTAAGCCATTTCGGCAGGATGTTTTTCGAGGGAATCCTGCGCGGGGGCTGCCCTCTCCCTAACCCTCTCCCTGAAGGGAGAGGGGACTGGTTCGGAGCGGGCTGCAACCGTGGCAGCAGCCGGCACGGATGGCTCCCTCTCCCTTCAGGGAGAGGGCTGGGGAGAGGGCCGATCCGAGCACAGATGTATCGCGTGAATTCCGGTTGCAGATCAGTACAGCTGCCGCGAATACACCGGCTGCTCGCGCGGATCGCCCATCAGCTGGCTGAGGATGTCGTGATGCATCGCCAGCAGCTTGCCGTTGCGCTCGTTGAGGCGCTTGCACTGGGCCGTGAGCTGGCCCAGCTGCTGCCACTCCTGCTGCAGCTCTTGGCGACGCGGCGGCTTGTAGTTGGACAGCAGCGTGCGCATGCCGTCGGCATCCATCGGCAGATGGAAGGCGCGCAGTACGCGGCTACGGCGCTGGGCGCGGCCGGCGACGGCTTCGAGCAGTGCCTGGATGTCCGGGTTCAGCGCTTCGATCTGCGCGCTGTCCCGCGCCAGCAGGTGGCGATAGAGCTCCTGCAGGCGCTCGCGCAACGCCAGGCAATCGCGGCCATCCTGCTGGATGTCCTGCTCGATCACCTGCAGCAGCCGCGCGCGCTGGGTCATGCGTCGCTGCTGCGATGGTAGGAGAGGATGCTGGTGGCGAGCAGGCGAGTGTCGTTGGCCAGGTCGCCATTCATCAGGGCGCGGCGGATTTCGGCAACGCGATCCTGGTCCACGTCGGGCATGGCGCGCAGGGTTTCCTGCATCTCGTCCAGGCGCAGCGAATCGCTGACCGGCGCGCTGGCGCTGGCCTCTGCCACGGGAGCGGCGCGCTCGGTGCGTGCGCTCTTGGCGGACTCGCTGGTGGCCAGCGCAACGCTGGTCAGTTGCCGGGTGATTTCCATGGTCGGTATCCGAGTATTTTGGGGCTTTCCCTCAGAGGGCGACCGCCTCGCGGGAAAACTTAAATGCCGTGTTTCGCGCTCGCCGAACAGACGGCGGATAACCGCAAGCGGTTATTCGCCCTACGGCTCGAAGGTTCCGGCGTAGGGCGCATAACGCGGAACGCGTTATCCGCCATGTCCGCAGGCCAGACTCAAGCCCTGGCACGCCACCAGGACTGCGCGGCGAGGCCATCCTGGATTTTCTGTTCCTGCTGCGCCAGCTGCGCCTGCCACTGGCCGACCTTGGCCTCGATCACCTGGGTCAGCACCTTCTCGCTGCGCATCGCGGCCAGCAACTCGCCCTGGATTCGCGCCAGGGCCTGCTCGGCAACCTCCAGCTCGCGGCGCTGCAACTGCAGCATCTTGTGCAGCGTCACCTTGTACTGCTGCTGGTTGTGCCGCTGCAAAGGCGTGCTGGTGGCGACACTGAAGCCACACAGGCGGTCGAGCCCGGTGATGTTGTTGCGGTAGCGCTGGCACAGCGTCTGCTGGTAATTCACCCGGCCCAGCAACTCGCGAACCTTGCCGCCACGCACATCGGCGAGGCGCCCGAGCATGTCGATCTGCGCCTTCATCAGCGGCTACCGACGATGCTTTGCAGGGTGGCGACGCTGTTGCCCAGCTCGGCGCCATCTGCCGTTTCCTGGCGCAGGTAGCGCTCCAGCATCGGCGCCAGCTGCACCGCGCGGTCAGTCTTCACGTCCATGCCCGGCGTGTAGCCGCCCAGCGGGATCAGCTCCTTGATGCGCTCATAGGTGCCGCTGAATTCCTTGAACTGGCGCGCCGCAGAGAGATGCACCGGGTCCGCCACCTGGCTCATGCAGCGGCTGACCGAGGCGCCGATGTCGATGGCCGGGTAATGCCCGACATCCGCCAGGCGCCGCGAGAGCACGATGTGGCCGTCGAGGATGGCGCGGGCGCAGTCGACGATCGGGTCCTGGTGGTCGTCGCCCTCCGCCAGCACGGTGTAGATGGCGCTCAGGCTTCCGCTCTCGCCCTCGCCGTTGCCGGCGCTTTCCACCAGCTCCGGGAGCATGCCGAACACCGACGGCGGGTAGCCCTTGGTCGCCGGCGGCTCGCCCAGGGCCAGGGCGATCTCGCGCTGGGCCATGGCGTAGCGGGTCAGCGAATCCACCAGCAGCAGCACGTCCTTGCCCTGGTCGCGGAAGTAGGCGGCGATGCTGTGGCACAACTCGGTGGCCTTCAGGCGCATCAGTGGCGATTCATTGGCCGGCGCCACCACCACCACGGCCTTCTGCAAGCCTTCCGGGCCGAGGGAGTGCAGGATGAACTCCTGCACCTCGCGGCCGCGCTCGCCGATCAGCCCGACGACCACCACATCGGCCTTGGTCTGCCGGGTGATCATGCCCAGCAGCACGCTCTTGCCCACGCCGCTGCCGGCGAACAGGCCGACGCGCTGGCCCTTGCCGAGGGTCAGCAGGCCGTTGATGGCGCGCACGCCAACGTCCAGCGGCTCGGACACCGGGCGCCGGCGCAACGGGTTCACCTGCGGCAATTCGGTGGGCAGGGGATGACGGCCGGCGAGTTTGCCGAGGCCGTCCAGCGGTTCGCCGAGGCCGTTGACCACGCGCCCCAGCCAGGAATGATCGATGTTCAGCACAGCTTCGTCCGGCGCCGGGAAGACCCGCGAGCCGGAGGTCAGGCCGACGGGCTTCTTGAAGGGCATGAGGTAGGTGATGTCACGGTTGAAGCCGACCACCTGCGCCTCCAGGCGCTCGCCGTCGGCGACTTCCACGTAGCAACGCTGGCCGGTCATGCGCCGGCAGCCGAGGCTTTCCAGCAACAGGCCGGAGACGCGCACCAGGCGACCGCTGACCCGCGCCAGCTGGACCGAATCCAGCGAGCGCAGCGCTTCTTCGAGCTTGAAGCCGTCGCCCAGGGCCACGTCAGTCTTCGTCCTGCAGGTGCGCGCTCAGCGCTTCCATGCAGCTGTCCAGGCGCTGCTGGCAACCGATGTCGGCTTCGGCCTGGGCGGTAACGACACGGCACTCGCCCAGCGCCAGGCGCTCGTCCGGCACCAGTCGCCACCTGGCGGCGCGCTCGGGGTTGAGTTCGCGGATACGCGCGCATTCTTCCGGGTTGAGCTGGATCTGCACGTCACCCTGCTCGCCCGGCATGGCGGCGAGGGCTTCCTCGGCCAGCGTCAGCAACTGCGTGGGGTTGAGCGTGAGTTCGACGCGAATGACCTGCCTGGCCACTTTCTGCACCAGCTCCAGCAGCTCTTTCTGCCGCGCGTGCTGGAAGGCCTGGTGATAGTCGGTGAAGGCATCGACGGCGGCCTGCAATGGCGCACTGGCTTCGTCGAACACTTGCCGGCCAGCGGCTCGACCTTCCTCGCGACCCTTGCGCAGGCCATCCTGGCGACCGGCTTCGAAGCCTTCGCGCAAGCCTGCCTCTCGGCCTTCGCCGACGCCGTCCTGGTAGCCCTTCTCCAGGCCCTCCTGGAAGCCTTCGGAGATGGCGCGCTGGCGCGCGGCCGGGTCGCTGTCCCAGCCGTGGTTGTCGGCGCTGGCAGTCGCGCAGCGTGGCGGGAAGCGGTACGGGCGCCAGGCGCGGCTGTCGGCCTTGATGACTCTGATCGCCATGTGCGGTTACTCCACCGTCTGCTCGCGGAACAGCTGCACCTGCAGGTCGCCCTCGGCGGCGAGATCGCGCACAACGCCCATGATCTCCTTGCGCACCTGCTCCACGCGGCTCAGCGGCACCGGGCCCTGGCGGCGGTTGATCGACTCCATCTGCTGCATCTGGCGCTTCGGCATGGCGCCCTGGATGGCGCGCACCAGCTCGGGTTCGGCGCCTTTCAACGCGACCACCCACTCGTCCAGCGGGATGACTTCCAGCAGGGTCTGCAGCACTTCCTGGTTCTGCCGGGAGAGGATGAAGAAGTCGTACATCTCATCCTCGATCCTGCCGACCAGGCTGTCGTTGTGGGCGCGCAGCAGCTCGAACATCTGGTTCCGGTCGCCCTTGAAGCGGTTCATGATGTCCGCCGCCTGCTTGACCCCGCGCACCTGCGAGCCCTGGGTGGAGAGCACGCGCAGGCTGCGGTCGATCAGCTGTTCCAGCTCGGCGATGACGTCGCTGTTCACTTCGCTGAGGTTGGCGATGCGGAACAGCAGTTCGTCCTGGCGTTCGGCGGGCATCGCCTCGAGTACGTCGGTGGCCATGCCCGGCGGCAGGAAGGCGAGGAACACCGCCTGCATCTGCGCGTGCTCCTTGGCGATCAGCGCGGCGAACTGCTTGGGATCGATCCACTCCATGCGCGCCATCTTGGCGCGGATTTCCTCGCCGTAGATGCTGTCCAGCAGGTTGCGCGTGATGTCGCTGCCCAGCGCCTTGCCGAGCATGCCGGCGAGGTAGGAGCGCGAGGCGCCCTTGATGCTCGATTGCAGCTTGTAGTCGTCGAAGAAGCGCCCGATGACGTCGGAGACGGTGTTCTGCTTGACGTTGGACAGCCGCGCCATCGCCTGGCTGATGCTGACGATCTCCTCGCGGCTGAAATTGCGCAGGATGCCCGCGGAGGCTTCGTCACCCATGCTCAGCATGAGGATCGCCGCCTGTTCCAGCGAGCTCACGGCGCGCATCTGCGGGCCGCGCTTTTTCGGTTCTTCAGGCAGGCTCGTGTCGGTCATTGCGGCCAATCCAGTGCTTGATCACTTCCGAGACCCGTTCCGGGTCGTTCTTCGCCAGCATCTGCAGATGCTCGATCTGGTGTTCCAGTCCCGAGCCCGGCGCCGGCAGGCGGATCTCCGAGAGCGGGTTCAGCTCGCCGAGGACGTTGAGGCCGCCGACGGTTTCATTGGAAAGCGCCAGGCGCCGCTCGGCATCCAGGGCCAGCGGGTAGTCGCCGGCACCCTCGGGCAGGGCCGCGGTGGCTGCCGGCTGGGCGCGCTGGGTCAGGCTGCGTACTGCCGGGCGCACGCCGAAGAGCAGGAACAGCAGCGCGATCAGGCCAAGTACGGTGTAGCGCACCAGGGATTGCAGGGCGCTACTTTCCCACCAGCTCGCCGAGGACTCTTCCACCGCGGTGGCGGCGAATGGGAACACGCTGACGGTGATCAGGTCGCCGCGCTGGGCGTTGAAGCCCACCGCGCTCTTCACCATGGCTTCCAGGTCGGCGCGGGCCTTGTCGGTCCAGCCGCCTTCGGGCGCGGTGGAAGCGTTGATCACCACTGCCACGCTCTGCTGGCGCAGGGCAAAGGGCGGGTACTTGATGTGGGTGACGCTCTGGTCAAAATCGTTCTGCCGGGTGGTCTCGTTGCGGGTCGAGGTCGCGGCCTTGTTGTCGGTGCTGGCGGTCTTGCCGTTGCCGGCCGGGGCGTTGGCGTTCTGCGCCTGGCCCTGCTGCGCCTGCGGCGGCGGCTCCGGCGGACGGTTGCTCAGCGAGCCGGGTACGCCAAGGGCCAACTGGTCGAGGGTGGTCTCGTTGCGCAGCGATTCACTGCGCAGGCGCGGCGCCTCGCCGTAGGCCTGCAGGGTTTCTTCCTTCTGGCTGAAGTCGATGTCGGCGGAGACGCTGATGCGGTAATTGCCCAGGCCCAGCACCGGCGCCAGCACTTCCTCGACGTTGCCCACTGCCTTGCGCTGGTACTCGTCCACCGCCTGCCAGTTCTGCGACGGGCCGCCGGCGCCGTTGATGCCGCGCGACAGCAGCACGCCGTTCTGGTCCACCACGCTGACGTCTTCGGGCTTGAGCTGCGGCACGCTGCCGGCCACCAGGTTGACGATGGCGCCGACCTGCTCCGGGCTCAGCCGCTGGCCGGGCGCGAGTTGCAGCAGCACCGAGGCCTTGGCCGGTTCGCGACGGCCCACGACGAAGGAATTGCTGTCCTCGCGGGCGACGTGCACACGCGCCTGCTCGATGCCCTTCAGGCCCATGATGGTCCGCGCCAGCTCGCCTTCCAGGCTGCGCTTGAGGCGTACATCCTGGAGGAAATGGCTGGTGCCCAGCGGCTCGTCCTTGTCGAACAGCTCGTAGCCGGCCGGCACCGATACCTTCACGCCCCTGGCCGCCAGCAGCATGCGCGCGCGGGCCAGGTCTTCCTCGCGCACCAGCACCTGGCCGCTCTGCGGGTGCAGGCGATAGTCGAAGGCTTCGGCGTCCAGCACCTGCATTACGTCGGCGGCCGGGTAGGCTTCGCCGGCGCCGTACAGCGGGCGATAAGCCCCCTGGTCGCGCCACAGGTAGAAGACCACGGCGGCGGCCAGCAGCGCGGCGCCCAGGGCAATGCCGAGCAGGCCCAGGCGCGGGTCGAGCTTGAGTTTGTCGAGCGGCAGGCGCCCTTTGAGTTTCTGCAGCACTGTCAGTCCTTACAGCGGCATGCGGATGATTTCGTCGAAGGCGCCGGTGAGCTTGTTGCGCACCTGCAGCAGCGCGGAGAACGACACGCTGGCCTTCTGGCTCTGGATCATGGCGCCGACCAGGTCGTCGCTCCGGCCGCTGTCCACTGCGGCCATGGCGGCGCTGGACTGGTGCTGCTCGGCATCCACCGAGCGCAGCGCCTGCTCGAAGCTGGCGCCGATGCCCTGTACGGGCGCGTTGTCGGCGAACTGCGCGGCGGGACGCACGGCTGGCCCGCTGGCCAGGTCGGCGTAGCGGTTCATCCGGTCCAGCATGTCCTGCTGCACCTGCATGATCGAACTCATGGAAGGTCTCCCCCGGAAGACGAAATCAGAAGTGCACCTGCACGCCCTGCTCACGCATCGCGTTGAGCCGGTAGCGCAGTGCGCGGGTGGTCATGCCCAGGCTCTCGGCGGCCTTGGTCTTGTGCCCGCCAAAGCGGCGGATGGTGTCGATCACGTGCTGGTACTCGGCGAGCTTGCCGCTGGCGCGCAACGCGGCGCGGCCGCCCTCGGCCGCCAGCGGGATCACCGCGGCAACGGTGGCCATGGGCGCTTCCGGCGCGGCCAGGCCGAGGTCGCGAGGCTGGATGAACAGGCCGTTGCGCAGCACCAGGGCGCGTTGCAGGGTGTTCTCCAGCTCGCGCACGTTGCCCGGCCAGTCGTGCTGCAACAGCGCGCGGCTGGCGGATTCGGTGAGCAGGTCGTGCTCGGCGTCCTGCGGGGCGTACTGGCGGACGAAGCGCCGCGCCAGCGGCAGCACGTCTTCCTTGCGCTCGCGCAGAGGGCTGATGTGCAACGGCAGGACGTCGAGACGGAACATCAGGTCGGCGCGGAAGCGCCCTTCGTTGACCTCGGCCTGCAGATCGCGGTTGGTGGCGGCGATGATGCGCACGTCCAGCTCGATCTCGCGGCGTCCGCCCAGGCGCTCCACGCGCTGCTCCTGCAGCACGCGCAGCAGCTTGGCCTGCAGGGCCAGCGGCAGTTCGCCGATCTCGTCCAGCAGCAGGGTGCCGCCGTTGGCCAGTTCGAACTTGCCCGGCTGAGCCGTCACCGCGCCGGTGAAGGCGCCGCGTTCGTGGCCGAAGAGGATGGATTCGAGCATCGCCTCGGGGATCGCCGCGCAGTTCACTGCGATGAAGGGTGCGTCCGGGCTGGCGATGCCGTGGATGTAGCGGGCCAGCAGTTCCTTGCCGGTGCCGGTCTCGCCAGTGATCAGGATCGGCGCGCGGGTCTGCGCTACGCGTTGCGCCATCGCCAGCAGGCGGCGGCCGGCCTGTGAGCGCGAGACGAACAGTTCCTGGGCGACGCTGGAGGCTTCCTGGCGGCGCAGCAGCGCGGCCAGCTGGCCGGCGCCAAAGGGTGACAGCAGGTAGTCGACGCAACCGAGGTCGAGCAGGGTGGCGGCCTTGTCCTGCTCTTCATAACCGACGATGGGCACCACGTCCCGCTCGCGGCCATCGCTGAGCAGCGCGCCGACCTGGGCATAGAGATCAGGAGCGGGGAAAGCGCCGGCGAGGATGAACAGCAGGGAAGCATCACTGCGCGCGCGGACCAGTTCGGCGAAGCCGGAGAAGCGTTCGACACGGCAGCCTTCGGCCAGCAGCGTCTGCAAAAGGAGGGCGTGAGCGGCGTCCGAGGACGGCCCGATGATCGCAACTTTTTTCTGCGCCGGCCGCTCTACGAGCAGCGTTTCACATAATTGATCGATCGACTGGCTTACACTGTTCACCGCAACTTTCCATTCGCTAGTGCGTTCGAAAAGCCTTTCGTTGATCAAACGCCAGCGTCTGCCGATCAGATTCTCGGCGACTGCGAAACCTTTTAACGAAATGGCTATCTCACGGGTGGCATTGCAACAACTTCGTCACACATGAAGTTACTGCAACCTGTAACTAACCCACCCACACTAACAAGTGCCAGCACTACGCCATAGCTTCCCGCCGATTAATTAAGATCAATAGACAAAAAGTTCCGTCAAAAACAGCATTTGATATCTATTGATTTAATCGGGCGACCTCAGATCGCTATCATTGCGCCACGTCAGCAGCCTGTGATGCAGCAATTTCAGGCCCCTGGCAGACAGAGCATGCCGCGAGCAACGATCAGCCGACCCCGGCGGTCACGACACTTCCCGTGTCCTTGGGCAGATGGCAGATCGAACCTGGAAGTACGACGCTGAGCATGACTGGCAAATCAAAAGTCCACCATGGCGTGCCCGCCGACAGTCTCATCCGACTGAAACCGCAGAAACTCGGCCGGCATTATCACAAGATTCCGCAGTACATCAAAGAGATCTCCGGAAAGTATCCGCGGATCATCAGCGACTATTTCCTGCGGCATTATCGAATCAATCTCGAACTGGATAACCTGCGTATTCACGAGGAACTTCCCCGTGAACTGGAATGCCTCTTCGATTCGCCCCTGGGCAAGTTCGGTTTCGCCATGGACCGCGCCCTGCTGACCGAAGTCATCGAGTGTTACTACGGCGGCACCCTGGTCGCCAATCGCGACACGCCGCCGATCAGCAGTTCCGAGCAACGCATGCTCGAGCGCCTCGGCCTGGACGTGGTGGACCTGTTCGGTCGCGCCCTGCTGATGGGCGAATCGGTGGGCCGGCTGCAGCAGATCGACCCGACCTATGAAGAGGTGCAGTGGGAGTACGTGGCCGAGTTCAGCTACGTCAGCCACCTGACTGGCGAACGTTCCTCGCTCTACCTCTACCTGGACAACCCGCTGGCGGACGAACTGACCCGCCGCCTCGCCGGCCCGCCACCGCCGCGAGTGACCGGCAACCCGGTGGAACACATCAAGCACCTGCCGCTGCGCCTGGATTGCGTGGTCGCCGCCGCCAGGATGCCGCTCTCGCAAGTGCTCGGCCTGGAGCCTGGCGATGTGCTGACGATCCGCCCGCTGGACCGCGTCGAGGTCCGCGTGAACCAGCAGAAGCTGTTCCGCGGCGCCATCTTCGAAGACGACGGCACCCTCTTCCTCTCCTCCCTGGAAAGCGTGAAAAACCCATGACCGGTTCTCTCTCCGACTCCGAGTTCGAGTCGCTGATCAACGATGGCGACCTCGACCTGACCCAGGATGCTGTCGATACTCCCGCCGAGCCCGTGCGCGCATCGCTGCCGCAGCAGGACCTGAGCTTCTTCGGCAAGATTCCGGTGAACGTCACCCTGGAAGTCGCCTCGGTGGAGATTTCCCTGAAGGAGCTGATGGATGTGGACGCCAACAGCGTGATCATCCTCGACAAGCTCGCCGGCGAGCCGCTGGACGTGAAGGTCAACGGCGCGCTGTTCGCCAAGGCCGAAGTGGTGGTGATGAACGGCAACTACGGCCTGCGCGTGCTGGAACTGTGCGGCGCCAGCCTCGACGCCCTGACTGCCTGATGATGCGGCGCCGTTCCCTGACAGGCAGATCGCTGGCCACGCTGGGCCTGCTTATCGCCGCGCTCTGCCCGCTCTGCGCGCAGGCGGCTGGCGGTGAGGTCACGCTGTTCAACCTGCACGACACGGCGGACGGCCAGGCCTTCAGCGTCAAGCTGCAGATTCTCATCGTCATGACGCTGCTGGGCTTCCTCCCGGCGATGCTCATGCTGATGACCTGCTTCACCCGCTTCGTCATCGTGCTGGCCATCCTCCGCCAGGCCATCGGCCTGCAGCAGAGCCCGCCGAACAACGTGCTGGTGGGCATCGCCCTGATCATGACGCTGCTGGTGATGCGCCCGGTGTGGCAGGACATCTACGCCAACGCCTACCAGCCCTTCGAGGCCGACCAGATCAGCCTGGAAGACGGCCTGGGCCACGCCAAGCAGACGCTGAGCCGCTTCATGCTCGCGCAGACCAACCGCACCTCGCTGGAAACCATGGTCTCGCTGGCCGGCGAAACCCTGCCGGAGAAACTGGAGGACCTGGACTTCTCCCTGCTGTTGCCGTCCTTCGTGCTCAGCGAGCTGAAGACCGCGTTCCAGCTGGGCTTCATGATCTTCATCCCGTTCCTGGTGATCGACCTGGTGGTGGCGAGCGTGCTGATGGCAATGGGCATGATGATGCTCTCGCCAATGATGATCTCGCTGCCGTTCAAGCTGATGATCTTTGTGCTGGTGGACGGCTGGGCCCTGATGATGGGCACGCTGACCAGCAGCGTGCAGCCGTTCTAGCGGCCTTTCGGAGAACGCCATGCTCACCCCGGAAAGCGCCGTCGATATCGTTTCCAATGCCGTGCACATCACCGCGCTGATCGTCTGCGTGCTGATCGTGCCAAGCCTGATCGGCGGCCTGCTGGTCAGCATTTTCCAGGCCGCCACGCAGATCAACGAACAGATGCTCAGCTTCCTGCCGCGCCTGCTGATCACCCTGGGGATGCTGGTGTTCGCCGGGCACTGGATCCTGCGCACCCTCTCCGAACTGTTCATCGAGTCGTTCCACCAGGCAGGCCGCCTGGTCGGCTGATGCCATGCAACAAGGCGCATCCATCCTGCAGGCCTTCGACACCCTGCAAACGCTGCAGGCCTGGTGGTGGCCCTTCTGCCGGATCATGGCGGTGTTCGCCCTGGCGCCGATCTTCAGCCACAAGGCGATCCCCATGCGCCTGCGCATCCTCCTCGGCCTGGCGCTGACCGTCGCCCTCGGCGCCGCGCTGCCGCGCCCGCCGGCCATCGACCCGCTGTCCGCCCAGGGCCTGCTGGTGGCGCTGGAGCAGATCGCCTTCGGCCTGATGCTGGGCCTGGCTCTGATGCTGGTGTTCACTGTGTTCACCGTGGTGGGCGACGTGATCTCCACCCAGCTCGGCCTGAGCATGGCGGTGTACAACGATCCCATGAACGGCGTGTCGTCGTCCTCGATCTTCTACCAGCTGTACTTCATCCTGCTGGTATTCCTGTTCCTCTCCATCGATGGGCACCTGCTGGTGGTGAGCATCCTCTACCAGAGTTTCATCTATTGGCCGGTGGGCAGCGGCCTGCATTACCTGGGGCTGGAATCGGTGGCCGGTAGCCTGGCCTGGGTATTCGCCGCCGCGGTACTGATCACCCTGCCGGTGGTGTTCTGCATGACCCTGGTGCAGTTCTGCTTCGGCCTGCTCAACCGCATCTCGCCGGCGCTGAACCTGTTCTCCCTGGGCTTTCCCATGGCGATCCTGGCGGGCCTTGCATGCATCTGGCTGACCCTGCCGGACATCCCCGAGAACTACCTGAAGCTCACCCGCCAACTGCTCGATGCTATCGGCGTGATCTTCCGCGAGGGGCGCCATGGCTGATCAGCACAGCGCCCAGGAAAAGACCGAAGAGGCCTCCCAGCAGAAGCTCAGGAAGAGCCGCGAGGATGGCCAGGTCAGCCGCTCCAAGGACCTCTCCACCACGCTCTCGCTGCTGGCTACGCTGATCGCCCTGAAGTTCTGCGTGGAGCATTTCTACGACGGCCTGAAGCAGGGCTTCGCGCTGTCCTTCATCGACCTGAGGAACAGCGAGATCGGCCTCGACGACCTGCCGCTGGTGCTCGGCCACCACCTGGTGCTGTTCATCACCACGCTGCTGCCGCTGCTGGTCACGCCGCTGCTGGTGGTGCTGTTCTCGATGATCCCCGGCGGCTGGATCTTCTCCAGCAAGAACTTCATGCCCAGGCTGTCCAAGCTCAACCCCATCACCGGGCTCGGACGCATCTTCTCGCTGCAGAACTGGACCGAGCAGGCCAAGTCGCTGCTGAAGATCGCCGTGCTGATCGCCGTCGCCCTCTACCAGCTGAACGGCGCCCTGCCCGGCCTGCTCGCCTTGCAACGCAGCGATGTACGCAGCGCCATCGCCACGGCCTTCGGCACCTTCTACGACATCACGCTTTCACTGCTGGTGGTGTTCATCCTGTTCTCGGTCATCGATATCCCCATCCAGTACTTCTTCTTCAAGAAGAAGCTGCGCATGACCAAGCAGGAGCGCAAGGAAGAACACAAGAACCAGGAAGGTCGCCCGGAAGTGAAGGCGCGCATCCGCCAGTTGCAGCGGCAATTGGTGCACCGGCAGATCAGCAAGACGATCAAGACCGCCGACGTGGTGATAGTGAACCCGGTGCACTTCGCCGTAGCGCTGCGCTATGACCCGAAGAAGGCCCAGGCGCCCTACGTGGTCGCCAAGGGCCTCGACGAGACCGCGCTGTACATCCGCAAGATGGCCAAGGCCCATGACCTGGAAGTGCTCGAACTGCCGCCGCTGGCCCGTGCGATCTACACCACCACTCAGGTGAACCAGCAGATTCCGGCGCAGCTGTACAAGGCCGTCGCCCACGTCCTGACCTACATCCTCCAGCTCAAGGCCTGGCGCTCCGGGCGCCGTGAACGCCCGGAGCTGATCCAGAACGTCCCCATTCCCGAAGAACTGCTGAACAGAGTCTGACCATGCGCCTACTGCAGTCACTATTGCCGACCTTCCAGAGCGGCCGCATCGGCATCCCGCTGATCATCCTGTCGATCCTCTCGATGATCATCCTGCCGCTGCCGCCGCTGGTGCTGGACGCCCTGTTCACCTTCAACATAGTGGTCGCCATCCTGGTGCTGCTGGTCAGCGTGTCGTCGAAGAGCCCGCTGGATTTCTCGCTGCTGCCCACAGTGATCCTGGTCACCACGCTGCTGCGCCTGACCCTCAACGTCGCTTCCACCCGCGTGGTGCTGCTCGACGGCCACACCGGCACGGGCGCGGCGGGCAAGGTGATCGAGGCCTTCGGCCACGTGGTGATCGGCGGCAACTTCATCGTCGGCCTGATCGTCTTCGTGATCCTGATGATCATCAACTTCATGGTCATCACCAAGGGCGGCGAGCGTATCTCCGAGGTCACCGCGCGCTTCACCCTGGACGCCCTGCCCGGCAAGCAGATGGCCATCGACGCCGATCTCAACGCCGGCCTGATCGACCAGAACGAAGCCAAGCGCCGCCGTTCGGAAGTGGCCAAGGAGGCCGACTTCTACGGCGCCATGGACGGTGCCTCGAAGTTCGTCCGCGGCGATGCCATTGCCGGCATCCTGATCCTGCTGATCAACCTGTTCGGCGGCCTGGCCATCGGCGTGTTCGTCTACGACCTGCCGGCCGGCGCAGCCTTCCAGCGCTACGCCCTGCTGACCATCGGCGACGGCCTGGTGGCGCAGATTCCGGCGCTGCTGCTGTCCACCGCGGCGGCGATCATCGTCACGCGGGTCAACGAGTCGGCGGAAATCACCAGCCTGGTGCGCCGGCAGATGCTCGCCTCGCCGTCGCTGCTCTACACCGTCGCCGGCATCCTCGTGGTGCTCGGCCTGGTGCCGGGCATGCCGCACACCGCCTTCTTCGCCTTCGCCGCACTAGTGGCGTTCATCGCCTGGCGCCTGTCGCTGGCCGGCCCGCCCATCGAGGCGCAGACGCTGGAGCAGACCCAGGCCCTGACGCACGCAATGGACCAGGAAAAGGCGCAGCAGCTGGCCTGGGAAGACATCCCGCTGGTGGAGCGGCTGTCGATCTCGCTGGGCTACAAGCTGGTCAGCCTGGTCAACGAGGCCAGCGGCGCGCCGCTGCCACAACGGATTCGCGGCGTGCGCCAGACCCTCTCGGAGAACCTCGGCTTCCTCCTGCCGGAAGTGCAGATCCGCGACAGCCTGCGCCTGAAGGCCTCGCAGTACGCCATCCACATAAACGGCGAGCGCATCGACGGCGCGGAAATCCACGCCGACCGGCTGATGGCGATTCCCTCGCCGGAGCTGTACGGCGAGATCGACGGCATCCTCGGCGTCGACCCGGCGTACCGCATGCAGGTGGTGTGGATTCTCCCGGCCGACAAGTCCCGCGCGCTGAACCTGGGCTACCAGGTGATCGACTGCGCCAGCGTGGTCGCCACGCATCTGAACAAGGTGGTGCGCGAGCACCTGCCGGACATCTTCAAGCACGACGACGTCGAACACCTGATGCAGCGCCTGACCCTGCAGGCGCCCAAGCTCGCCGAATCGCTGAAGGCGCAGCTCACTTATTCACAGCAGCACCGCGTATTCCGCCAGCTGCTGCAGGAAGAAGTGCCGCTCAAGGACATCGTCACCATCGCCAGCGCCCTGCTCGAAGGCAGCGAGACCACCAAGGACCCGGTGCTGCTGGCCTCCGATGTGCGCTACGCGCTGCGCCGCAGCATCGTTTCCTCGATTGCCGGCGACCGCCCGGAGCTGACCGTGTTCGTCCTGGAGAACGCCCTGGAGAACACCCTTCTCGGCGCCCTGAGCATTGCCCAGCAGGCCGGTCCGGTGAGCCTGGACAACATCCCGGTGGAGCCCAGCCTGCTCAACCAGCTGCAGCACAGCATGCCGGTGGTGAAGGAAAAACTGCGCAAGGAAGGCCACCCGCCGATCCTCACCGTGATGCCGCAACTGCGACCGCTGCTGGCGCGTTATGCGCGGGTGTTCAGCCCGGGGCTGCACGTGCTGTCGCAGAACGAGATTCCGGAGCGGGTGGGGGTGCAGATATTGGGGACGCTGGGGTAAGCGAGTGCCGGTAAATTCGGGGGTTGGGCGTTACCCTCTCCCCCCGCCCTCTCCCTGAAGGGAGAGGGAGCTGTCCCGAGTGAGTTGGAAGTTCAGCGCTCGCCGGCTACCACCGTGGTTGCAGCGAACGCCGAACGACCCCCTCTCCCTTCAGGGAGAGGGCTGGGGAGAGGGTGCATCAGACTGCACCCAGGCCAACCCCCTCACGACAACCGCGCCCTCCCCAACAGGCTGCGGTTGAAACTCACCGACATCGACGTCACCAGCTCGGTAAACGCCGCACTCGGCCGATCCAGCTTGAACCCCTGTTCGAAGCGCGCGTTCTTGGCATCCTTCTTCGACCACTGGCAGATCGCCGTGATATCCACCGAACGGGTGTGATCCTCGCGCACCGGTATCTCCAGGCGCATGTCGTAGCAGCTGCCCGGCGCCAGCGGCTCCTCCGTCACCAGCCGCAGCCCACCCATCGAGACATCGAGTACCGTCCCCATGGAATCGCCACTCAGGCGGTTGGTCACGTTGATCTGGCCGATGTGGCGGAAGGTCAATCGACGGTGCTTGCGCATGCTGGCCTCTTGTTGGGAGCGGGGTCTGGGACGGACGGGGAAGAAAAACGCGCGCGCATCCTAGCAGCGGCCCCATCTCAAACGCTCTCAAAAGCTATCAAATGGCCAGCACACGGCGCGCGATCGCACCTCCTTCCATCGCCCGGCACCCTGCTGCAACGGCGCAGCGGCTAATCTGCGGCGATGTGCTGCGCGCTTGCGCAGAATGCTGCGTTTTTGCATACACCCTTGCTGCACCACCCCGGCGGGTGGGCGTTTCAGGCTGGCACGCTACGTGCGTTCCCCTCCTGCGGGCTGCGAGATGGCTCGGGCGCCGTGTTGGGAATTTGCATTGGAGATCTGCCTTGGAGGGAGAAATGGACCCGCTAAAACTGCTGCTGGACAGAGGCTTGTTGCTGTCCGACAGCCTGACGTCCCAGGGACGCTTCATCGAAGTCTCCGCCGAGCAGACCGACCAGCTCGGGTACCCGCCGGGCTCGCTGGACGGCCAGGGTGCCGAACTGATCTACACCGCCGACTCGCTGAACGCGCTGATGCAGCTGTTTGCCAACCCGCCGGCCGATGAACGCGTGCAGGACCTCGAGTTGACCCTGATCCGCCACAACGGCGGCCTGCTGCCGGTGCTCGCCAGCGGCGTGCTGCAATGGCGCGACGGCGAGCCGGCGCGCCTGCACCTGGTGAAGATGCCGCTGGGGCCGGTCAGTCGCCGCCTGGGCGAGC
The DNA here is from genome assembly GCF_012971725.1 of Pseudomonas multiresinivorans. Lineage (NCBI taxonomy): Bacteria > Pseudomonadati > Pseudomonadota > Gammaproteobacteria > Pseudomonadales > Pseudomonadaceae > Pseudomonas > Pseudomonas multiresinivorans. The sequence continues at coordinate 348,337 of NZ_CP048833.1, forward strand.
TGCAGAGCGCCAATGAAGTGATGAGCCAAATGCTCTTCAGCGCGCGGGTGGCCTACTGGTGCATCGAGTTCGCCGAGTCGGTGGATGTGCGCGAGACACCGGACGAGATCGTCCGCCAGGTGTTCGAAAACCGCTCCTACTGGCGCATGTGCAACCGCGCCATGGCCAACATCTACGAAATGCCCGCCGACGTCGACTTCAGCGAACAGCCGGTGCGCCTGTACTGGCCGCGCAGCCCGGCCAACGAGGAATTCGTGCGGCGGCTGATCGAGGCGGAATTCCACGTCGATGGTGCACTGTCGGTGGACCGCCGCCACGACGGCTCGCCGGCCTACGTGGAGAACGACGTGCGCGCCAGCATCCATAACGGCCGCCTGCTGCGCATGTGGGGCAGCCTGCGCGACGTCAGCCAGGAATTGCGCATGCAGCACGACGCCGAGCAGCGTATCGAAGCGCTGCGCCGGGTATTCGACGCGGTGCCCGACGCGGTGCTGGTGATCGACGAAGCGGCCCAGCCGCAATGGCGCAACGCGGCCTTCGAGCAGACCTTCGGCATCACCCGCGCCGCCGGCCTGGCTTCGACCCTGAACCGCATGCCGCTGCCCGAGCGCACCTGGCAGGTGCTCGACCTGCCGGACCAGTTCGGCAACTACCAGTCCTTCAACAGCCACTGCTCGCGCATCCTCATCCGCGAGGGCGTAGCCTGGCGCGTCTTCGTGCTGCGCTTGGCGAACAAGGCGACGGAGCTACATCCATGAGCAAAGAAGCATGAGCGAAGATGGCTTCTTCGCGCCGCTGCGCATGGGCATGCGTTCGTCGGTCAGCGCGTCCGGGGAGATGCTCTCGGCGTTGCTGGAAACCCCGGCGCTGCACGCTCTGCTGGACAGCTTCAGCGAGGCGCTGATCGTCTGCGACGGCGACTCGCGGGTGCGCTTCATCAACCTCGCGGCGGAGCGGGTCAACCGCGTGACACGCGTCGATGTGCTGGGCCTGCCCGAGGTGGACTTCTTCCAGCGCTCGGCGCTGCAGTTCGACGATTTCCAGCAGGCCCTGCGGCGCGGCGGCAAGAGTGCACTGACTCGCTCGCGCGATGGCCGGGTGTTCCTCACCCGCGCCCAGGCGGTCCCCACCAGCGCCTACGAGAAGCCCTACAGCCTGCTGATCCAGCGCGAGTACGAACCGGGCACCGCCGGCAGCCTGCGCAGCCCCTCCGGGCGCGCCTCGACCACCGACCTGCAAGGCCTGGGCGATCCGCAGGACAACGCGCTGCACATGTCGCCGCTGCTGTCCTCCATCGCCGACATGGGCGTGCGCGCGTTCCGTCGCCGCGCGCGCCTGCTGTTGCTGGGCGAGCCCGGCGTAGGCAAGACCGCCATTGCCCGGCACATCCACCGCGCCGCCGGCTGGGGCGACCGGCCCTTCATCGACGTGAACTGCGCGAGCATCCCGGAAACCCTGTTCGAGTCGGAGATGTTCGGCTACGAGCGCGGCGCCTTTACCGGTGCGTTGCAGTCGGGCAAGCGCGGCTACATCGAGAGCGCCTCGGGCGGCACGCTGTTCCTCGACGAGATAGGTGAGATCCCGCTGCAGGTGCAGGCCAAGCTGCTCAAGTTCCTGGAAGACGGCACCATCCAGCCGGTGGGTTCGCCGTTGTCCAAGCAGGTGCAGGTGCAGGTGATCGCCGCCACCAACAAGGACCTCCGCGCCCAGGTCGCGGCAGGTGAATTCCGCGCCGATCTCTACTACCGCCTGGCCGTGCTGCCGGTGGAAATCCCACCGCTGCGCGCCCACCGCGACGACCTGCCGGTGCTGATGGACATTCTCCTGGCGCGGATCAACCGAGACCGCCAGCCGCCGCTGCGGTTGTCCTCGGCATGCCGCGAACGCCTGCTGGGCTATGACTACCCCGGCAACATCCGTGAGCTGGTGAACATCTTCGAACGCCTGGCGGTGCTGGCCGACGATGTCGCCGATGAACTGCACCTGCCGCCGGAGCTGCTCGGCGCGCCGCCGGCCGGCAGCCCCCTCGCCGCCGCCGAACCGGTCGCGGCCATCGACGACCAGCCGCTCAAGGCCCAGGTGCAGCGTTACGAGCGCCAGGTCATCCTGCGCGCGGTGCGCCTGTGCGGCAGCAAGCGCAAGGCGGCGATCCACCTGGGCATCGACGTCGGCACGCTGATTCGCAAGTTGCAGCGGGACGATTGACGGTCCTCCGCTCCCGTAGGATGGGTGGAGCGGAGCGATACCCATGCTGTGTACGCACCGAATCGATGGGTATCGCTGCGCTCCACACCATCCTACGGTTGTGCCTCCGTGCGAATCCGCACACCTATCATTCAACGCCTGCGCGGGACCAGCCGGTCATGCGGCTTTACCACGCCCGACAGAAATCCCCCTGCGACAATCCACCGCTGCAAGCCTGCCTACAGGCGTTGTCATTTCTGCTTACACCTGTGTTGCCGAAAATTTTATTTTTCCTTTAATTTCAATAAGTTAACTATTTGGCACAGTCTGTGCCCTGTCTCCTGTCGACCCGTGACCGTGCACGGGTCCTCGAATCGCGCTGGCGTTCTGAAAACAGAGAACCGGCAGTTCTGGAGGCACAAGAATAATGCTCATCACAGGTATCAAGAGCCGGCCGGTCTACGACCAGTTGCGCCCGCTCGCCGGCGGCAACCACCACATCATCGCCGGTCAGGGCAGCGGCGGCGGCGCCATGCTCCGCCTGCTCGCCGAGATGCCGCGCAGCGCGCCGATCCGCGTGCTGTATTCCAGCGAGTCCTTCTCCGGTCAGGACCACCTCGCCGCACTGCGCGACCTCACCGATGTGGAACTTTCGATCTACCCGAGCAACCGCGCGCTGGTCGACGACCTGCACGCCCTGCTCGGCCAGTCGCGCATGGGTACCCGTCTGTATCTGGCGGGCTCGGAGAGCTTCATCGGCACCGCCATGCAGGCCGCCGACGCGATCAACCTGAACAAGGATGAAGTGCTGCGCGAACACGCCGGCTCCTTCGTCCGCCGCGTGTGGTGCGTGCACTGCGACGGCTACACCGAGAACGTCACCCAGCGCGTCTTCGACTGCCCGCACTGCGCCCGCACCCTGGTGGTCCGCGACCACTACTCCCGCCGCCTCGCCGCCTTCCAGGCGGTCAAGGCCGACGCCGAAGTCCCCGGCGAGCTGCCGGAAGCCGAGGAGCTCGATACATGAGCCAGTCCAACGGAACCCTCAACGTCCGAGTCACCCGCATCGAGCAGGTGACGCCGGAGATCAAGCGCTTCACCCTGGCTTCCACCGACGGCGCGCACCTGACGCCGTTCTCCGGCGGCAGCAACGTCGTGGTGCTGATGGCCCACGCCAGCGGCACCTACCGCAACGCCTACTCGCTAATGAGTTCGCCCTACGACGCCAGCGCCTACCAGATTGCCGTGCGCCGCGTGGAAGAAGGCCGGGGTGGCTCCAGGCACATGCATGACGTGGTGAAGGAAGGCGACGAGCTGGAAATCCTCCGCCCGGTGAACCTGTTCCCGCTGAGCAAGCATGCGCGCCTGCACCTGTTCATCGCCGGCGGCGTGGGCATCACCCCGGTGTGCTCGCAACTGGCCGAATTGCGCCTGCGCGGCACGCCCTTCGAAGTGCACCTGGCCGTGCGCGGCGACGCCCATGCGCGTCTGGGTGAAGAACTGCTGCGCGAGTATGGCGACGCCGTGCACCTGTACCGCGACGACCGCGGCGAACGCCTGGACATTTCCGCCGTGCTGGCCGACCGGCCGCTGGGCAGCGACGTCTACGTCTGCGGCCCCGAGGGCATGATCCAGGGCACGATCGACGCCGCCCGCGCCCACGGCTGGACCGACAGCCATATCCACTATGAACGCTTCCTCGAACAGGGCAGCGTCGGCGAGGCGTTCCAGGTCACGCTGGCGCGCAGCGGCGCGACCATCGATGTGTCGCCCGACCAGAGCCTGCTGGAGGCCGCCGAGGCCGCCGGCCACGAAATCCCGTACCTGTGCCGCGGCGGCGCCTGCGGCATGTGCGAGACCAATGTCCTCGAACTGGACGGCGAGATCCTCCACACCGACGACTGGCTGTCCGACGAGGACAAGGCCGCCAACAAGAAAATCATGCCCTGCGTATCGCGTGCCAAGTGCTCGCGGCTGGTCATTGACTGCTGAGCCGGAGAACGACCATGACCATCCAATTCCGCCCCGACGAAACCTACCGCGACGACTACACCTACGCCAACAGCCAGGCCTGCATCGACCGCGCGCCCTGGCCCTTCCCGGACGACGAGTACATGTACTCGATGAACCTGGAGCCGCATGTCTCGGTGGGCAACGACGCCTTCCGCGCGGTGTTCGACATCGACGAGCACTACATCAGCGAGTGCCGCGACCGTGCGATCACCCTGGAGAAGGACCCGGGCATGCACTACGTCTCCGCGCCGCACATGATGGAGGCGCAGTGGGACCTGCTCGAACTGATCATGGAGGCCTATGCCAAGGACTACCCGGAATACTTCTCCCTGGAGAAGGACGGCACCCGCTGGCACTGGACCAACAAGCTGCTCAACATCGACGACACCTTCACCTTCGGCGATCCATCGACCCTGCCCTACGAGCCGATGGAGTACGTCACCCGCCAGGCCCAGGGCGACTGGGTCCTGCAGGAAGAGCGCGACGGCACCCTGTACTGGGGCGCGGGCATCGCCACCCAGCGCGCCGACTATTCGCTGCGCTTCAACCTCGGTATGGCCTGGCACGAGTTCCACGGCCCGGTGCCGCTGGTGAAGGAAACCGGCATGCTCGACCGCGCGCTGAAGTTCCTCCTGCGCCTGCGCAACGGCCACCCGGTGCGCCGCCTGAACTGGTCGCTGACCGTCAACCCGCGCCTGGACGTGTCCGCCGAGTCCCTGCCCGAGTGGGCGCCGGACCGCACCACGGTGACCGCGGAGAACGCCGGGAAAAAGGTCTACTTGCGCATCGAACTGCAACCGCTGCACCGTCTGCCGCGCAGCAACGCCATCGTGTTCCCGATCCGCACCTACCTGCTGAGCCTGGAAGACATCGCCACCAACCCGGCGTGGGCCAAGCGCATGCACCGCGTGCTCAAGTCCCTCGACCAGCAGCTCGTCGACTACAAGGGCTTCACCCGCTACCACCCGCAAGCGGTGGAGTGGCTCTCGCAGTTCGACGACGGCCAATGACCGTCGCTCTGCATACCTAGAAAACCAACCCGAAAAGGGAACCGGCGGGCGTCGTGAGGCCCGCCGGACGATTGCCTTCTGCCCATCAACCCCCTGAGAGGAAACAACGATGAGTGGGTCCCCTGCCAAGCGTGCCGCTGGCGTTACCGATCAAGATGCCGAGCAGCTCGCTGCCCTCGGCTACAGCTCCAATTTCGAACGCAGCATGGGCCTGTGGGAGAACTTCTCCCTGGGCTTCACCTACCTGTCGCCGGTCGTCGGCGTCTACACCCTGTTCGGCCTGTGCCTGGCCGCGGGTGGTCCGCCGATGTTCTGGACCTACCTGCTGATCGGCCTGGGCCAGCTGCTGGTGTGCCTGGTGTTCTGCGAAGTGGTCTCGCAATTCCCCATCTCCGGGGGCGTATACCCCTGGGCGCGTCGCCTGGTAGGCAAGCGCTGGGCGTGGATGGTCGGCTGGGTGTATGCCTGGGCGCTGTGTACCTCCATTGCCGGCATCGCCGTGGGCGCCAGCCCGTACATGGCCGCCATGCTCGGTTTCGAGATGCACGGCAACGCCGCCATCGGCATCGCCCTGGGCCTGATCGCCCTGTCCACCGTGCTCAATCTCAGCGGCACCAAGCTGCTCGCCCGCGTCGCCATGTTCGGCTTCATCTGCGAGCTGGGCGGTGCGCTTCTGGTGGGCGGCTACCTGCTGATCTTCGAGCGTCACAACGACTTCAGCGTGCTGTTCAACACCTTCGACATCAAGGTCGACGGCAGCTACTGGCCGGCCTTCCTCGCCGCGTCGCTGGCGGGGCTGTTCCAGTACTACGGCTTCGAGGCCTGCGGTGACGTCGCCGAGGAAACTCCCAACCCCGGCAGGATGATCCCCAAGACCATGCGCATGACCATCTACATCGGTGGTGCAGCGGCGATGTTCGCCTGCCTGGCGCTGATCCTCTCGGTCCCGGACATCCAGCGTGTGATCAACGGCGAAGACACCGACCCGGTGACCACCATCCTCGCCAACGCCTTCGGCCCGGTGGGTTCGAAGCTGGTGATGGCGGTGGTGATGGTGTCGTTCGTGTCCTGCGTGCTGAGCCTGCAGGCCGCTGCCAGCCGCCTGCTGTTCGCCTATGCCCGCGACGAGATGATCGTCGGCAGCAAGGCCCTGTCGAAGCTCAACAGCAACCACGTACCGGCGGTCGCGCTGATGGTGGCAGGCGTGATGCCGGCAGCCATCGTCTGCCTGGGTCTGTTCATGGCCGATGCCGTGGCCACCATTGTCGGCTTTGCCGCGATCGGCATCTACATCGCGTTCCAGCTGATCGTCGTCGCCGCACTGATCGCCCGCGCCAAGGGCTGGGCACCGGGCGGCCAGTTCAGCCTGGGCAAATGGGGCGTACCGGTGAACGTCGCAGCGCTGATCTATGGCGTGGCAGCGATCACCAACATGGTCTGGCCGCGCACCCCGGACGCGCCCTGGTACATGAACTACTCGATGATCCTCACCACGGCGATCGTGCTTGGCGCCGGCCTGCTCTACATGCTGCTGGCCAAGCCCTACGACAAGGGCACTGCACCAGCGGGCGACGCCCACCGGATCTCCCGCCGCCAATCATCCGTGCGCGCAACTGGCGCGCTCACCGAACCGGCTTGATCGCAACGTTGACGCAATTCGGGCCATACGCCTGAGGGGCTGCGTCTGGAGCGCCACCTTTCCCCGGTGACGCTCCCCTGCGTTTGCGCGACGGACCGCCTTCTCCCGAGGGTTGGTCCGTTTTTTTATACCCGGCGCATGGTTTTTTGTAGGAGCGGACTCCGTCCGCGATATGCCATCGGCCAGCTCGGAGTGGCCGGGAATCGATCGCGGACGGAGTCCGCTCCTACGCAAAGGCTGCTATCGCGCAATCCACAGCAGGCACAGCGACAGGGTCACCAGCGAACCGAGGGTGGACAGCAGAATGCTCCGCGACACCACCGCCGCCTCGCGCTGGTAGTACTCCGCGAGCATGAACGGCCCGGTGCCGGTGGGCAGCGCGCTGAGCAGCAGCGCCGAATCGGCCCACAGCGGCGGCAGGTCGAAGACCTGGTAGGCGAGGAAACCGGTGAGCAGCGGCTGGCCGATCAGCTTGATCGCCACCAGCGGCCAGGCGCCAACCTGCTCGCCTCGCACTTCCTGCTTCTGCGCCAGGAACAAGCCGAGCGATACCAGAGCACAGGGCGTCGTCGCGGCGGCGAGCATGTCGAGGAAATGCAGCAGCGGCGCTGGAATACCGATGCCGGTCACCGCCCACAGCCCGCCAATGATCGGCGATACCACCAGCGGGTTCTTGCCCAGTGCCTTGGTCACCACCCACACGGCGCGGCCGATGTGCTTCTCCTCCTGCAGGCCGACCTCGATGCACACCACCGAGATGGCGAACAGCACGCAGACCACCAGCAACGAGGCGATCAGCGCCGGCTCCAGGCCGTCCTGACCGAACACCAGCAGGCACAGCGGGATGCCCATGTAGCCGGTGTTGGCGTAGGACGCGCTCAGCCCGTCGATGCTCGCCGCCGGCAACGGGCGGCCCTGCAGCAGGCGCCAGATCAGCGTGGCGAAGAACACCAGCAGACAACCGCCGGTGAAGGCCGCGAGGAAGCCCGGTTGCCAGATTTCCGCCCAGGTCGCGGTGGCGGTGACCTTGAACAGCAGCGCCGGCAGGCACAGCCAGACCACCAGCTTGTTCACCTCCGAAGCGGCTTGCGGGCCGAGGCGGTTGGTTCGCCGACACAGCCAGCCGACGAGGATCAAGGCGAAGATCGGCAGGACGACGGCGAACACGGTGTGCATGGCAGGGAACCTGGAGAACGGGAGCGGCAGGCGAGCATAGGGTTGCCAATCGATACCGTCCAATGCTTACTAAGGCGCCCATCCATACCCTTTCCGTATCAATGATCGACTTCCGCCAGCTGCGCTACTTCCTCGCCCTTACCGAGCACCTGCACTTCGGCCGTGCCGCCGAGGCGCTGCATATCACCCAGCCGCCCCTGAGCCGGCAGATTGCCGCGCTGGAGGAAGAACTGGGCACGCCGCTGTTCGCCCGACATTCCCGCTCGGTGGAACTGACCGCCGCCGGCCGCGATTTCCAGCAGCACGCCCGCGCGCTGCTCGCCGGCCTCGACCTCGCCGTGCGTTCGGCCCGTGCCACGGCGCGTGGAGAACGTGGCGAGCTGCGCATCGGCTTCACCATGCTTGCCGCTTGGACTCTGCTGCCACGCTTGCTGAAAACCTTCGCCGACGGCCATCCCGAGGTGAAGCTGGTACTCAACGAAGTGCTGCCGCGCGACCTCGGCCTGGCGCTGGATAACGGCGAGGTCGACGTCGCCCTGACCTTCCCCGAACGCGAGCCGGGCCAGCGGCTCTACCGCACGCTGCAGCGCGAGCCACTGTGCGCGGTGCTGCCGGCGGATCATCCGCTGGCGCAGACCGCCGAACTGGACGTGGCGAAGCTGGCCGGCGAGCCCTTCATCACTTTCCCGCCCGCCACGGCGCCGGCGCTGCACGAGTCGGTAATGGACTGCTGTCGCCAGCATGGATTCACCCCGTCAGTGCGCATGGAAACGCACCTGCAGCAGACCATCGTCAACCTTGTGGCCGAGGGGCTGGGCGTGTCCCTGGTGCCCGACTCGATGCGGCGCATGCAACTGCCCGGCGTGGCCTTCCGCGCCATCGCGGACTCGCCACAGGTGGAGTACGGCGCGGCGTGGAGCCCGCACAACGACAACCCGTGCCTGGCGGCATTTCTGCGCAGCGTGGGGGCGGTCGAAGCCTGAGATGTAGGGCGCATAACGCCTGCGGCGTTATCCGCCGCCATGGCGGATAACCCGTTCCGGGTTATGCGCCCTACGGTCGATAGGGTGCCACTCGCTAGACCCGCCCGGTCACCGGAATGCACGCGCCGGTGATCGCCGCCGCGTCTTCGGAGGCGAGGAACAGCAGGGTTGCCGCCAGTTGCTCCGGCCGCACCCAGCGGTCGAACTCGGCATCGGGCATGTCGGCCCGGTTCTGCGGGGTGTCGATGATGCTCGGCATCAGCGCGTTGACGGTGATGCGCGCGTCCTTCAGCTCTTCCGCCAGCGCTTCGGTCAGGCGCATGACGCCGGCCTTGGACGCCGCGTAGGCGCCCATGCCTAACGCCGCGCGGTTGGCCGCTGCGGCGGCGATATTGAGGATGCGTCCACGCCCACGCGCCTTCAGGTGGGCCAGCGCGGCCTGGCTGGTGACCACGGCGGTGCGCAGGTTGATGCGGTACATCAGGTCCCAGGTGTCGACGTCGCCGTCGGCCAGGGTTTCCCAGTGGAAGCCGCCGGCCACGTTGATCAGCGCATCGAGGCCGCCGAAATGCTCGTTGACCTGCTCCAGCGCCGCGCGGGCGGCGGCAGGATCGGTGAGGTCGATGCCGCCGATGGACAGCGCCCCGGCCTGTGGATAACGCGGCCCGACGGCACGGTCGAGCAGGGCGACCTGCCAGCCGGCGTCGGCGAACGCCTGGCCGACCACGCTGCCCAGATGGCCGAAGCCGCCGGTGATGGCGACGATCCTGTTCATAGGGTGCTTCCTCGCGAAGAAGTGGGAGGCGCACTTATAGGGTTAGCAGGCCCGGCGTGAAAGGTCGCGGGCGCCAGATGAGGGGACGGATCGGGACGGGGATTTCCGGGGAGATTCCGTGCTGGGCGTTCCCTCTCCCCAACCCTGGCTGCGCGCCCCGCTCCGAAGGGAGAGGGGGCTGTCTGCCGCAAGGTGGCATCGCGGTGTCAGCCGGAAAAATAGGATCTCTCTCCCTTTGGGAGAGGGCTGGGGTAAGGGGAACAGGCCCGCAGCGGAGCCAACCCCCAAACGCTTACTTCACCAATCGCGCATCCAGGCTGTTCTGCGCCAGCCGCTGCGCCTGCTCCCGGGTCATCCCCAGATGCTCGTGCAGGGCCTGGAAGTTCTCGGTGACGTAGCCGCCGAAGTAGGCCGGGTCGTCCGAGTTCACCGTCACCTTCACGCCGCGTTCGAGCATGTCGAGGATGTTGTGCTCGCGCATGTGGTCGAACACGCAGAGCTTGGTGTTGGACAGCGGGCAGACGGTCAGCGGGATCTGCTCGTCGATGATGCGCTGCATCAGGCGCTCGTCCTCGATGGCGCGCACACCGTGATCGATACGCTCGATCTTGAGCAGGTCCAGGGCTTCCCAGATGTATTCGGGCGGGCCTTCCTCGCCGGCGTGGGCAACGGTCAGGAAGCCTTCGCTGCGGGCGCGGTCGAACACGCGCTGGAACTTGCTCGGCGGGTGGCCGACTTCGGAGCTGTCCAGGCCGACGGCAATGAACGCATCGCGGAACGGCATGGCCTGGTCGAGGGTCTTGAATGCCTCTTCCTCGGACAGGTGGCGCAGGAAGCTGAGGATCAGGCCATGGCTGATGCCCAGTTGCTTCTCCCCGTCTTTCAGCGCGCCCTGGATGCCGCGCAGCACCACCTCGAAGGGAACACCACGGTCGGTGTGGGTCTGCGGGTCGAAGAAGGGTTCGACGTGAATGACGCTCTGCGCCTTGCACTTCTCCAGGTACGCCCAGGTCAGGTCGTAGAAGTCCTGCTCGGTGCGCAGCACGTCGGCGCCGGCGTAGTAGAGGTCGAGGAATTCCTGCAGGTTGTTGAACGCATAGGCCTGGCGCAGGCTCTCGACGTCGCCCCAGGGCAGGGCGATCTTGTTGCGCTCGGCCAGGGCGAACAGCAGCTCGGGCTCCAGCGAACCTTCCAGGTGCAGGTGCAGTTCGGCCTTGGGCAGGGCATTGAGCCAGTCGTACATGGGTGAGGTCTCGTTATGGTTGGATCAGGCGCCGACATTGGCACACAGGCTGACCCGGCAAGCAATTGGCAGCGGGGCAACAGGCCCCAGCATGCGTGGACAGAGATAATTCTGACGCAAAAGACAGATATCCGCGAAATCTTCCGACCGGCCCCCTTTCTAGAATCGCAGCACTTCCCCCACTGCGGCCCGTCCCATGAACAAGCCCCTGCTGGCCGTGCTGGCCCTGCTGCCATTTGCCCTGGCCGCCTGCGACTCTTCCTCCTCCTCCGACTTCCGCTACAACGAGGTGGTGACCCCGGCATTCCTGCATAACGTGCAGCGGATCGACCGGGACATGAGAAGACTGATCAAAGGCGATTTCGACTCCGGCCGTGCCGTCGCCGCGACGCGACCGGTGGAAAGCCCGGCCGGCCACATCGCCGAGCTCGAGCACGATCTCAACCAGGTGCAGCAACTGCAGCACGGTGAGGATGCCAGCCGCTTCGCCAGCAGCCTGTCGCGCTACTACGAACTGCAGATCGGCTACTACCAGAACCTCAGGCGTTATGCGGAAACCGGCGACAAGGCAAGGAAAGAGGCCCTTGCACAGGAACTCCACGACGCGTACCAGGCGTTGCATGTGCTGCCCGACCAGGTCCTCGCGGCGCAGAAGCAATTCCTTGAGCGCGCCAACCTGCCCCACTGAGCGAACGAGCCGCCCACGGCCATCAGCAGGTCGCTGGTGCGCCTCCGGTCCATTGCCTAAGATGGCGCTCTCGATCTCTTACGGAATGGACATCCCCCTCGATGCTGCGCGCGCTCAAAGAAGAAAAACTCCTCCTCCTCGCCCTGCTGGTGGCGATTGCGGTCTACCCGCTGGAGCACAGCCTGCTGGGTGGCGGCAAGATGCTCGCGGGGATCACCGCGACTGCGCTGCTGGCGGTGATCATCAGCGTCTCGCTGCGCGTGGCGCACCACGCCGAAATCCTTGCGGAGAAGGTCGGCGAGCCCTACGGCACCATGATCCTGACCCTGGCGGCGGTGCTGGTGGAGGTGGTGATCCTGGCGATCATGATGGGCCACAACCATTCCCCGACCCTGGCCCGCGACACCATCTACGCCGCGGTGATGCTCGACATGAACGGCATCCTCGGCCTGGCCGCGCTGCTCGGCGGGTTGAAGCACGGCGAGCAGTCGTACAACGACGACTCGGGCAAGACGTATGTGACCATGATCCTCACCGCCGTGGGCATCTCCATGGTGGTCCCTGAGCTGATCCCGGCCGAGCAGTGGAAGCTCTACTCCTTCTTCACCATCGGCTGCATGGTCATGCTTTACGCGCTGTTCCTGCGCATGCAGACCGGCCAGCACAGCTACTTCTTCAGCTACAACTACGCCACCCATGGCGAGCACGGCGAAGGCCACGAGGCGGCCGGCAACAGCAAGCAGTCCATGGCGCTGCTGGTGGTCGGCGTGGTGCTGATCGGCGCGCTGGCGGAGGTGATGTCCAAGGCCCTGGACGTCGGCCTGGAAGGCAGCGGCGTGCCGCCCATCGTGCCGGCGCTGCTGGTGGCGGCGATCTCCGCCAGCCCGGAAATCCTCACCGCCCTGCGCGCCGCCATGGCCAACCGCATGCAGCCGGTGGTCAATATCGCCCTGGGCGCGTCGCTGTCGACCGTGATCCTCACCGTGCCGGTGATCGAGGCCCTGGCGCTGTTCAAGGGCCAGCCGATCCAGATGGCGATGACCCCGCTGCAGACCGGCATGATGTTCATCACCCTGATGGTCGCCGGCTACAACCTGCATGATGGCAAGACCAACGCCATCGAGGGCATGACCCACTTCGTGCTGTTCGCCACCTTCCTGATGCTGTCGTTCATGGGACTCTGAACATGCTCAAGCTGTACCTCGCCGGCCCCGACGTGTTTCTCCCCGACGCCTTCGAGCAGGGCGAGCGGCTCAAGGCGCTGTGCGCCGAGTTCGGCGTGCAGGGGCTGTATCCACTGGACCACTCGGTACCCGAGGGCATCGTCGAGCCGGTGGAGCAGGCGCGCTGGATCTACCAGGCCAACCTCGAACTGATCCGCCAGGCCGACGTGGTGCTGGCCAATCTCAACCCGTTCCGCGGCGCCGAACCGGACAGCGGCACCGCCTTCGAACTGGGCTATGCCGCTGCGCTGGGCAAGCCGCTGTTCGGCTACATCGATGAAGGCGGCAGCTGCACCGAGCGCCTGCCTTGCGAATGGAAGGGTGACCAGCCGGGCCGCGATCGCGATGGCAACCAGATCGAGGGTTTCGGCCTGCCGCTGAACCTGATGCTCGGCGTGCCGGCGAAGATTGTCGTGGGCGGGCCCAGAGAAGCCCTGGAACTGCTGCGCAAGGAGCTGACGAGTCACCTGTAGGAGCGAGCTTGCTCGCGAACGGATTCTCCGGCGACTCCGCTGCGTAGGCGGTTCGCGAGCAAGCTCGCTCCTACCAAGAGCCAATCGCCGGAAACAAAAAAACGCGCCCGCGGGCGCGTTTTTCGTTTGGCTCGCAATGGCTGTCAGCGACGACCCTCGAGCTTGAAGAAGAACACCTTGGTCGCCTGGCGGGCGACGATCCGGCCACCGCTGACGCGGGGCTCGAAGCGCCACTTGTCCATGGCATCGCGCACGGCGTTGTCGAACATGCGCGGGGGCGAGGACTCCAGCACCTGGATATCGGCGATGCGGCCATCGCTGGTGATGGTGAACAGCACCTTCACCCGACCTTCGATGCCACGGTTCAGCGCCATGCGCGGGTAGACCGGCGGGTCCATGCGCAGCGGCTTGATGTCGCTGTCGTTCAGGCTGCCGGTGGGCAGGCCGGCGGGGCCCTGCGAACCGGTCGGTGCGGCCTGGGCGCCCTGGGTGAACTGGCCGACGGTCGGCGCGGCGGGCGGCGGCGGTGCAGCCGGGGTCGGCGGCGCGGCGGCTTCCTCGGCGGGCTCCGGGTCCGGCTCGGGCTTGGGTTTCGGCTTGGGCTTGGGCGACACCTTGGGCACGGCCTTCTCGACCGGCTTGGGTTTGGGCTTGGGCTTTTCCACCGGCTTGGGCGGCTCGATGGGCTTGGGCGGTTCGGGCTCCGGCGGAGGCGGAGTCGGCGCGGCAGCAGGTGGCTGCTGCACTTCCGGCTTGGGTGGCAGAGTGACGACACTCACCTGCATGGCCTTGGGCATCTCGCCGGCGCCCAGATTCAGTTCGGCCGGGGTCGGCATCACCCAGACCAGCGCGGCGACGATGGCCACGTGCATGGCAATCGCCAGGCCCGAGGACTTCCACCAGCCGCCGGGGGGCGGGGGCTGCTCGCCGTCTTCCACGCCTTCGACCGGCGCCGCGTAGGGAATCAGGACCTCTTCGGGAACCACTTCCTCGTCGCGGCGGGGGCCGGCACAACTGACGAGTCGCAGGGTGGCCTCATTCACGCGCTGGGCGTTCACGCTGGGCAAATGGGCGCCGTCATCCGCCGTGGCGGAAGTGAACAGCTGTTCCTCAGCGTCTACGGCTGGACTGGCGTCCGCCGCCTTGCGCGGTTGGGGTAACGACATGAGAAAGCCTGCGGGAAGAGTTCACGAAGCAGTATCTGCTGATAATTATTATCATTCACTAGTTACGCGAGGGCAACCTTATCTGTCAGATCGGTGCGATGGCGCAGCGTAAAAGGCCGTCCTGCAAGGCCTGCGGATCGACTTCGGCGGTCAGGATCAGCTCTATCCGGCTGTCCTTGCACCAGGCACTGGGCGTCCAGGGTGCCGGACCGACGGTACGGTTGCAGGCCAGCCAGGCACCTTCGCCGTGCAACACGGCCTTGGCCCGCAGCAGGCCGGGAACCCCGGCCAGCCAGGCGTCCAGCTCAGCCGTGCGGAAGCGCCAGTCACGGTGGAAGCGCCAGCCGACCGCCTGTCGGCCATCGTCCACGCGCACCTGGCGCAGCGGAGTTTCACGGCGCAACAGGATCGCAGGTTCACCAGGCGAGGCACCCTGCGGCAAATCAGCGCCGGCCGCTTCGACCGGCGCCCTCGGTAGCTCGCTCAGCGCCAGACGGCCTTGGGTCGTCCAATGCAATGGCACAGCCGGCAAGCGCGCCGCCAACGTCGCACGCACCACCTCATCCAACGCTTCGGACTTGTTCATCAACAGCATTGCCGCCTCGCCCAGCGCCTGCTGCTGCGCTTCGGGCAGGGGCTGGCCGACAGCCAGTGCGGCGGCGTCGAGCACCATCACCATCGGCTGCACGGCCAGTACGCCCTGCCAGGGCGCCGCACGCAGTTGCGCCAGCAGTTGCGCGGGATGGCCAAGGCCGGATGGCTCGATGAACAGTCGCTGCGGCCGCGCCTTGCGCAGCAGCCGGCCAAGGCCGACCTGAAACGGCGCGCCATTCACGCAGCACAGGCAGCCACCGGCGACTTCGCCCAGGGCGATGCCGTCCTCGTCGCGGGACAGCAGCGCGGCGTCGAGCCCTACCTGGCCGAATTCGTTGACCAGCACCGCCCAGCTTTCGCCTGCGGGACGTTGCGCCAGCAGGGACTGCAGCAGGCTGGTCTTGCCTGCCCCGAGGGGGCCGGCGATGAGATGAGTCGGGATCTGCTTCAACATTCGCCCATGGTGCCGCCTGACGCTCGCCGGGAAAAGCGCTAGAGTCGCGCCTTCCCCTCGCCACCCCGGATCGATCATGCGTCTGTTGCTGCCTTTTGCTCTTGCCTGCCTGCCCCTGCTCGCCCACGGCGAGGCCTGCGTGGTGCATACCCAGGGCAAGCAGGTCGACGTGAAGGTCTGCCAGCAGAACCGCACCATCCCGGAAAAACTCTTCCGCGAGGGTTTCTGCCAACCGCAGCTGAAGGACCAGAAGGTCGAGGTGACCTACGCCGAAAACTGCCCCAGCGGCGCCTTCGGCGTCTGCGAGAACGCCCAGACCCAGGGCGTGCCCTATCGCCAGGACATCCACTACTACGGGGTGGCCAGCGATGCGCGCATTCTCCAGCCGTTCTGCGAGCAGCAGAGCAACGGTCACTGGCGCAAACCCCAGTAACGGTCATCGCCCTGTCACACGCTTCGGGCCTACTGTCCCCGGGTACCTCACACCCTCCCGGCGCCCCACGCCGGACATGATCTTGGTGAATTGGGCCGCTCTCCCCGGGCGGCCTATTTTTTTGCCCGGGCGAAACCTCAACCCAACCAGTCGAGCGTGAGCAGCAGGCGGCGCTCGCCCGGTGCCGGCAACGGTGAGCGGTGGATGATGCCGGAGCCGAGATTGCCGGGCCATTTCTCGCCCTTGAACAGGCCTACGTCACCCGCCGCCATCTGGCGGATCTCCGCGCGGCTAGCCGGTTCGGCCGCCGCGTCGCCCAACCGCGCGCGGGCCATGGCCCACTCCTCCAGCCACTGGCTGGCGGGCCCCGAGTAGGTGGTGACCAGCCGCAGCGGTACGTGATCGACGTGGAAGCGCGGGCACATGGACTTGTCCAGGCTGCGCAGGCGCAGGCCGATGCGCTGCGCGCCGGTCAGGCAGGCGAAGGCTTCGGCCAGCCATTGCAGGTCGCTGCGAAACAGCGTGCAGCCATCAAGCATGGCGTACTCGCACAGCAGGTCGCCCAGTTCGACGCGCTCCTCGACCACCTCCAGGCTCTGCGTCAGGTCCAGCGGCTGGACGCTCAACCAACCGGCAAAGGTGCTGATTTCCGGGTACAGCGTGCGTTGCCAGACGGCCAGATTGACGTCTTCCTTGAGCACCTCGGCGAGCACCTGCGGATCGTCGCCAAGTACCTGCCGCGGCCAGGCCGGGGTTTCGAGGGCGAGCATCAGGCGCCGGCCTCCCAGGGTTCGAAGGGATCGGGCAGGCGCTTCCAGGCGGTGGTGCCGGCGGCCATTTCCTCGTCATCCAGCAGGCAATGATCCAATTCGCGGAAAAGCTGCTGGAAGTCCAGGTTCTGCCCGATGAATACCAGCTCCTGGCGGCAATCGCCGCTGTCCTCGCGCCAATGGCGCAGCACGCCCTGCAGCTCGGTGGTGTCCTGCGGCCAGTGCTCGCGCGGAACGAAGCGCCACCAGCGCCCAGCCAGGCCGTGGCGCATCAGGCCGCCGGCCTGGGACCAGTTGCCCGCCTCGCGGTAGCGGCTGGCGAGCCAGAAGAAACCCTTGGAGCGCAGCAGCCGTCCGTTGCTCCAGGGCTGGGCGAGGAAGTCATGGAAGCGCTGCGGGTGGAAGGGCCTGCGCGCCCGATAGACGCTGGAGGAAATGCCGTAGGCTTCCGTCTCCGGCAGGTGCTCGCCGCGCAGCTCCTTGAGCCAGCCCGGCGCTCGCTCGGCGCGCTGGAAGTCGAAGCGGCCGGTGTCGAGGATGCGCGCCAGCGGCACCTGGCCCATGACCATGGGCTGGATGTCGGCGTCGGGATTGAGCCTGCGCAGAATCGCCAGCAGCTCGTCGCGCTCGGCGCTGCCGATCAGGTCGATCTTGCTCACCAGGATCACATCGGCGAACTCCACCTGCTCCACCAGCAGGTCGCTGAGCGAGCGTTCGTCGTCCTCGCCGAGGGTTTCACCCCGTTCAGCGAGGCTGTCGGCGCCCTGGTAGTCGGCGAGGAAGTTCAACCCGTCGACCACCGTGACCAGGGTGTCCAGCCGCGCCAGGTCCGACAGGCTGCGGCCCTGCTCGTCGCGGAAGGTGAAGGTTTCCGCCACCGGCAGCGGCTCGGAAATACCGGTGGACTCGATCAGCAGGTAGTCGAAGCGGCCTTCGCCGGCGAGGCGGCTGACCTCTTCCAGCAGGTCCTCGCGCAAGGTGCAGCAGATACAACCGTTGCTCATCTCCACCAGGCGCTCCTGGCCGCGGTTGAGGCTCACGTCGCGCTGCACCTCGCGGCCGTCGATGTTGATTTCGCTCATGTCGTTGACGATGACCGCGACCTTGAGATTCTCGCGGTTCTTCAGGACGTGGTTGAGCAGCGTGCTCTTGCCGGCGCCAAGGAAGCCGGACAGCACAGTTACGGGAAGTGGCGCATTCATCACGGTGGGACTCCAGGGAAATCAGGCTTCGCGGACGTGCAGTTCGCGCCGTTCCTGGCGCTCCTTGGCCTCGATGCACAGCGAGGCGGTGGGGCGCAGCAGCAGGCGGCGCAGGCCGATCGGTTCGCCGGTTTCCTCGCACCAGCCGTAGTCGCCCCGGGCCAGGCGCTCCAGCGCCTGGTCGATCTTGTCGAGCAGCTTCTTCTCGCGCTCCAGCAGGCGCAGTTGCCACTGGCGCGCCTCCTCGCGGCTGGCGACATCGGCTTCGTCACTGGCCCGCTCGGTGTCCTGCAACGCCTGGAATTCCTCGTCGATGCGCCCTTGCAACTCGTCACGCTGGTCCAGCAGCAGCGCGCGGAAATAGCCCTGTTGCGCCTCGCTCATGTAGGCCTCGCCGGGCTGGGCGAGCAGTTCCTGTTCGGTCATGACCGTCTCCGGAAGGGAGTGATCTTTTATGTTATATTATAACAATGCATTGCCCGCAATCGGGAATCGACAACCGCCCGACGACGTGCGATACCGATGTTCCGCTCCACCCGCCCGCCGAGACCTTCGATGCTGCGCCGCGCCCTGCTGCTCTGCCTTTTCGCTCCCTTCGCCCACGCCAGCGGTTCCGCACCACTGCCTTTTCCCGGCGAGGAGCCGGCGCGCTGCGCCTGGTCGGCTTCGGTGCTGGCCTGCATGGACGGTTCGGGAAATCTCTACAGCGTCGCTACCCAGGGCCACGACACCTACCTGCGCGGCTTCGAGGCGAGCAGTGGCCGGCGCTGGGCGCAGACCGGCACGCGCTACGGCAGCCTGACCTTCTTCAGCGGAGTGGCCAGCGACGGCCAGGTGTGGGTCGGTACCAGCCGCGGCATCGGCTGGACCAACGTCAGCCGCTTCAGCAGCTCGTCAGGCGACAGCGCCCGGCTGACCTGCGGGCGTGTGAGCGGCTGCAAGCAGCAGGAGCGCTGAAGAACCCGTTGCGGGATTGTCGGGAAGCAAATACGTTATGTTATAACAATTGCCAACTGTGACCCACCCATGACCACCCTGCTTCCCGACATCGCCTGCCAATCCACCCGCCTGCCCATCCCGCTCGACTGGGTCGGCATGCAGGGCATCGCCGTGCCGCTGTGTATCGCCGGCGAGCGCGTCGCCGCATACGCCGACGCTGGTGTCAGCCTCGACGAAGCCGACGCGCGCGGCATCCACATGTCGCGTCTGTACCTGGCGCTGGAAGCACTGGCGGAAACAGAGCTTTCGCCGATGCTGCTACGTGACCTGCTCAGGCAGTTCCTGCGCAGCCACGCGCAGCTGTCCCGACACGCCAGCCTGGCACTGCGTTTCGAACTGATGCTGCAGCGCCCGGCGCTGGTCAGCCCGCTGAGCGGCTGGAAGCGCTACCCCTGCGAGATCCACGCGCAGCTGGAAGACGATGCGCTGCAACTGGAGCTGCGCTTGGCTCTGCCTTACTCCTCGACGTGCCCCTGCTCGGCGGCGCTGGCGCGCCAACTGATCCAGGAGCGTTTCGACAGCGACTTTGCCGGCAGCCCGCTGAAAGCCAGCGAGGTGCGTGCCTGGCTCGGCAGCCCGCAGGGTATAGTCGCCACGCCGCACAGCCAGCGCAGCGAGGCGCGGCTGCAGCTGCGACTCGCCCCGGCCGCGACGGCATTCGCTTTCAGCGAGCTGATCGACCACGCCGAAGACGCCCTCGGCACCGCCGTGCAGACGGCGGTGAAACGCGCCGACGAGCAGGCCTTCGCCCTGGCCAACGGGCAGAACCTGATGTTCTGCGAGGACGCCGCACGCCGGCTGCACCGGGCACTGGTGCAGCGGGAAGAGGTGTCGGGCTTCGAGGTGCGCGTGGTGCATGCGGAAAGCCTGCACGCCCACGATGCGGTGGCGGTGAGTCGCTGGGAACGCGACTAGGCGGCGAGGTCCAGCGCCAGGCGGATCTGGTCGCGGCACTGGATGCCGCTTTCGAAGATCGGCTCGGGGTAATGCCGCACGAAGTAATCCGGATCGATACCGACGATGCGGAAGCCTACCCGCTGGTACAGGCCAAGCTGCGCCAGGCTGGAATTGCCGGTGGCAATGGTCAGGCGCTGCAGCCCGGCTTCGCGCGCCTGCTCGATGGCAGCCAGCAACAGGCGCCGGCCCAGGCCACGCTCCTGCCATTCGTCTTCCACAGCGAGACTGGTGATCTCGGCGACGCCGGTTTCGCGCGGCGTCAGCGTGAGGACGCCGCGCACGGAGTCCGCCTCGTTCAGCGCCAGCAGGCGGGAGTCGTGCAGATAGCTCTCGATCTGCGCGCGACTGGGATCGGCCTTGAGCAACAGCGACCAGGGCGCCTGCGCGGGCGAGAGTTCGACGAGGGACAGGTCCGGGAAGAAATTCACCATGATTCATCTACCAAAGAGTCAGTGGGGACAGGGGGTTTAGCTCCCCGTGCTCCTCGATGCAAGCTTTTTGCCCCGCGCCAGAAACGCATCGAGCCCGCCGAAGCGGGCCCGATGCAGGGGCAGAAAAGACTCAGGAGTAGATATCGCGCCGGCTCCAGGGCACCTCCTGGCCGCCGTCCGCGTATGGCTTGCTGGCGAGAATCTGGTGCAGGTTGATCCAGCCCTTCCTGAAGCCATAGGCGCAACCGGCCAGGTACAGGCGCCAGATGCGCAGGGCCTGATCGGGCACCAGTTTCGCCGCCTCGGCCAGCTTCGCTTCAAGGTTGGCGCTCCAGAAGTCCAGGGTGCGCGCGTAGTGCAGGCGCAGGCCTTCGACGTCGACCACTTCCAGTCCCGCCTCGCTCATGCGCGCAACGGCCAGTGACAGGTGCGGCAGCTCACCATGGGGGAACACGTAGCGGTCGATGAAATCCCCGGCGCCGCGCCCCACCGGACGGCCGTCGGTATTGCTGGAGGTGATGCCGTGGTTCATCACCAGCCCGCCTGGCCGCACCGCGTCATACAGCTGCTGGAAGTAGAGCCCGAGGTTGGCGTGGCCGACGTGTTCGAACATGCCGACGCTCACTACCTTGTCGTAACGGCCATCGCGCGGCAGGTCGCGGTAATCCAGCAGTTCCAGCGTCACCTTGTCTTCCAGGCCCTCGGCCTTGACCCGCTCGCGGCCGAGCTTGAGCTGCTCCTCGCTGAGGGTGATGCCATGCACCTGTGCGCCAAATTCTCGCGCCGCCAGGCGCGCCAGCCCGCCCCAGCCGCAGCCGACATCGAGCAGCTTCTCGCCCGGTTTCAGCCGCAGCTTGCGGCACAGGTGGCGCAGCTTGGCCAACTGGGCCGTGGCCAGGTCCTCGGTACCGGTCTCGTAGTAGGCGCAGGAGTACACCATCTCCGGGTCGAGCCAGAGCTGGTAGAACGCATTGGACAGGTCGTAGTGGTAGTGGATGGCCTCGGCGTCGGTGGCCTTGTCGTGGCTTTCGCGCACGTAGTCGGCATCGCCGTCGTCGTCGCCCAGCGCGCTGCTCAGCGCATCGGCAGTGGCGATCACTTCCTGCATCGGCCCCTCGATGTCCATGCGACCCTCTACGTAGGCACGACCGAGAATATCGAGGCTGGGATGGGTGATCTCGGTCAGCAGGGTCGGATCGCGAACGACGAGCGTCACCTGCGGATCCGGCCCAAGGTCGAATGCCTGGGCCTCACCGATGCGGATGCGCAGCGGCAACTGCAGGGACAGCAACTCAGAGGGCAGGTTGGCGTTCATGCATACCTCCTGGTCACAGGGCTGGAAAACTATAGACCAGCGCACCCATAGTCTTCCCCTATGGCCTGGCCCGCCTAAAAACTATCGTGGCGCCGACCACCGCGGGACGTGCCGTTTCCTTTGTATTGGAGCCCGTTCCGAAGGATTGCGTTCCCGGAAAATCCACAGGCTGCAATGGAAGAATAGTTCGCTACGCAAGCGTAGCAGCCGATCCGGGAAGCATCGTTGCCAGCACCGAGATAGAGCCTTTACTGCCCCGCAACGATGACGGCGCCGTGACAGATTGCCGCTGCATTGCACTACACTGTGGTCCCTCCGCCCGCCTCCCGGACGGAGATCCTCTGAAGTGAAGGGGGCTGTCTTGACTACCTTTTCCGAGCCGCGTCCGGCGGTCCGCACCGTGCTGGTGGGGCTGATGCTGGCGATCTTCCTCGGTGCGCTCGACCAGACCATCGTCGCCGTGTCCCTGCCGGCGATCTCCGCCGGCTTCGGCGACTTCGACCTGCTGGCCTGGGTCATCTCCGGCTACATGGTGGCGATGACCATCTCCATGCCGATCTACGGCAAGCTCGGCGACCTCTACGGCCGCCGCGTGCTGATGCTCTTCGCCATCGCCCTGTTCACCTTCGCATCGCTGCTCTGCGGCGCCGCCCAGAGCATGGAGCAGTTGGTGATCGCCCGGGTCCTGCAAGGCATCGGCGCCGGCGGCATGATGTCGGTGAGCCAGGCGATCATCGGCGACATCGTCCCGCCCCGCGAACGCGGCCGCTACCAGGGCTACTTCAGCAGCATGTACGCGGTGGCGAGCATCGCCGGCCCGGTGCTGGGCGGACTGCTCACCGAATACCTGTCGTGGCGCTGGGTGTTCCTGATCAACCTGCCGGTGGGCCTGGTCGCCCTCGCGGTATCCCGCCGGACCTTGCGTGGCCTGCCCGTACCCGGCCGCAAGCCGGTCATCGACTACCTCGGCACGATGCTGATGATCGCCGGCCTGGGCAGCCTGCTGCTGGCGATCACCGAGGTCGGCCAGGGCGCGCGCTGGAACGACCCGCAGATGCTCGCGCTGTTCGCCGCCGCACTGGCACTGATCACGTTGTTCGTCGTGCAGGAACGCCGCGCGCCGGAGCCGCTGGTGCCGATGCACCTGTTCGGTATTCGCGCAGCCACCCTGAGCTGGCTGATCAGCTTCTTCGCCAGCTTCCAGGTCATCTCGCTATCAGTGCTGGTGCCGCTGCGCTTTCAGTCGGTGACCGGCGCGGGCGCCGACAGCGCCGCGCTGCACCTGCTGCCGCTGGCCATGGGCGTACCAATCGGCGCGTACTGCTGCGGCCGTCTCACGGCGATCATCGGCCGCTACAAGCCGCAGATCGTCGGCGGCGCGCTGCTGATGCCCCTGGCGATTGCCGGCCTGGCGCTGACGCCGCCGAGCGCGTACTTCCTTTCGGGGGTCTGCATGCTGCTCACCGGCATTGCCGCCGGCACGCAGTTCCCCACCAGCCTGGTGGCGGCACAGAGCGCGGTGGAGACGAAACACCTGGGCGTGGCGACCAGCAACATCACGCTGTTCCGCTCGCTGGGCGGGGCGGTGGGGATCGCGCTGATGTCGGCCCTGTTGCTGGCAATGCTGCAGCCGCTGGCGGGCGAGGCAGGTCACGGCCTGTCGGCCAGCGCCCTGCTGGCCAGCCTGAGCGGCGAAGGCCATGAAGCGCAGCGGCTGGCGCTGGATCGGGTATTCGGGCACCTGTTCCTGATCAACGCAGGCTTTGGCGCCCTGGCCCTGTTAATCGCCCTGTCGCTGCCCGACCATGCACTGCGCGGCCGGAGCAACGATTAGCGAATGGCGCGGGTCAGTCCTCGTCGTTGAGGTAGCTGACCTTGCGCAGGTCCGGCAGCAGCAGGCAGACCAGCAGCGCCACGCCGCACATGACCGAGACATAGATGTAGAACACGTCCTCCATGCCGATGCTCTTGAGTCCCAGCGCAGCGTACTCGGCGGAGCCACCGAAGATCGCGTTGCCTACCGCGTAGGACAGGCCCACACCCAGAGCGCGGATCTGCGGCGGGAACATCTCCGCCTTGATCAGGCCGCTGATCGAGGTGTAGAGGCTGACGATGGCCATCGCCAGGATGATCAGGCCGAACGCCGCGTAGGGGCTGCTGACGGTCTTCAGCGCGGCGAGGATCGGCCAGGTGCAGAGCATGCCCAGGGCGCCGAACCAGAGCATCGAGGTCTTGCGGCCGATACGGTCGGACAGCGCACCGAACAGCGGCTGCATGCACATGTAGCAGAACAGCGCGAAGGTCATCACGCCACTGGCCACCTTGGCGTCCATTCCGGCGGTGTTCACCAGGTATTTCTGCATGTAGGTGGTGAAGGTGTAGAAGATCAGCGAGCCGCCGGCCGTGAAGCCGAGCACGGTGAAGAACGCGCGCTTGTGGTGAGTGAACAGTTCGGTGAGCGTGCCCGACTCCTTGCGGTTGAGGTTGGACTCCTTGGCCGTCTCGCTCAACGAGCGACGCAGGTAGAAGGCGATCACCGCGGTGATCGCGCCGACCACGAAGGGAATTCGCCAACCCCACTCTTTCAGCTCATCGGTGGTCAGCAACTGCTGCAGGATCACCACCACCAGTACGGCCAGCAACTGGCCGCCGATCAGGGTGACGTACTGGAAGGAGGCGAAGAAGCCGCGCTGCCCCTTGAGCGCCACTTCGCTCATGTAGGTAGCGCTGGTGCCGTACTCGCCGCCAACCGACAGCCCCTGGAACAGACGCGCGATCAGCAGCAGCGCCGGCGCCGCGACGCCGATGGTGGCGTAGGTCGGCATCACCGCGATGGCCAGCGAGCCGCCGCACATCATCAGCACCGAGATCATCATCGCGGTCTTGCGGCCCTTCTTGTCGGCGATGCGGCCGAACAGCCAGCCGCCGATGGGACGCATCAGGAAGCCCGCGGCGAACACCCCGGCGGTGTTGAGCAACTGCACCGTCGGATCGTCCGACGGAAAGAAGGCATGGGCGAAGTACAGGGCGGTGAAGGCGTAGACGTAGAAGTCGAACCACTCCACCAGGTTGCCCGACGAGGCGCCGACGATGGCGAGGATGCGCGAGCGGCGTTCGTGGGCGGAATACTGCGGTGCGGCAGGTGCGTTCATGGGGATTCTCTTGTCGGTTTAACTGCATCCCGGACGTGAGGACGGAACTCCCTCGCCGCCCTTGCCAGCGAATTGCCGCCAGGCATTTTTCACTGACACAATCAGAAACAGTATAGACGCTTCCGATAGCCGGCTAACGAAATCCGCGGCCTGGACCGGCCCTTTCGGTTCGAATATCGGACACTCACGAACGCGCGTTTGTCGTTTCCGATTGACCGGCCAGTAGCCAGCTTCTATCGTTGGCCCGCTCCCCACCCTGCGGGAGACTTGTCAGGTACCCCTCGCAGGGCCGGAGCCCGACCTTGTCCACAAGACAAGGTCGATTTCCATTCCCCTCGTGTAGCGGCTCAAGCCGCCTGGCCTCGGTGCCCCGTCCACACCCCCGGACGTGCAGGCACCGGGGGAATGTTGATCGTCCCCTCCCACTCCCCTCTCGAATTCCAGCACCCCGAAACGAAAAAAGGCCCCCGAAGGGACCTTTCTCCTGGCGCCTGCGCGCTTATTCCACCGTCACGGATTTGGCCAGGTTGCGCGGCTGGTCGACGTCGGTGCCCTTGAGCACGGCGACGTAGTAGGACAGCAACTGCAGCGGCACGGTGTAGAGGATCGGCGCCAGGCAGTCGTGGATCGCCGGCATGCCCACCACGTGGGTGCCCTCGCCGTCGCTGATGCCGCTGCCGCCTTCGGCAAAGACCACCAGCTCGCCGCCGCGGGCGCGCACTTCCTGCAGGTTGGACTTGAGCTTCTCCAGCAACTCGTTGTTCGGCGCCACGGTCACCACCGGCATGTCGGCGTCCACCAGGGCCAGGGGGCCGTGCTTCAGTTCGCCGGCCGGGTAGGCCTCCGCGTGGATGTAGGAGATCTCCTTGAGCTTCAGCGCACCTTCCATCGCCACCGGGTACTGGGCGCCACGGCCGAGGAACAGGGTGTGGTGCTTCTCGGCGAACAGCTCGCTGATCTTCTCCACCACCTTGTCCATGGACAGGGCTTCTTCCAGGTGGGTCGGCAAGCGGCGCAGCTCGTTCACCAGCTCGGCCTCGACGCCGTCGCCCAGGCATTTCTGCACCTGGCCGATGCCGAGGGTCAGCAGCAACAGTGCGACCAGCTGGGTGGTGAAGGCCTTGGTGGAGGCCACACCGATTTCCGGGCCGGCGTTGGTCAGCAGGGTCATGTCCGACTCGCGCACCAGCGAGCTGGTGGCGACGTTGCAGATCGCCAGGCTGGAGAGGAAGCCCAACTCCTTGGCATAGCGCAGAGCGGCCAGGGTGTCAGCGGTTTCGCCGGACTGGGAGATGGTGACGAACAGGGAGTCCGGGTGCACCGCGACCTTGCGGTAACGGAACTCGCTGGCCACTTCGACCTGGCAGGGAATGCCGGTCAGGCTTTCCAGCCAGTAACGGGCGACCATACCGGCGTGGTAGCTGGTGCCACAGGCAACGATCTGCACAGTGCGCACCTTGCCCAGCAGCTCGCGAGCCTGCGGGCCGAAGTTGTCCACCAGCACCTGCCCGCTGCCAAGGCGACCTTCCAGGGTGCGCTGCACCACGGCCGGCTGCTCGTGGATTTCCTTGAGCATGAAGTGGCGGTAGCCGCCCTTGTCGGCCGCCTCGGCGCCCTCGTGGTAGCGCACTTCCTCGCGCTGCACCGGGTTGCCGTTGACGTCCCACAGCTGCAGGCCGTCGCGACGAATCTCGGCGATATCGCCCTCTTCCAGGTAGATGAAGCGGTCGGTCACCTGGCGCAGCGCCAGCTGGTCGGAGGCGAGGAAGTTCTCGCCGTGGCCCAGGCCCACCACCAGCGGGCTGCCGCTGCGGGCGGCAAGGATGCGGTCGGGCTGCTTGCTGCTGATCACCGCCAGGCCGTAGGCGCCGTGCAATTCCTTGACGACGGCCTTGAGCGCAACGGTCAGCTCGCCCAGCTCGCCCAACCGCAGGTGCAGCAGGTGGGCGATGACCTCGGTGTCGGTTTGCGAGGTGAATTCGTAGCCACGCGCCTTGAGCATTTCGCGCAGGGGCTCGAAGTTCTCGATGATGCCGTTGTGCACCACCGCCACTTCGCCACGGGAAAAGTGCGGGTGGGCGTTGGCCTCGGTGGGCGCGCCGTGGGTGGCCCAGCGAACGTGGGCGATCCCCAAACGACCGAGCAGCGGCTGCTCTTCGAGGGCCTGCTCAAGGCTGGAAACCTTGCCTGCGCGACGGCGACGGTCCAGCGCACCGTCAGCCTGGATCACCGCCACACCGGCGCTGTCGTAGCCACGGTATTCCAGGCGCTTGAGGCCTTCGACGAGGATCGGGGTGATATTGCGCTCGGCGATGGCGCCTACGATTCCACACATGGCTTGAGTCTCCTATCAGTCTTCGCAGCGCGCGCGAATCACTTTCACGTCGCGCGCCTGGATCAGTTCGAACGCCTCATCGCTCAGGCGTTCGTCGGTAATCAGGGTCTGGACGCTGCTCCAGGGCAGCTCCAGGTTGGGAATACGCCGGCCCAGCTTGTCGGCCTCAGCCATGACGATCACCTCGCGGGCGACCTCGGCCATGACCCGGCTCAGGCCCAGCAGTTCGTTGAAGGTCGTGGTGCCGCGCTCGATGTCCAGGCCGGTGGCGCCGATGAACAGCTGATCGAAATCGTAGGAGCGCAACACCTGTTCGGCCACCTGGCCCTGGAACGACTCCGAGTGCGGGTCCCAGGTGCCGCCGGTCATCAGCAGCACGGGCTCGCGCTCCAGCTCGCGCAGGGCGTTGGCCACGCTCAGGGAGTTGGTCATCACCACCAGGCCGGGCTTGCGGCCCAGCTCCGGGATCAGCGCAGCCGTCGTGCTGCCACTGTCGATGATGATCCGTGCATGCTCGCGGATGCAGGCGGCCGCCGCGCGGCCGATGGCCTGCTTGTAGCGCGACAGCGGCTGGCTCGGCTCGGCGATCAGCTCATGGGGCATCGGCACCGCGCCGCCGTAGCGGCGCAGCAGCAGGCCGTTGCCTTCCAGGGCGGCCAGGTCCTTGCGGATGGTCACCTCGGAGGTGGCGAAGCGGCGCGCGAGATCGTCCACGCTGACCTCGCCCTGTTCGGCGAGCAGCGCCAGGATGTCGTGGCGGCGTTGAGGCGTATTGCGTTTCGACATGAACGATTAAGTTTCGATTCGAAAGATAAGTGCGCGAATCAAAACCTATGTTGTTTCGTTCGTCAAGAATTTCCCGCTCGAACGGAAGCGACCTTCTGTAGGAGCGGACTTCGTCCGCGATGCTCACCGGCGGTGCCGGGGTTCGCGAGCAAGCTCGCTCCTACAAGAAATGCAGTGTGCTCAGTCGACTTCGAGACGGTTACGCCCGCCGCGCTTGGCACGGTACAGCGCCTGGTCGGCTCGCTCGAATACCGTTTCGGCGCGCTCGCCTTCGCGGAAGGCCGTGAGGCCCGCCGAGCAGGTGATGCTCAACCGTTCCCCCTTGAAGTGGAACGGGCAGGCTTCGATGGCGCCGCGCAGCACGTCGAGCAGCTGCTGTCCGCCCTCCAGCGGCGTGGCGGGCAGCAGCACGACGAACTCCTCGCCGCCAAAGCGGGCGATGAAGTCGGTCTTGCGCAGGCGCTTGGCCAGTTCGTTGGCGATGATCTTCAGCACCTTGTCGCCGGCGAGGTGGCCGAAGTCGTCGTTGATCCGCTTGAAATGGTCGACGTCCAGCACCGCCAGCAGCAGGTCGCCGCCGTAGCGCTGCCAGCGCGCCACTTCCAGGTCCAACCGCTCGGTGAGCGCTGCGCGGTTGGGCAGGCCGGTCAGGGCGTCAGTCATGGCTTTCTGGCGCTGGTCCTCGATGTTCGCCTGGAAGGTGCGGGCCTCCTCTTCCATGCTGGCGACACGGGTCACCAGCGACTGGATGCGCTCGCCCACTTCGCGCTCGCGGGCCTCGCGCTCCTCGCGGAAGCGGTCCATGGTGCCGACCAGGCCCTGCAGACGTGACTCGACGTGGTGCTTGAGGCCCTCCAGATCGGTCGCCTCCAGCACACTCTCCTTCAGACCACTGACCTGTTCGCGCAGGGTATCGTCCAGGTCGCGAGCGCTGGAGCTGGAGCCGCTGTGGTTCTCCTGGACGGCCTGCAGGCCGTCCAGGAAAGCCCCCAGGCGTTCGTTGAGCTGGTGCAGGTAGCCTTCGAACTCGTGCTGGCCGCTGTCGTTGAGCGAGAGTACGAGGACGCCCAGGTCATCCAGCACCGGCACCAGTTCGTACCAGTTGAGGCTGCCGTGGATCCGCGAACGCAGCGCCTCGGCCTGGACCTGCTGGGCGGCCGGCAGGTGCATCTCGTCCAGCAGGCGTAGCAGGCTCGCCTCGATATGCGGCGCCACCGCGCTGTAGCCGGGCTCCGGACGAGGCGGCAGGGCGTAGGGGTCGTTAGCCTGGCGCGCATCTTCGGGCGTGCCGAACAGGCCCGGCGGTACTGGCAGGCTGTCGAGCAGTTTGGAATCGTCGTGGCTGGCTGACTCTACTGCAGTCGGCCTGTCGATGACCTGCGCCTCGGCGACAGGCTCCGATCGCACGACCGGCGAAGGCGCGGCGGCAGGTTCCGGCGTTACCACCCGGGGAGCCATTTCGACTTGCGCCACGACGTGCTCGGCCGCCGTTGCAACGACGGCCGCCTCGGCAGGTGCAGGTGCAGGTGCAGGTGCAGGTGCAGGTGCAGGTGCAGGTGCAGGTGCAGGTGCAGCAGATTGACTTTCGCTGGGCGATGGAAGATCCACCGCCGCTTCCGTCATCGGCGTTCTTTCTGCCGGGGCGGCCGCTGTGCTGGACCCCGAATCCGGCACATCCGCCTCATCGCCGTCACGGCTGCCGAACAGCCGCTGCAGGAAACCGGGGCGCTGCTCCCCGCCACCGTTGCCAAAATGATCCAGCACCTGGCGTTGCAGTCGACTCAGTTCGCCCAGCAGCGCGGGAAGTTCGCGGGAGGAACTGCCACGGCTGGGAATGTCCTTGGACAGGCGCTTGAGCGGCTTGCGCACGTCACCCGGCATGTCCAGTGACAGCAGTTGCTGCGACAGCTGGCTGAGCGCGGCGACGTTCTGCTCGATGCGCTGCTGGCGGCGCTGCTCGGAGTCGAGCACGGCCTTTTCCAGCTGCGGGATCAGGCGCGACAGGCCGGCGTCCATGTCGTCGCGGCGCAGTACTTCGCGCAGCTCCTTCATGCAGGCGTCCACCGCCTTGTCGCTGCCTTCGGCCGCCAGGCTGCTGCGCACCAGGCCGCGACGCAGCAGATCGAGGCGAGCATCCCAACGGCGCTCGAGCTTCTCCTGCTGTTCGAGGTTATCCAGGTACTTCTGTTTCCAGCGCTGGTCGTCGTCGCGACTCATTCAGGGTCCTCGCCGCGCAAGGCGAGCGACGAGGACGAACGCAGGGCATCCGGCAGGCGGATTTCCACGGCCACGGGCAGGTGGTCGGAAATCGGGTGCGGGAGGACACTGACGCGTTCCAGCGCCAGCTCGGAACTGAGCAGGATGTGGTCCAGGCAGCGCTGCGGGCGCCAGCTGGGGAAAGTGGCCTCGACCTGCGGGGCGATGAGCTGGAGGTCGCGCAGTGGCGAGCTTTCCAGCAGGTCGGTGGCATGGGTGTTCATATCGCCCATCAGCACGTGGTGGCGGTAGTCCTGCAGCAGCTCGCGGATATAGGCGAGCTGGCGGGTGCGGGTCCGCGCGCCGAGGGCCAGGTGCATCATCACCACGGCCAGCGCGTCCTTGCCTTCGCCGAAGCGCATGAGGATCGCGCCGCGGCCGGGCGGGCCGGGCAGCGGATGGTCTTCCAGCGCAGTGGGCTGCAGGCGGCTGAGCAGGCCGTTGCTGTGCTGGGCGATGCGCCCGAGGTTGCGGTTGAGCTGCTGGTACCAGTAGGGGAAGGCACCGAGCTGAGCCAGGTGCTCGACCTGGTTGATGTTGCCGGAACGGATGCTGCCGCCGTCTGCTTCCTGCAGGGCGACTACGTCGTAGTCGGAGAGCAGTTCGCCGATGCGCTGCAGGTTGGTAGCGCGACCGGCGGCCGGCAGCAGGTGCTGCCAGCCGCGGGTCAGGTAGTGGCGGTACCTTTCGGTACTGATGCCGACCTGGATGTTGAAGCTGAGCAGGCGCAGCCGGCCGTCGTCGGGCAAGCCGGCGGAAGTCCCCTGGGCCGTATTCACCCGCGGAACACAGGCTCCCGCGACACGCTCACGAGTCCGCCGGCGCAGCATCGTCATCGGCCCTTACTGGGCGGCCTTGGCGCTGGCGCGTTCCTTGGCGATCAGCTGGTCAGCCAGCTGCAGCGCCTCGTCCGGGCCACCGGCCGAGCCGATGTCGAAGCGGTATTTGCCATTGACCACCATGGTCGGTACGCCGCTGATCTGGTAGGCCATCGCCAGCTTCTTGGCTTTCTCGATCTGGCCCTTGATGGCGAACGAGTTGTAGGTGCTGAGGAACTTGTCCTTGTCCACGCCCTGCTCGGCGACGAAGTCAGCCATTTCTTCCGGAGTGGTCAGGGCTTTCGGGTTGTTGTGCAGCTTCTCGAAGATGGCGTGGTGCACCTTCTTCTCCACACCCATGGATTCCAGGGTCAGGAACAGTTGGCCGTGGATGTTCCACAGGCCGCCGAACATGGCCGGAAGACGCACGAAGTGAACGTCGGCCGGCAGCTTCTCGACCCACGGGTTGATGGTCGGTTCGAACGCATAGCAGTGCGGGCAGCCGTACCAGAACAGCTCCACCACCTCGATCTTGCCGGGCTGGGAGACCGGGACGGCCTGGTTCAGCTCGGTGTAGTTCTTGCCCGCTTCGAAGTCGGCGGCGTTCGCGTTGACGGCGAACAGGCCGGCGAAGGCAAGAGCGGCGGTGAAAATCAGGTTACGCATGGTTCACTCCTTGGCTGAGCGGAACCGCCACGCTGCCGCGCGGCGGGATGAAGCGGTTTGACCGGAGGGGCCAGACACGGTTCCAGCATTGTAGTGGGGGCGGATGCAAAAAAGGGTGGCCGAGGCCACCCTTTTTTTCGAAGCAGTTTTTCGATCCGGCGTTGGGGCCGGACGGCTGCTTAGTGCAGGCCTTCGATGTAGCTGGAGATCGCGGCGATGTCCTTGTTGGACAGCTTGGCGGCGATGCTGCGCATGATCATGGCGTCGCCGTCGTTGGTGCGCTCGCCTTCGCGGAAGGCGGTCAGCTGCTTGGCGGTATAGGCCGCGTGCTGGCCACCCAGGTGCGGGAAGCCGGCTTCGGCGTTGCCCTGGCCAGCCGGATTGTGGCAACCGGTGCAGGCCGGCATGCCTTCGGCGAGCTTGCCGCCGCGGAACAGGGCTTCACCCTGGGCGACGAGCTTGGGATCGGCGGCGCCGACGCTGCCGTTCTGGCTGGAGAAGTAGGCGGCGATGTCGGCCAGGTCCTCGTCGCTGAGGTTGGTCAGCAGGCCGGTCATTTCCAGCACGGTACGCTTGCCGTCCTTGATGTCGTGCATCTGCTTGAGCAGGTAACGCTCACCCTGCCCGGCCAGTTTCGGGAAGTTGGGCGCCATGCTGTTGCCATCGGCACCGTGGCAGGCACCACAGACAGCAGCTTTCGCCTGACCGGCCTTGGCATCGCCAGCGGCGTGCGCCACACCGACAAGACCCAGGGTCAACAGCAGACTCACGATCAATTTGTTCATCAGCTAATCCAATAACGGCTAAGGGTGAAAGAGTAAGGCCTGAGAAGTTACTTCGACATCCACTGGATAATTGTCTGGTAATCCTCGGCGCTGCAGTCGGTGCACAGGCCGCGAGGCGGCATCGCGTTGAAACCGTTGGTCACATGTTGCACCAGCGTATCCATGCCCTTGTCCAGGCGCGGCTTCCAAGCGGTGGCGTCGCCCTTCTTCGGCGCCATTGGCAACTGACCATTGTGGCAGGCGCCACAGGCTCTGTTGAAAACGGCTTCCGGATCCTGGGCCGCCAGGGCGCTGGACGCCAGCGCGGCAACGATGGCTGCGAACAGCAGTTTCTTCATGATTATCCTCATCGCAGGGAACATCCGCGTTCTTGATTGCGCGGACTTCAACGTTCCCGTGTGGCTCGACCCTGGGGGATAAAGCGCACACAAAATCCGCGGCATTATATACTTCCGATGCCCAAACGGAAACGAAACCGCCCCCCGCGACACCGCGTCGCACCCGCTGCGAAGTTACCCATGTCCTCGAAGAACGCTACGAAAAACCCGATTCTCGGCCTCTGCCAACAGGCCACTTTCCTCATTTCCGCCGCCAAGGTGAACCAGTGCCCGGAAGACTCCGGCCTGGAAGTCGCCTTCGCCGGCCGCTCCAACGCGGGCAAGTCCAGCGCGTTGAATGCGCTGACCCACGCGAACCTGGCGCGCACCTCCAAGACCCCCGGCCGCACCCAGTTGCTGAACTTCTTCCGCCTGGATGACGAACGCCGCCTGGTCGACCTGCCCGGTTACGGCTACGCCAAGGTGCCGATTCCGCTGAAGCTGCACTGGCAGCAGCACCTGGAAGCTTATCTCTCCAGCCGCAATGCGCTAGCCGGCGTGGTGCTGATGATGGATATCCGCCATCCGCTGACCGATTTCGACCGCCTGATGCTCGACTGGGCCCAGGCCAGCCAGCTGCCGATCCACGTGCTGCTGACCAAAGCCGACAAGCTGGCCTACGGCGCGGCGAAGAACGCACTGCTCAAGACCCGCAAGGAAATCCTCGACGGCTGGGGCGATGTCGCCACCCTGCAGCTGTTCTCGGCGCCCAAGCGCCAGGGCGTGGAAGAGGCGCAACTGGTCCTGGCCGGCTGGCTGGGGCTGCTGGATGAGGAAGAAGAGGAGGCCGGCGAGGAGGCCTGAGGCCAAATCGCAGGCAAAAAAAACCCCGAGCTTCGTATGGGGAGGGGGAAGTTCGGGGTTTAAGTCCGGACCGCTAGGGCGGGGTCCAGTAATCTGCCAACACTAAACACTGCAAAGGAGCATCGAAGGGCTTCACCAGCCATTCACGAGTTCTGACTCGGCTCCTCGCGGGAAAGTTCAGCGGGTCACAAAAGATTTTTTCCGGCAGGCCCGAAAGCACTCGGACAATCCTGCCGGAAGGCCCGGCTGGCGGGCCTCCCGACCGTTCGTCCAGTCGATCAGTGGGCCTCGTCCCAGTTTGCTCCCACACCAGCTTCGACGACCAGCGGTACGTCCAGTTCCGCCGCCCCGCTCATCAATGGCCGAATGCCATCACGGACCTGATCGACCAGGTCCTCGCGCACCTCCAGTACCAGTTCGTCGTGGACCTGGAGGATGACGCGGGCATCGATGCCGCTCGCCTGCAACCAGTTATCCACAGCCACCATCGCGCGTTTCATGATGTCCGCCGCGGTGCCCTGCATCGGCGCGTTGATCGCGGTGCGTTCGGCGGCCTTGCGCATGGCGCCGTTCTTCGAGGCAATTTCCGGCAGGTACAGCCGGCGACCGAACAGGGTCTCGACGAAGCCCTGCTCGGCGGCCTGGGCGCGAGTGCGCTCCATGTAGGCCAGCACACCCGGATAGCGAGCGAAGTAGCGGTCGATGTAGGCCTGGGCTTCCTTGCGCTCGACGCCGATCTGCTTGGCCAGACCGAAGGCGCTCATGCCGTAGATCAGGCCGAAGTTGATCGCCTTGGCGCTGCGGCGCTGATCGGAGGTCACGTCATCCAGCGGCACGCCGAAGACTTCGGCAGCAGTGGCACGGTGCACATCGCGATCGTGGCGGAAGGCGTCCAGCAGGCCTTCGTCCTTGGCCAGGTGGGCCATGATGCGCAGTTCGATCTGCGAGTAGTCCGCCGCCAGCAGCTTGTAGCCCTTGGGCGCGACGAAGGCCTGGCGGATGCGCCGGCCCTCGGCGGTACGGATCGGGATGTTCTGCAGGTTCGGGTCACTGGAGGACAGCCGGCCGGTGGCCGCCACCGCCTGGTGGTAGCTGGTGTGGATGCGCCCGGTGCGCGGGTTGATCTGGTCCGGCAATTTGTCGGTGTAGGTGCTCTTGAGCTTGCTCAGGGAGCGGTACTGCATGATCACCTTGGGCAGCTCGTAATCCTGCTCGGCCAATTCCGCGAGGACGTTCTCGGCGGTGGACGGCTGGCCGGTGGCGGTCTTCGACAGCACCGGCAGGCCGAGCTTTTCATAAAGGATGGCGCCCAGCTGCTTGGGCGAACCGAGGTTGAACTCCTCGCCTGCCAGGTCGAAGGACTGGCGCTGCAACTCGACCATCTTCTCGCCCAGCTCGACGCTCTGCTTGCCCAGCAGGTTGGCATCGACCAGCGCGCCGTTGCGTTCGATACGCGCCAGCACCGGCACCAGCGGCATCTCGATCTCGGTCAGCACTTTCGCCAGCGACGGGATGGCTTCCAGCTTCTGCCACAGCGTCTGGTGCAGGCGCAGGGTGACGTCGGCGTCTTCCGCGGCGTAGGGGCCGGCCTGCTCCAGGGCGATCTGGTCGAAGGTCAGCTGCTTGGCGCCCTTGCCGGCGATGTCCTCGAAACGGATGGTGCTGTGGCCGAGGTACTTCAGCGCCAGGCTGTCCATGTCGTGGCGGGTCGCGGTGGAGTCCAGCACGTAGGATTCGAGCATGGTGTCGTAGGCGATGCCCTGCACGGCGATGGGCGTCGAGGCGTTGGCCAGGACGTTCATGTCGTACTTGGCGTGCTGGCCGACCTTGCGCTTCTTCGGGTCCTCCAGCAGCGGCTTGAGCGCCTTGAGCACAGCGTCGCGGTCCAGTTGCGCCGGCACGCCCATGTAGCTGTGCGCCAGCGGTACGTAGGCAGCTTCGCCTTCCTTGACCGCGAAGGACACACCCACGACCTGCGCCTGCTGCGGGTCGAGGCTGGTGGTCTCGGTGTCGAAGGCGATCAGGTCGGCGGCTTCCAGCTTCTTCAGCCAGGCATCGAACTGGCTCTGCTCCAGGACGATCTCGTAATGCTTCTCCGCCTCCGCAGCCGGGGCTTCTTCCAGCGCCAGCTGGGGGGTTCCGGCCTTGGCCGCCTGGCGTTGCAGGTCGTCCAGCCCGGTCTTGAATTCCAGGGTGCGGTACAGCTCGGTCAGCGCCTCGCGGTCCGGCTCGCCGGGGTGCAGGGCATCGATCTCGATGTTCAGTTCGACATCGCACTTGATGGTGGCGAGCTTGTAGGACAGGTAGGCCATGTCCTTGTGCTCTTCGAGCTTGGCCGGCAGGCCCTTGGCGCCGCGGATCGGCAGCTCGGGCACCTTGTTCAGGCTGGCGTAGAGCACATCGAGGCCGCCGCCCACGCCGGTGAGCAGGCCCAGCGCAGTCTTTTCGCCGACACCGGGCACGCCGGGAATGTTGTCGACCTTGTCGCCCATCAGCGCCAGGTAATCGATGATCAGCTCAGGACCGACACCGAATTTCTCCTTCACGCCATCCACGTCGAGCGTGCTACCGGTCATGGTGTTGACCAGCGTAATGTGCCCGTCGACCAGCTGTGCCATGTCCTTGTCACCGGTGGAGATCACCACCGCCCGGCCTCCGGCCGCGCTCTGGCGGGCCAGGGTGCCGATCACGTCGTCGGCTTCCACGCCTTCCACACAAAGCAGGGGCAGGCCAAGGGCGCGCACGGTGGCATGCAGCGGCTCCACCTGCACACGCAGGTCGTCCGGCATCGAGGGGCGATTGGCCTTGTATTCGGCGAACATCTCATCGCGGAAGGTCCCGCCCTTGGCATCGAAGACCACTGCAAACGGGCTGTCCGGGTACTGCTTGCGCAGGCTCTTGAGCATGTTCAGCACGCCCTTCACCGCTCCCGTGGGCATGCCGGTGGAAGTCATCAGCGGCGGCAGGGCATGGAAGGCGCGATACAGGTAGGACGAGCCGTCCACGAGGACGAGGGGTGCTTGGCTCATGAGGGGAATCAACCTTTTCAGAAGGGCTCGGGCTAAAATGTCCGTAGCCAATTCGACAAAGGGACAAGGTTATCATGCGTACGTTGAACCGCCTGTTGCTCGCCGCTCTACTGGGTCTTGGCGCGACTTCCGTCATGGCGGCGGACGACGCCCCCACGCCGGAACCGGATGTGACCATCCGCCAGGAGGGCGACAAGACCATCCAGGAATACCGTGTGAACGGTTTCCTCTACGCCATCAAGGTCGTGCCCAAGCACGGCAAGCCGTACTTCCTGGTGCGCCAGGACGGCAGCGACGGCAACTTCATCCGCTCGGACCAGCCCGACAAGCTGATTCCGCAGTGGCAGATCTTCAGCTGGTAAACCCTTCCCACCACGACGCTCCAGAGGATTGAGCATGTCGGTATTCACGCCTCTGGAACGTCCGGTTCTCGAAGACTTCCTCGCCCCTTACGGCCTCGGCCGCCTGCGCGACTTTCGTGGAATCGCGGAAGGATCGGAGAACAGCAACTTCTTCGTCAGCCTGGAACAGGGCGAATTCGTCCTGACCCTGGTGGAACGCGGCCCGGTGCAGGAGATGCCGTTCTTCATCGAACTGCTCGACGTGCTGCACGAAGCTGACTTGCCGGTCCCCTACGCCCTGCGCACGAAAGACGGCGAGGCGCTGCGCCAGCTCGAAGGCAAGCCGGCGTTGCTGCAGCCGCGCCTGGCCGGGCGCCACGAACGCTCACCGAACAACCATCACTGCAAGGAAGTCGGCGACCTGCTGGCGCGCCTGCACCTGGCGACCCGCGAGCGCATCATCGAACGCCCCAGCGACCGTGGTTTGAGCTGGATGCTGCACGAAGGCGAGACGATGCAATCGCACCTTTCCGGCAACGCCGCGACCCTGCTGGGTGATGCGCTGGAAGAAATTGCCCGCCTGCTTGCCGAACAACCGGCGCTGCCGCGCGCCAACCTGCACGCCGACCTGTTCCGCGACAACGTGCTGTTCGATGGCCCGCACCTGGCCGGCGTGATCGACTTCTACAACGCCAGCTCCGGCTGGATGCTCTACGACCTGGCGATCACCGTGAACGACTGGTGCTCCAACGACGACGGCTCCCTTGATGGTCCGCGCGCCCGCGCCCTGTTGGCGGCTTATGCGACCAAGCGGCCGTTTACCGCGCTGGAAGCCGAGCTGTGGCCGGAGATGCTGCGGGTGGCTTGCGTGCGATTCTGGCTGTCGCGGCTGATCGCGGCCGAGGCGTTTGCGGGGCAGGATGTGCTGATCCACGATCCGCAGGAGTTCGAGCGCCGACTGGCGCAGCGGCAAACGGTGGGGATTCATCTGCCGTTTGCGCTGTAAACGCTCCGACGGCTCTTCGTAGGAGCGAGCTTGCTCGCGAACAGGCCCCGCAGCGGAGTTGGTTCGCGAGCAAGCTCGCTCCTACAGCCATTACCCTTGCGCCTTAGCGCTGCATCACCCGCACTTGCTATGTCCGCAGTTCAAGCAGGTGGCACAGCCATCCATCTGCACCACCGCCATGGTGTTGCACTTTCCGCACAGTTGCGCGCCGGAGGGGAAGCCCTCACCCGGCTCCGCCTTGTTGGTGCCCTGGGCGGCTTCGTAGGCGGCGCGCTTTTCGGCGAGGTACAGGCGCTGCTCCTCGTCCATCTGCGCACCTTCCATCAGGCCGATGGCGACCATGTGGCGTTCGATCACCGCGCCGATCTCGGCGACAATCGACGGCATATAAATGCCGCCACGCTTCAGGTAGCCGCCACGCGGATCGAACACCGCCTTCATCTCTTCCACCAGGAAGGTGCAGTCACCGCCCTTGCGGAACACCGCGGACATGATCCGGGTGAGTGCGACGATCCACTGGAAGTGGTCCATGTTCTTCGAGTTGATGAAGATCTCGAAGGGGCGGCGCTGTTCGTAAGGAGTGTCCGGGTTGAGCACCACGTCGTTGATGGTCACGTACAGCGCGTGCTCGAACAGCGGTGACTTGATCTTGTAGGTGGCGCCGACCAGCAGCTCCGGCCGTTGCAGGGTTTCATCCATCTTCACCACGGCGGAGGCCGCGGCGGCTTCCGCGCGGGCCTTTTCCTCGGCCACGTCCACCACCTGGAAGCCTTTGATCTTCTGGTTGATCTTGACGCTCATCACTCTCTCCAGGGGTATCAGTACTTGCCGTAATAGCCTTCTTTCAGAGCATCGAAGAGGTTGGCGGCGGTATGGATCTCGCCGTCGTACTCCACTTCCTCGTTGCCCTTGAGTTCCACCACGCTGCCATCTTCCAGTTCGAAGCGGTACACCGTCTTCTCCAGGTCCGACTCCTTGACCAGCACGCCCTGGAAGGCCGCCGGGTTGAAGCGGAAGGTGGTACAGCCCTTCAGGCCCTGGCGCCAGGCGTAGAGGTAGATGTCCTTGAAGTCTTCGAACGGATAGTCGGTGGGGACGTTGGCGGTCTTGGAGATCGACGAGTCGATCCACTTCTGCGCGGCGGCCTGGATGTCCACGTGCTGCTGCGGGGTGATGTCGTCGGCGGTGATGAAGAAGTCCGGCAGGCGGTGCTTCTCCTCCTCCGCGCCCGGCACGGCGTGATGGTCCACCTGGTCGCGGTAGGCCAGCAGCTCGTAGCTGAAGACCGAGATCTTCTCCTTGGTCTTGCGGCCCGGGCGGATCACATTGCGCGAATAATGGTGCGCAAAGCTCGGCTCGATGCCATTGGAGGCATTGTTGGCCAGGCTCAGGCTGATGGTCCCGGTGGGCGCGATGGAGCTGTGGTGGGTGAAGCGCGCGCCGTGCTCGGCCAGCTCCTCGATCAGTTGCGGCGCATGCTCGGCGACGCGCTGCATGTAGCGCGAGTACTTGGCGTGCAGGACGCGCCCTGCGACCTTGTCACCAACCTTGAGGCCATCGGCCTTCATTTCCGGCCGCTTGCGCAGCATCTCGGCAGTGACTTCGTATTCCTTGACCAGCGCGGGCGCCGGGCCTTTCTCGCGGGACAGTTCCAGCGCCACTTCCCAGCCGACCAGGGCCATCTCGCGCGCCACTTCTTCGGTGAACACACAGGCTTCCGGGCTACCGTAGCGCAGCTTGAGCAGGGTCAGCGCCGAGCCCAGGCCGAGGAAGCCCATGCCGTGGCGACGCTTGCCGAGGATTTCCGCACGCTGCTGTTCCAGCGGCAGGCCGTTGATCTCCACCACGTTGTCGAGCATGCGGGTGAATACGCGGACCACTTCGCGGTAGCGCTCCCAGTCGAAGCGCGCGTTGCCGCCGAAGGCATCGACTACGAAGGTGGTCAGGTTCACCGAGCCCAGCAGGCAGGAGCCGTAGGGCGGCAGCGGCTGCTCGCCGCACGGGTTGGTGGCGCGGATCGCCTCGCACCACCAGTTGTTGTTCATCTCGTTGACCCGGTCGATGAGGATGAAGCCGGGCTCGGCGTAGTCGTAGGTGGACACCATGATCATGTCCCACAGGTGCCGCGCCTTGACCCGCCCGTAGACCTTGCACGCCACGCGGCCGTCGTCGCCAACCAGGTAGTTGTCGTGCACCGGCCAGTCGCGCCAGACGACTTCGTCCGGGTCCTTGAGGTCGACCTCGTCGCGCTCCTTCTCGTGGATCGGGAAGATCAGCGGCCAGTCCTCGTCGTTCTCCACCGCCGCCATGAAGCCGTCGGTGATCAGCAGGCTGAGGTTGAACTGGCGCAAGCGGCCGTCTTCGCGCTTGGCGCGGATGAACTCGCGCACATCCGGATGGCTGACGTCGAAGGTGCCCATCTGCGCGCCGCGCCGCCCCCCGGCGGAGCTGACGGTGAAGCACATCTTGTCGTAGATATCCATGAACGACAGCGGCCCGCTGGTGTGCGCGCCGGCACCGGAAACGTAGGCGCCACGCGGCCGCAGGGTGCTGAATTCGTAGCCGATGCCGCAGCCGGCCTTCAGCGTCAGCCCGGCCTCGTGGACCTTCTCCAGGATGTCGTCCATGGAATCGCGGATGATCCCGGAGACGGTGCAGTTGATGGTCGAGGTGGCCGGTTTGTGCCCCTGTGCGCCGGCGTTGGAGATGATCCGCCCGGCCGGGATCGCGCCATTGCGCAAGGCCCAGAGGAAACGCTCGTACCAGTGCTCGCGCAGGGCCTTGTTCGCCTCGACGTCGGCCAGGGCGCGGGCAACGCGCTGCCAGGTCTCGTCGACGCTGCCGTCGATGGGTTTGCCGCTCTTGTGCTTGAGGCGGTACTTGCTGTCCCAGATGTCCTGCGAGGCAGGTTGCAGGGCGAGAACTCCTTGGTCGGCGCCACGGGGGCGCGCATCGGTCTTGGCCATCCGAGAAATAACCTCCTGTCGGTTGGGTGGCAGGCGCAAAGGAGCGCGAGTAGACCCAATATGTAGACACAGAAGACTGATCGGCATCAATATCTTGTGCCTGGATCGCACCATTACACACGATAGACGGTTGATCGGAAGACGCTGAAAAAGATGCACGAATGCGACGATTGGCGGGGCGTGGGCCGCCCATCGGGAGGGAAATCTCAGGCAGGAATGGTGCGACGATCAGGCGCGGCAATGGACTTTCGTAGGAGGGGACTTCGTCCCCGATGTTGTCCGGCGCGAGGCGAACCTATCGCGGACGAAGTCCGCTCCTACGCTCAGGTCGGGTTCAGGGGCGCATAAAGCGGAACGCTTTATCCGCCGATAACGCCCGAGGCGTTATTCGCCCTACGATCAGGGAAGCCACGGCAGTAGCCCGAATCAAAGCTTCTCCAGGCACCCCGCAAACTCATCCGCCAAGTTGCCCAGCAGATTTTCGTAACCCTGGGCATCCACCTTCACACCCACGCCCAGGTCGTCCAGCTCGGCCAGCCGCACCGGCAGGCCCTGGCTCAGGGTATCGGCCAGGCGCGGGCGGATTGGCGGTTCGCTGAAGATGCAGGACGGGCCGGCCTTCTGCAGTTGCGTGCGCATGGCGGCGACGTGGCGGGCGCCCGGCTGGACGTCGGCGGAAACCGCGAACACCCCGGCGTGCCGCAGGCCGTAGGCCTCCTCGAAGTAGTCGAAGGCCTCGTGGAAGACGAAGAACGGCTTGCCCTTGAGCGGATCGATGCGCTGCTTCAGGCGCGTATTCAGCGTCTCCATGCGCTCGTCGAAGGCCTTCAGGTTGGCCTGGTAGCGGCTGGCATTGGTCGGGTCGGCGATGGCGAGGTCCTCGGCCATGCGCGCGGCGATCACCTGGGCGTTGGCCGGCAGCAGCCACAGGTGGGCGTCGATCATGCCGGGACGGTGGTCGTGATCATGGCCAAGGTCGTCATGATCGTGATCGTCATGGTCCGGATGATTCGACTCGCTGAAGTCGGCGAACTTGCGCAGGTGCATGCCGGCCTGGTCCTGCAGCGCCACGCTCGGGCCCTTGCGGCTGTCCAGCACCTTGGGCAGGAAGTTCTCCAGGTCCGGGCCGACCCAGTAGAACAGCTGCGCGTCGCGCACACGGCGGATGTCCGAGGGGCGCAGCGAATAGCTGTGCGGCGAGGCGCCCGGCGGCAGCAGCACGTCCGGCGTCCCTTCGCCGTCCTGGATGGCGGCGGCAATCAGTTGCAGCGGCTTGATGCTGGTCAGCACGCTGACCTCGGCACGCACGGGGAGGCTGAGCAGCAGCGCGCAGGCGGCGGTCAGCAGGGCGACGGGACGGAAGGACACGGCGGCACTCACACAGGGGAGACATGAAAGAGTAATATAATAACGTCTCTGAACCCGAGCGTCGCCGCGCATGTACAAGATTGCCCCCAAGACTCCCCTCGCCTGCCGCCCGCACGACCACGCCAACTGCGTGGCCAGCGCCCTGGCCGACGCCGACGCGCTGTGCGCGCGCCAGGGCGTGCGCCTGACCGAGCTGCGCCGGCGCGTGCTGGAACTGGTCTGGGCGAGCCATAAGCCGCTGGGCGCCTACGACATCCTCGCCGTGCTGAGCGAGGAAGACGGCCGCAAGGCGGCGCCGCCGACGGTCTACCGCGCGCTGGACTTCCTCCTGGAAAACGGCCTGGTGCACCGCATCGCGTCGCTCAATGCCTTCATCGGCTGCGCGCACCCGGAACATGCCCATGAAGGCCAGTTCCTGATCTGCCGCGCCTGCCACACCGCCATCGAGCTGGAACAACCGGCCATCAGCGAGGCCATTGTCGCCGGGGCCAAAGGCGTCGGCTTCGCCGTGGAAACCCAGACCGTCGAGATCGTCGGCCTCTGCGGCGCCTGCGCCCCCGGCCAGCGGGAGGCGTGATGAGCGATGCCCTGATCCGCCTGCAAGGCGTCGGCGTCAGCTATGGCGGCCAGGCGGTGTTGCAGAATGTCGACCTGACCATCGCCCCCGGCGAGATCGTCACCCTGATCGGCCCCAACGGCGCCGGCAAGACGACCCTGGTGCGCAGCGTGCTCGGCCTGCTCAAGCCCGATACCGGCAGTGTTTGGCGCGCGCCGAAGCTGTCCATCGGCTATATGCCGCAAAAACTCCACGTCGACCCGACCCTGCCGCTCACCGTCTTTCGCTTCCTGCGCCTGGTGCCCGGTGTGCAGCGCCCCCAGGCGCTCGACGCGCTGAAGGAAGTCGGCGCGGCGCACGTGATCGACAAGCCGCTGCAGAGCGTTTCCGGCGGCGAGCTGCAGCGCGTGCTGCTGGCCCGCGCCCTGCTGCGCAAGCCGGAACTGCTGGTGCTCGACGAACCCGTACAGGGCGTCGACGTCGCCGGCCAGGCCGAGCTCTATCGCCTGATCGGCCGCCTGCGCGACCGCCTCGGCTGCGGCGTACTGATGGTTTCCCACGACCTGCACCTGGTGATGAGCGCTACCGACAAGGTGGTCTGCCTGAACCGCCACGTCTGCTGCTCCGGGCATCCGGAACAGGTCAGCGGCGACCCGGCCTTCGTCGAGCTGTTCGGCCAGGATGCCCGCAGCCTGGCGGTCTATCACCACCACCACGACCATTCCCACGACCTGCACGGCGAGGTGGTGAAACCCGCCTTCCCCGCCGGCACGCGCTTCACTCCGGTCCACCAGCACGGCCCCGACTGTAACCATGGCTGATTTCCTGCTCAACGCCCTCCTCGCCGGGCTGGCCCTGGCAGTGGTCGCCGGGCCCCTGGGTTCGTTCGTCGTCTGGCGGCGCATGGCCTATTTCGGCGACACCCTGTCCCACGCCGCCCTGCTCGGCGTCGCCCTCGGCTTCCTGCTGGACGTCAGCCCGACGCTGGCGGTGACCGTCGGCTGCGTGCTGCTCGCCGTGCTGCTGGTCACCCTGCAGCAGCGCCAGCCGCTGGCCGCCGACACCCTGCTCGGTATCCTCGCCCACAGCACGCTGTCGTTGGGCCTGGTGACGCTGAGCTTCATGAAGGAAGTGCGCGTCGACCTGATGGCCTACCTGTTCGGCGACCTGCTCGCCGTCAGCCAGACCGACCTCTTGTGGATAATCGCCGGCAGCGCCCTGGTGC
Organism: Pseudomonas multiresinivorans; assembly: GCF_012971725.1. NCBI lineage: Bacteria > Pseudomonadati > Pseudomonadota > Gammaproteobacteria > Pseudomonadales > Pseudomonadaceae > Pseudomonas > Pseudomonas multiresinivorans. Next base: position 392,535 of record NZ_CP048833.1, read on the forward strand.
TGGGGCTGATCTGCTGGCTGTGGCGGCCGCTGCTGGCGATCACCGTGCACGAGGAACTGGCGCGGGTCGAAGGCCTGCCGGTCACCGCCATACGTCTGGCGCTGATGCTGTTGATCGCCATCGTCATCGCCGTGGCCATGAAGATTGTCGGCGTGCTGCTGATCACCTCGCTGCTGATCATCCCCGCCGCTGCCGCCCAGCGGCATGCGCGCAGCCCTGAACAGATGGCCTTCGGCGCCAGTCTGATCGGCCTGGTGGCGGTGTGCGCCGGGCTGTCGCTGTCCTGGTTCAAGGACACTCCTGCCGGCCCCTCCATCGTGGTCAGCGCGGCGGCCCTGTTCCTGCTGAGTTTTGTCCTGCCGCGCCGGACGGTGTAGAATTTGGCGATTTTTTGATCAAAAGAGACCCTGACGCATGAAGTCGTTCGTCATCCGCCTGTTCGCGCTGATGGCCATGGCGCTTGCCCTGGCGGCCTGCCAGAGCACCGCGACCAGCCCAACCAGCAGCAGCGCCTTCGAGACCGAACTGGCCGCCGGCCGTCTGGAATCCGCGCAGCTCGCGCTGGGTTCCGAGCAGGAAGACGCCACCCAGCTCGCCGAGCGCCGCAAACGCCTGGCCGACGCCTACCTGGAGCGCAGCCGCGAGGCCCTGGCCAAGGGCGACGTCAACGGCGCCACCACCGCCCTGACCCGCGCCCGCTCGCTGATGCCCCGCGCCCCTGGCGTCGCCGCCGACGTTAGCGGCCTGCAGAAGCCTGCCGCTCCCGTGGCGCCGGCTGCCCAGCCGACCTGCACCCCGTAAGCCCCAGGGCGCCCGCTCGTGGCGCCCCTTTATTTCCTTTTGTTCCGTAGTTAGTTGAACAAAGATTAATCAGCCATAAAAAAGCAGGTTAAAATGCGCGGTTTTGGCTGACCGCCTACGTTTGTCGTTTATCCCTCGACAACTTAGTAGGTCCCGAATCTGTTTAGGGCTTGCGAGCTAGAGCAGTACAAGGCGAAAACAGGCGAGAAAGCGGAGTCTACTCACGCGTAAATGAGCATTTCTCGCCTGTTTTCAACGCAGTAATGCCGACGCGCAGCACGCCATAAACAGGTTCCCACACGCCGTACCCACAAGGTTTGCTACGTGATCGAATTCCACGACGTCCACAAGACCTATCGCGTCGCCGGACGCGATATCCCGGCCCTGCAGCCGACCCGCCTGTCCATCGAGGGCGGCCAGGTCTTCGGCCTGATCGGCCATTCCGGCGCCGGTAAAAGTACCCTGCTGCGCCTGATCAACCGCCTGGAAGAACCCAGCGGCGGGCGCATCGTCATTGACGGCGAAGACATCACCGCCCTGGACGCCGACGGCCTGCGCCGCTTCCGCCAGCGCGTGGGGATGATCTTCCAGCACTTCAACCTGCTGGCCTCCAAGACCGTCGCCGACAATATCGCCATGCCAATGCGGCTCGCGGGCACCTTCAGTGCCGCGGAAATCACCGCCCGCGTAGACGAACTGCTCGAGCGCGTCGGCCTCCAGGACCACGCCCGCAAGTACCCGGCACAGCTGTCCGGCGGCCAGAAGCAGCGCGTCGGCATCGCCCGCGCCCTGGCCTGCCGGCCGACCATCCTGCTCTGCGACGAAGCCACCAGTGCCCTCGACCCGCAGACCACCGGCCAGGTCCTGCAACTGCTGGCGGAGATCAACCGCGAGCTGAAGCTGACAATCGTCCTGATCACCCACGAGATGGACGTGATCCGCCGGGTCTGCGACCAGGTCGCCGTCATGGATGCCGGGCGCATCGTCGAGCAGGGCGAGGTCGCCGACGTGTTCCTCCATCCGCAGCACGAAACCACCCGCCGCTTCGTCTTCGAGGCCGAGCGTGTGGACGAGAACGAGCAGCACGATGACTTCGCCCACGTGCCGGGCCGCATCCTGCGCCTGACCTTCCGTGGCGAGGCGACCTACGCGCCCCTGCTGGGCACCGTCGCGCGCCAGACCGGCGTCGACTACAGCATCCTTGCGGGGCGTATCGACCGCATCAAGGACCAGCCCTACGGCCAGCTCACCCTGTCCCTGGTGGGCGGTGACATCGAGGCCGCGATGGCGCAGCTCAACGCTGCCGAAGTCCATGTCGAGGTGCTGCGCGCATGAATGAGTTTTTCGTCAATATCGACTGGTCCGAGATTCTCCAGGCCAGCCTCGATACCTTCTGGATGCTCGGCGGCTCGCTGCTGTTCACCGTCATCCTCGGCCTGCCGCTGGGTGTTTTGCTGTTCCTCACCGGGCCCAAGCAGATGTTCGCCAACCGCGGCATCTACGGCGTACTGGCGTTCATCGTCAACGTGCTGCGCTCGCTGCCGTTCATCATCCTGCTGATCGTGCTGATCCCGCTCACGGTGATCCTGGTCGGCACCTCGCTGGGCGTCGCCGGGGCCATCCCGCCGTTGGTGGTGGGTGCCACGCCGTTCTTCGCGCGTCTGGTGGAAACCGCCCTGCGCGAGGTGGACAAGGGCATCATCGAGGCCACCCAGGCGATGGGCGCCAGCACCCGCCAGATCATCTGGAACGCCCTGCTGCCCGAAGCCCGCCCGGGCATCATCGCCGCCATCACGGTCACCGCCATCACCCTGGTGTCCTACACCGCGATGGCCGGCGTGGTCGGCGCCGGCGGCCTCGGCGACCTGGCGATCCGCTACGGCTACCAACGCTTCCAGGACGACGTGATGCTGCTCACCGTGGTGATGCTGGTGGTACTCGTCCAGATCCTGCAGACCGTCGGCGACAAGCTGGTGGTCCACTATTCCCGCAAATAACCACAAGGCCCGCCGGATGCGGGCCGCCAAGGAGCCAACCATGAAGAAACTGTTCGCCGCGTTCGCTGCCGCCGCCGTGATCGCCGCCCCGCTGGCCCAGGCTGCCGACAGCCTGACCGTCGCCGCCACCCCGGTGCCGCACGCCGAGATCCTCAACTTCGTCAAACCCATCCTGGCCAAGGAAGGGGTCGAACTGAAGGTGAAGGAGTTCACCGACTACGTGCAGCCCAACACCCAGGTCGCCGAGAAGCGCCTGGACGCCAACTTCTTCCAGCACCAGCCGTACCTGGATGAGTTCAACAAGACCAAGGGCACCAGCCTGATCGCCGTCACCGGCGTGCACATCGAGCCGCTGGGCGCCTACTCCACCAAGTTCAAGAAGCTCGAAGAGCTGCCCTCGGGCGCTACCGTGGTGATCCCCAACGACGCTACCAACGGCGGCCGCGCCCTGCTGCTGCTGGACAAGGCCGGCGTGATCAAGCTCAAGGACAACAAGTCCATCACCGCCACCCCGAAAGACATCGTCGAGAACCCGAAGAACATCAAGGTGCGTGAGCTGGAAGCGGCCACCCTGCCGCGCGTGCTGACCCAGGTCGACCTCGCCCTGATCAACACCAACTACGCCCTGGAAGCCAAGCTGAACCCCACCAAGGACGCGCTGGCCATCGAAGGCGCCGACTCGCCCTACGTGAACATCCTGGTTGCCCGCCCGGACAACAAGGACAGCGCCGCCATGCAGAAGCTGGCCGCCGCCCTGCATAGCCCCGAGGTGAAGCAATTCATCCTCGAGAAGTACAAGGGTGCCGTCGTTCCGGCGTTCTGATCGCCGACGCAGCTTCACGCTCTGAAAAAGCCCGGTGAATGACCGGGCTTTTTCGTTTTTGGCTTTTGGTTTTTTGTAGGAGCGAGGGGGACGCCTGGTTCTTGCTCGCGAACCCGCCCAGCTCCGGAGCGGCCTGAAAATCCCGTTCGCGAGCAAGCTCGCTCCTACAGGCAACCGTCTATTTCGGCGTTTCTGGACAAATTTTCGCCAACCTTCCCTGCATATTTTCCATGCCGCAAAGGCATCGGTTTTTTTCGATTTCGCTCAAAGGCACGAATGGCGCGGCCTGCAGCGACCCAGAAAAATCACATAGTCCCAAAAGTTATTTCAATAACGAAAATGATCACTTCAAGAGCTAAGACGCTCCGTCAATCATGCAGGTCCGTTTCAAGCGCGTCGTAGAGCCGCGCAGACCTGCAAGGAGATCGTTCATGGCTCAACCCCAGCATGCCCTCGCGCCGGATGCCTTCCTGCGCCACGTGCCCGGCGGCGACCTGGTCGATCTCGGCCGCCCGCTGCGCCACGCGCTGGAACTGGGCCGCCACGTGCCGGCGAAAGCCCGCGCGCTGAGCCGCCGCGAAGCCGTCCTGCTCGGTCTGTTCGCCCTGACGCTACACGGCGCGGTGATCTACTGGCTGAGCCAGCAGCCCACGCCCAAGCTGCCGGAGGTACCGCCACAGGTGCCACCGATGACCATCGAATTCACCGCGCCGACGCCGCCGGTGGTGGAACCGCCGCCGCCCGAGCCGATCCCCGAGCCAGTGGTGCAGGAGCCGCCGCCCCCGGTGGTGGACGAGAACGCGGTGAAACCGCCGCCGCCCAAACCGATCCCCAAACCCAAACCCAAACCGGTGGCCAAGCCCAAGCCTGTGCCCAAGCCGGTGGAGCAGCCCACGCCGCCCAAGGCCGAAACCCCGCCGCCGCAACCGGCACCACCCGCTCCGCCAGCGCCGGCTCCGGCCCCGCTGACGCCGCCCTCGGCCAACGCCGGTTACCTGAAGAACCCGGCGCCGGAATACCCGCCCCTGGCCCAGCGTCGCGGCTGGGAAGGCACCGTCCTGCTGCGAGTGCACGTACTTGCCAGCGGCAGCCCGAGCGAGATCCAGGTGCAGAAGAGCAGCGGCCGCGACGCCCTGGACGATGCCGCGGTGCGCGCGGTGAAACGCTGGAGCTTCGTCCCCGCCAAGCGCGGCGATGTGGCCCAGGACGGCTGGGTCAGCGTACCCATCGACTTCAAATTGCATTGATTCCACTTGCCCAGATCAGCCGCACAAGAATCGCGGAAGGAGAACACCCATGAGTCTGCCCCTGAACCCCCTGGAATCCGTCGAAGGCGCAGTCATCTGGCTGCTGGTCGGCTTCTCCGTCGTCACCTGGGCACTGGCCCTGGTGAAAGGTGTCCAGTTCACCCGCCAGAAGTCCCAGGACAAACGCTTCCAGAAGCAGTTCTGGAGCGCCACCAGCCTCGAATCGGCGGGTGACCAGGCCGCCGGCAAGCCCGGCGCCGGCGCCCGCGTGGCCCAGGCCGGCTTTGCCGCCATCCAGGTCCAGGACAACGGCCAGCCGGACCTGGCCCAGTCGATCAACCACCAGGACCGCCTCGAACGCGCCCTGCGCCAGCAGATCCAGCGCGAGCGCCGCTCCCTGGAATCGGGCCTGGCCGTGCTCGCCTCGATCGGCTCCACCTCCCCCTTCATCGGCCTGTTCGGCACCGTGTGGGGCATCATGGAAGCGCTCAAGGGCATCAGCGCGGCCGGTTCGGCCAGCCTGGAAACCGTCGCAGGCCCCATCGGCAGCGCGCTGATCGCCACCGGCGTGGGTATCGCCGTCGCCGTGCCGGCGGTGCTGGTCTACAACTATTTCCTCCGTCGCCTGAAGCTCACTGCGGCCGACCTCGACGACTTCGCCCACGACTTCTACAGCCTCGCGCAGAAGAGCGCCTTCCGCGTCGTCGCCCTGCCCACCGCCGCGCGCAAACCGGCTGCCGGCGCCAGCGTGAAGGAGGCGAGCTGACATGGCCTTCTCGACCCAGGACAGCGACGAGGTTCTCTCCGAGATCAACGTGACCCCGCTGGTGGACGTGATGCTGGTGCTGCTGGTGGTGTTCATCGTCACCGCGCCGCTGCTGACCAACGCCATCCCGATCAACCTGCCCAAGACCGAGGCGGTCGCCCCGCCGGAGCAGAAGGACCCGCTGGTGGTGAGCATCGACGGTGCCGGCAAGTGGTTCATCAACAAGGACGAGATCCAGCCGGACCTGCTGCAAAGCAATCTGGCGGCGGCCAAGGCCAAGGACACCGAAGTCCGCGTGCAGCTGCAGGCCGACGAAACCGTGAACTACGGCCAGGTGGCCAAGGCGATGGCCTCCATCGAGAAGGCCGGCATCACCAAACTGGCGGTCATCACCGCGCGCTGAGGAACCTGTAAGACACCTGAAACAGAGCGGGTGTAGAAAGGGACCTCCACAACGTACCGAGCTTCAAGGCCGCTCTCCCAATACTCAGGCAGGGGTGAGCGGCCTTTTTTTATTCCCGGATTCCCGCCACCCCGCGCCGATATTTCCTGATCGCGTAGGAGCGGACTCCGTCCGCGATCGATTGCCGGCTGCTCGGAGCTGGCCGGTGGCACATCGCGGACAAAGCCCGCTCCTACGCCCTGTCGGCATGCCGCGTGGCCGCCGTTCGTCGTCATCCCCGCCTCGGCAATAAACCTATGCCTTTCAGGCCCTTCCGTGGCCGCCGCTGTTCCACTAAGTTGATGACAGTTCGGAGACCTGAGGGGTACCGCATGACATCGTCTCCCGCTTCGGAAGGCCCGTTTTATCCGCCGACACTGGGGGTGCCGGAACGCTTCACACCACAACAGCTGCGCGCCTCGCTCGACATCACCATGAGCGAACATGGCGCCGGCCCCGTGTGGCTGTTCGCCTACGGCTCGCTGATCTGGCGCCCGGAGTTCCCGGTGGCCGAAGCGCGCCGCGCGCGGGTGCACGGCTACCACCGCGGGCTCTACCTGTGGTCCCTGACCCACCGCGGCACCCCGGAAGCGCCCGGCCTGGTGCTCGGCCTGGATCGCGGCGGCTCCTGCTCCGGCTTCGCCTTCCGCCTGCCTGAGGACCACCTCGACGCCAACCTCTACGCGCTCTGGGAGCGGGAAATGCCCTACGCCTCCTACCGCCCGGAATGGCTCAACTGCCGCCTGGACGATGGCACGCGCGTGCGCGCCCTGGGCTTCGTCCTCGAACGCCACCTGCCCAGCTACGCCGGCTCCCTGCCCGACAACATCGTCGAGCATGTGCTGGCCAGCGCCCAGGGCCACTTCGGCACGACCCGCGACTACGTCGAGCAGACTGCCCGCGCACTGCGTGAATACGCCATGCCCGACCTCAACCTGGAAGGCATCCTGGCGCGCTGCTGCCCGTTACGCCGGGCGCAGGAATAACCGCTTATAGCCATTCGTTTAGCTTAAATACTGCATAAGCAAAGAATTTCTTATTCCTTAACGAATATTAAAACCCTCCCTAGAATGCCTTCTCATGACGATTCGAGAGGGCCGCTCCATGCGCAACGACCGCATCCGCTACCTGATCGTGCCGGGCTGGCACGGATCCGACGACGCCCATTGGCAGAGCCACTGGCAGCGCGCCCTGCCGAACGCCGCGCGGGTGCAGCAGCAGGACTGGATCACCCCGCAGCGTGCCGACTGGGTCGCCGAACTCGACCGCGAAATCCGCCGCGAGCCGGGCCGCGTGGTGCTGATCGCCCACAGCCTGGGCTGCGTCACCGTCGCCGCCTGGGCGGCCCGCGCCGATCGTCGTGCGCTGGCCCAGGTATCCGGCGCCCTGCTGGTTGCGCCAGCGGATGTGGAACGGGAAACCTGCCATGACGCGCTGCGCAACTTTGCCCCCATTGCCGCCCAGACGCTGCCGTTCGCGACGGTGCTGGTGGGCTCGGACAACGACGCCGCCTGCAGCCCGCAGCGCGCCATGGCGCTGGGTCGCACCTGGGGCGCCGAAACCGTGATCCTGCCTTCTGCCGGGCACATCAACGTGAAATCCGGCCACGGCGCCTGGGAAGCGGGCTACCGTCATCTGTATCGCCTGCAGTACCTGATCGACCAGCAGTCGCGTCAGCGCGCCTGAGCCACGCAAGCGGGTGCGGCATGAGTGCCGCACCCCATCCCCTCGGCGCGCGGATTCGGTTAGGGTGAGGCACAGCCCCCGCCGGAGACCGCCATGCCACCGTTGCACGATCTGTCCGCCGTCGAACTGCTCGCCCTCTACCGCTCGCACCAGCTTTCCCCGGTCGAATACCTCGACCATCTGATCGCCCATATCGAACGCTGGGAACCGCAGCTCTGCGCCCTCTATGCCTTCGACCCGCAGCGCGCGATCGAACAGGCGCGGCGCTCCGAGGCGCGCTGGATTCGCTGCGCGCCCTGCGGCGAGCTGGACGGCGTACCGGTGACCATCAAGGAGCTGATCGCCACCACCGGCGACCCGATTCCCCAGGGCAGCGCCGCCACCCTCCTGCAACCGGCGACCAGCAACGCGCCACCCGCCGCGCGGATGAACGAGGCCGGTGCCATCCTCCTGGGCAAGACCACGGTCCCGGACTTCGGCATGCTGTCCTCCGGGCTTTCCAGCTTCCACAAGCTGGCCCGCAACCCCTGGGATCTGCGCATGAACCCGGGCGGCTCCAGCGCCGGTGCGGCAAGCGCCGCAGCGGCCGGCTACGGACCGCTGCACATCGGCACCGACATCGGCGGCTCGGTGCGCCTGCCGGCGGGCTGGTGCGGGCTGGTCGGCTTCAAGCCGAGCTTGGGGCGCATCCCCATCGATCCCTACTTCACAGGTCGCTGCGCCGGCCCGATGACCCGCACGCTGGACGATGCGGCGCTGATGATGAAGCACCTGGCGCGCCCCGACTGGCGCGACGCCACGGCCCTGCCGCCCGCCGATCTCGACTGGCACATCGACTACGCCGAGGTGCGCGGCCTGCGCATCGGCCTGCAACTCGACCCCGGCTGCGGCCTGCAACCCGAGCCCGAGGTATGTGCCGCGGTGGAAGCCGCCGCAAGACAATTCGCCGATGCCGGCGCGGAAATCATCGAGGTTCGGCCGATCCTCGACCGCGAGCTGCTCGAGGGCCTGGACAGGTTCTGGCGCGCACGCTTGTGGGCCGAGCTGGAGAACCTGCCGGCGGAGCGTCAGGCCAAGGTGCTGCCCTACATCTTCCAGTGGGCCGAGGGCGGCGCGGCGGTGAGCGGCGCCGAAGCAGTGCGCGGCTTCAACCAGACTTTCGAGATGCGCCGCCGCGCCGTCGAGCAGTTCCACGAGATCGACTTCCTGCTCTCGCCGACCAACCAGGTTGCCGCCTTCCCCGCCGAGTGGGCCTCGCCGACCAACGACCCGGCGCAGCCCTTCGAGCACATCGGTTTTACCGTGCCATGGAACATGTCCGAGCAACCGGCACTCTCAATCAACTGCGGCTTCACCGCCGAAGGCATACCCATCGGCCTGCAGATCGTCGGCCCGCGCTTCGCCGACGTCGAGGTGCTGCGCCTGGGCAAGGCCTACGAACACTGGCGCGGCCCCATCCACCGTTGGCCGCAGCCGCCGGCAGCCAACTAAGCTCAAGCCAATCGCCGACCACAAGGAACCGATCGCGCGCCCATGCATTACTCTGCCTACATCGCCCACTTCCTGGTGGTGGTCCAGCTGCTCGGGATCATCGCTGCGGTCCATGCCGTGCTCAGCGTACGCACCGCGCAGGGCGCCATTGCCTGGGCGACTTCGCTGGTATTCATGCCGCTGCTGACCCTGGTGCCCTACCTGGTCTTCGGCCGCAGCCGCTTCGACGCCTACATCGGCGCGCGCCGGCAAGCCAACGAGGAGATGCACGTGGCCGCCGCCGAGCTGGACTGGCGCCCCTGGGTGGAAGAGGCGCTCGCCGCACGCCAGTACGACGGCTACAAGGCGCTCAAGGCGATGGTCGGGCTGGCGCGCATGCCGACGCTGGCGAACAACGAGGTGCGCCTGCTGGTGAACGGCAAGGCGTCCTTCGATGCGATGTTCGAAGCCATCTCGGCGGCGAAGAAGGTCGTGCTGGTGCAGTTCTTCATCATCCGCGACGACGCCCTCGGCCAGCGCCTGGCGCAGCTGCTGCTGGAGCGCGCGGCGAATGGCGTCGACGTGTTCCTGCTGTACGACGGCATCGGTAGCCATTCGCTGCCGCGCCGCTACATCGACAAGCTGCGCCAGGGCGGCGTGCAGGTGCATGCGTTCAGCACCGGCAGCGGGATGATCAACCGCTTCCAGGTGAACTTCCGCAACCACCGCAAGATCGTGGTCGTCGATGGCGTGCGCGGCTTCGTCGGCGGGCACAACGTCGGTGTCGAATACCTGGGCGAGAAGCCGCCACTGGCGCCCTGGCGCGATACTCATATCGAGCTGCGCGGGCCGGCGGTGGCGTGCCTGCAGGAATGTTTTGCCGAAGACTGGTTCTGGGCCACCCATACCCTGCCGACGCTGATCCTGCCCGAAGGCTACGACGATGCCGGGATGCTTTGCCAGGTCGTCCCCAGCGGCCCGGCGGACCCCCAGGAAACCTGCTCACTGTTCTTCGTCGAATCGATCAACGCGGCGGTGGAACGGGTGTGGATCACCACGCCCTACTTCGTCCCGGACGAAGCCGTCGCCGCCGCCCTGCGCCTGGCGGTGCTGCGCGGCGTGGACGTGCGCATCCTGCTGCCCTCGCGGCCGGACCACAAGACGGTGTACGCCGCCTCCAGCCTCTACGCCCTGGAGGCCGTGCGCGCCGGCGTGCGGGTGTTCCGCTACCAGCCGGGGTTCCTGCACCAGAAGGTGGTGCTGATCGACCACGATAGTGCCGCGGTGGGCAGCGCGAACCTGGACAACCGCTCGTTCCGGCTGAATTTCGAGATCATGGTGATCACCGTCGACGAAGGCTTCGCCCGCGACGTCGAGACCATGCTGGAAGAAGACTTCGCCCAGTCGGTGGAGATGACCCTGGACGACCGCAGGCGCGTGCACCGGCTGCAGCAACTGGGGATGCGCGTGGCGCGGCTGGTGTCGCCGATTCTCTGAGAGTCCGGCGCGGGGCTTCCCCCTCACCCTAACCCTCTCCCGGAGGGAGAGGGAACTGTTCTGGTGCAGGGTGAAGTCAAGGCATCAGCCGGCACGTGCAGCTCCCTCTCCCTGTGGGAGAGGGCGGGGGTGAGGGCTAATCCCCGCGCCAGACTCACCCGGCAAATTCCGCACAAAAGAAAACGCCCGATTCACGAGAGTGAATCGGGCGTTTTCTTTCTCTAGCGCGAGGTCATCAGGCTGGCGCGGAGGAGCGGATCAGGTGGTCGAAAGCGGAGAGCGACGCCTTGGCGCCTTCGCCGACCGCGATCACGATCTGCTTGTACGGAACGGTGGTCACATCACCGGCGGCGAAGATGCCCGGCAGCGAAGTCTCGCCGCGAGCATCGACGATGATCTCGCCACGCGGGCTCAGTTCGATGGTGCCCTTGAGCCATTCGCTGTTGGGCAGCAGGCCGATCTGCACGAAGATGCCTTCCAGCTCGATGGACTTGAACTCTTCCGAGTTGCGGTCCTTGTAGACCAGGCCGGTGACCTTCTGGCCATCGCCTTTCACTTCGCTGGTCAGCGCGCTGGTGATCACGTCCACGTTCGGCAGGCTGAACAGCTTGCGTTGCAGCACGGCGTCGGCGCGCAGCTTGCTGTCGAACTCCAGCAGGGTCACGTGGGACACGATGCCAGCCAGGTCGATGGCCGCTTCGACGCCGGAGTTGCCGCCGCCGATCACTGCCACGCGCTTGCCCTTGAACAGCGGGCCGTCGCAGTGCGGGCAGAAGCACACGCCCTTGGCCTTGTACTCTTTCTCGCCCGGCACGCCCATTTCACGCCAGCGGGCGCCGGTGGCCAGGATCACGGACTTGGCCTTCAGGCTGCCGCCGCCCTCGAACTGCACTTCGTGCAGGCCGCCGACGCTCTTGGCCGGAATCAGCGCGCTGGCGCGCTGCAGGTTCATGATGTCGACTTCGTAGTGCTTGACGTGCTCTTCGAGCTGGCGAGCCAGTTTCGGGCCTTCGGTCTCGGTCACCGAGATGAAGTTCTCGATGGCCATGGTGTCCAGCACCTGGCCGCCGAAACGCTCGGCGGCAACGCCGGTGCGGATGCCCTTGCGGGCGGCGTAGATCGCCGCCGCGGCGCCAGCCGGGCCACCGCCGACGACCAGTACGTCGAACTCTTCCTTGGCCGACAGCTTCTCGGCTTCGCGGGCAGCGGCGCCGGTGTCGATCTTGGCGAGGATTTCTTCCACGCCCATGCGGCCCTGGCTGAACACTTCGCCGTTCAGGTAGATGCTCGGCACCGACATGATCTGGCGCTGCTCGACTTCATCCTGGAACAGCGCGCCGTCGATGGCGACGTGGCGGATGTTCGGGTTGAGCACGGCCATCAGGTTCAGCGCCTGCACCACGTCCGGGCAGTTCTGGCAGGACAGCGAGAAGTAGGTTTCGAACTCGAACTTGCCCTGCACGCCCTTGACCTGCTCGATCACATCGGCCTCGAGCTTGGACGGGTGACCGCCGACCTGCAGCAGCGCCAGCACCAGGGAAGTGAATTCGTGGCCCATGGGGATACCGGCGAAAGTCAGGCCGATGTTCGCCCCCGGGCGGTTCAGCGAGAAGGACGGCTTGCGGGCGTCGCTGCCATCTTCTCGCAGGGTGATCTTGTCGGTCAGGCCGACGATGTCGTGCAGCAGTTCGCTCAGTTCGCGGGATTTGTCGCTGTCATCGAGGGAAGCGACGATCTCGAACGGCTGCTGAACCTTTTCCAGGTAGGCCTTCAACTGGGTTTTAAGAGTGGCGTCCAACATGATCCAGATCCTCGGAATTTGAGCAAAGGGGTTCCCCGGCGAGCCTTCTGGCCCACCCTGCGCACGCTTTTGGCTTTAGGCAGGGAGGATGCCGGTAGGCATCCTCGGGGTACTGCAAAACGGTGGGGGAAGCGCTGTGGGCGGGCGCCCGGTGGTTGCGCGGCAGGAACTGCCGCGCAACCGCTTCCCGGCCGTTCTTAGATCTTGCCGACCAGGTCCAGGGACGGAGCCAGGGTCTTCTCGCCTTCTTTCCACTTGGCCGGGCAGACTTCGCCCGGGTGAGCGGCGGTGTACTGGGCAGCTTTCAGCTTGCGCAGGGTTTCGCCGACGTCACGAGCGATCTCGTTGGAGTGGATTTCGACGGTCTTGATCACGCCTTCCGGGTTGATCACGAAGGTGCCGCGCAGGGCCAGGCCTTCTTCCGGGATGTGCACGCCGAAAGCGTTGGTCAGCTGGTGGGTCGGGTCGCCGATCAGCGGGAACTGAGCCTTGCCAACAGCCGGGGAGGTTTCGTGCCACACCTTGTGGGAGAAGTGGGTGTCGGTGGTCACGATGTAAACCTCGGTACCAGCGTCACGGAACGCAGCGTAGTTGTTGGCGGCGTCTTCGATCTCGGTCGGGCAGTTGAAGGTGAAGGCTGCCGGCATGAAGATCAGAACCGACCACTTGCCCTTCAGGGACTGCTCGGTGACTTCGATGAACTTGCCATTGTGGAAAGCGTTGACCTTGAACGGTTGGACTTGGGTGTTGATCAGGTTCATTAGGCAATTCCTCGTAGAGAGTTGTCGTTTAATCGAGTGGGTCGATCGTTAGAAATTCGACAGGTAGAAGATTATCGTCTGATGACAGAAAAGGCCCATTGATTTAGGGCATTAGGAATATTGAGTCTTTCTATGAGGGTAACTATAAAAGGAAGAAGTTTCCTATCAAGCGAAACGCGGCATCCTACATCTGAATACCCGCTTCAAGGGCTCTGCCTGGCGGCTTCGAGCCCTCCCCCCTGAGTCCGGCGGCTGGCACCGGTCCTGACACCTTGGCGTGAAAGCTACTGAAGGGCAACGGCGGATGCGACGTACGGTGCCCCACCCTGCCTTGCCAACCCCTGCTTTTTTGCCCTGCCCGCCCACGCGCCTATGCTTGTTTGCGTGGGCCGCTAACGCAGGGTTCTCGCCCGTTCCGGTCAGCCTTCGCGAAGCGGCACGCCGCACGCATGACGACGAGGACTCCCGATGATCCAGTTCCTGCTCGGCGAAGAAGCAGTCCAGGCCGACGGGTTCGCGCCCGAGACCAGCCTGCTCGACTACCTGCGCATCTACCGCGCCCGCACCGGCACCAAGGAGGGCTGCGCCTCGGGAGACTGCGGCGCCTGCACCGTGGTGCTCGCCGAGCCCGAGGGCGAAGCCCTGCGCTACCGTGCGGTGAACGCCTGCATCACGTTGCTGGGGGCGGTCCACGGACGCCAGGTGCTGACCGTCGAGCACCTGGGCGAACCAGGCGCGCTGCACCCGGTTCAACGGGCCATGGTCGATTGCCACGGCTCGCAGTGCGGCTTCTGCACACCCGGCATCGTCATGTCGCTGTTCGCCTGGCGCCATTCGCCGCCGCCACACAACCGCGAGACGGCGCTGACGGCACTTTCGGGCAACCTGTGCCGCTGCACCGGCTACCGGCCGATCCTCGACGCTGCCGCGCAGATCGCCGGACAGCCGTGCCTGGACAGCTTCGAGCAGAACGGCGCCCTGATCGTCGCCCGCCTGCGGGAGATATCCACAGCCGGCACGCTGGGCGAAGGCGAGGCGCAGGCCTGGTTGCCCGGTTCGCAGGACGAGCTGGACGACTTGCTTCAGCGCCACCCGCAGGCGCGGCTGATCGCCGGCGGCACTGACCTGGCGCTTGAAGCGACGCAGAACCTCAAAGCCTTCCCGGCGCTGATCCACCTCGACCGCGTCGACGAGCTGCAACGCCTGGAAGTCCATGCCGACCACCTGCTGATCGGCGCCGCGCGCCCCTATGCCGATTGCCTCGCTGCACTGGACGAATTCCCCGGCGTGAGCGCCTTGCTGGAACGCCTCGGCTCCCTGCAGATCCGCCAGCGCGGCACCCTGGGCGGCAACATCGCCAACGCCTCGCCCATCGGCGACATACCGCCGGTATTGCTGGCCCTGGATGCGACGTTGCGCCTGCGCCAGTCGGGAGCCGTGCGCGAGGTGCCTGTCGATGGATTCTTCACCGGCTATCGCAAGACCGTCCTGCAGCCCGGCGAGTACATCGAAGCGGTGCTGATCCCGCGCCTGGGCAGCCACCAGCGGTTCCGTGTCGACAAGGTGTCCAAACGCCGCGACGACGACATTTCCGCCGTGTGCATGGCGCTGCGACTGGACCTCGATGACAACGCCATCGTCACCGACGTGCGCCTCGCCTGCGGCGGTATGGCGGCCACGCCCCTGCGCGGCCTGCGGACTGAAGCGGCGCTGCGCGGCAGGCCATTCGACTCGGCGGCCATCGCTGCGGCGCAGGCCGCGATCCCGGAGGATTTCCAACCCATCGACGACCTGCGCGCCAGCGCCGCCTATCGCCTGAAGGTGGCGCAGAACCTGCTGCAGCGCGCACTACTGGAATGGTCCGATAACGCCGCGGAGGTGCGCCATGCGTAGCCTGCCACCACTGGCCAGCAATGGCGTCGCGGTCGCCATCCACAGCGCGGGCCAGCCTCGCGAACACGACAGCGCGGCGCTGCACGTCAGCGGCGCCGCGCGCTACGTGGACGACCTGAAGGAGCCGCGCGAGCTCCTGCACGCCGCCGTCGGCCTGACTGAAATCGCCTGCGGTGCCGTGCTCTCCCTCAACCTTGATGCGGTTCGCAGCGCACCCGGCGTCATTGCCGTGCTGACCCTGGAAGACGTTCCCGGCCACACCGATATCGGTCCGGTCTTTCCCGGTGACCCGCTGCTGGCCGGCGACCGGGTGAAGTACCACGGCCAGGCGCTGTTCGCCGTCGCCGCCCAAACGCTGATCCAGGCACGCCGGGCGGTACGTCTGGTGAAGGTCGAATACGCTAAGGAAGAGCCGCTGATCGATCCGCTCAAGGCCAAGGCCGAGGAACGCTTCGTACGGCCGCCGCACCACATGCGCCGGGGCGATGCGCAAACGGCGCTGGAGAATGCCCCGCACGTGCTGGAAGCTCACCAGTTCATCGGCGGCCAGGAGCATTTCTACCTCGAAGGCCAGGCTTCGCTGGCGCTGCCCGGCGACGACGGTGGCATGCTGGTGCACACCTCCAGCCAGCACCCGAGCGAAGTGCAGAAACTGGTAGCCGAGGTACTGGCGATCCCGCTGGCCAAGGTCACCGTGGAAGTGCGCCGCATGGGCGGCGGCTTCGGCGGCAAGGAAACTCAGGCCGCGCCCTTCGCCTGTCTCGCCGCGCTGCTCGCACGCAAGACCGGGCAAGCCGTGAAACTGCGTCTGCCACGCGCCGATGACATGCGCCTGACCGGCAAGCGCCACCCCTTCCACAACCGCTACCGCATCGGCTTCGACGATGGGGGCCGGTTGCTCGCCGCGCAGCTGGAACTGGTGGGCGACTGCGGCCATTCGCCGGACCTCTCCGACGCCATCGTCGACCGCGCGATGTTCCACGCCGACAACGCCTACTTCATCCCCGACGTGGCCATCTCGGGCTACCGCAGCTTCACCAACATCGTCTCGCACACCGCCTTCCGCGGCTTCGGCGGGCCGCAGGGGATGATGATCATCGAGCGCGCCATGGACGACATCGCCCGCGCGGTGGGCAAGGACCCGCTCGACGTGCGCAAACTCAACCTCTACGGAGGAATGGGGCGCGAGTTGACGCCCTACCACCAGAAGGTCGAGCACAACCTGCTGGGCGAGTTGATCGCGCGGCTGGAGCAAAGCAGCGACTACGCCACGCGGCGCGCAGCGATCCACGCATTCAACACGCAGAGCGCGGTGCTGAAGAAAGGCCTCGCACTGACTCCGGTGAAGTTCGGCATTTCCTTCACCGCGCAGCACCTGAATCAGGCGGGCGCGCTGGTCCACCTCTACACCGATGGCAGCATTCAGCTGAACCACGGCGGCACCGAGATGGGCCAGGGGCTGAACACCAAGGTCGCGCAGATCGTCGCCGAGGAATTCCAGGTGCCGCTGGAGCGCGTGGTGATCACCGCAACGCGTACCGACAAGGTGCCCAACACCTCGCCCACCGCCGCTTCCAGCGGTACCGACCTGAACGGCATGGCCGCCCGCGATGCCGCGCGCACGCTGAAGAAGCGGCTGATCGATTTTCTCGCCGAACGCGATGGCGTAAAGCCACAGGAGGTTCGCTTCGAGCACGGCGGCGTGACCATCGGGACGCAGCACGTGAGCTTCACCGAAGCCATCCAGGCCGCGTACTTCGCGCGCATCCAGCTTTCCGCCACCGGTTTCTACCGCACGCCGAAAATCTTCTACGACCGCGAGAAGGGCCAGGGCCATCCGTTCTTCTACTTCGCCTACGGGGCGGCGGTGTCCGAGGTGGAGGTGGACACGCTGACCGGCGAGTACCGCGTCCAGCGCGTGGACATCCTCCACGACGTCGGCCGCAGCGTGAACCCGGCCATCGACATCGGCCAGATCGAAGGCGGATTCATCCAGGGCATGGGTTGGCTGACCACCGAGGAGCTGCGCTGGGACGACTCCGGCAAGCTGCTCACGGTGGGCCCCGCGACCTACAAGATCCCAGCGGTGAGCGACACGCCAGAGGACTTTCGCGTGGCGCTGTTCGAGCGCCCCAACGAGGAGGACAGCGTGTACCTGTCCAAGGCCGTGGGCGAACCGCCGTTCATGCTGGCGATCTCGGTGTGGTCGGCGCTGCGCGACGCCATCGCCAGCCTCGCGGACTATCGGCTGAGCCCCGACCTGGATACGCCGGCGACGCCGGAGCGGGTACTCTGGGCCTGTGAGGCGATGCGCCAGGAGAACCAAGCATGACCCGCAACTGGATGGATGCCATCGCAAGCCTGCGCGACAGCGCCGAGGGCTACGTGCTGGTCACCGTGATCGGCGTGCAGGGCTCCACGCCCCGCGAATCCGGCAGCAAGATGCTGGTCACCGCCGGGGAAACCTTCGACACCATCGGCGGCGGCCACCTGGAGTTCGCCGCCATCGAGCACGCCCGCCAGTTGCTGCTGGCCGGCAAGGATCGCCAGGCGCTGGAGCACTTCCCTCTCGGCGCACGGCTGGGCCAATGCTGCGGCGGGCGTGCCAGCCTGCTGTTCGAATGCTTTGCCGCACGTGGGCCACAGGTCGTGCTGTTCGGTGCCGGGCACGTGGGCCGCGCCCTCGCGCCATTGCTGGCAGGTTTGCCGTTGCGCCTGGAATGGGTGGACAGCCGCGCCGCGGAATTTCCCAAAGCCGTTCCCGACGGCGTGCGCATGCGCCTGCTGGAGGAACCCGAGGACGCCGTGCACGAAGCGCCACCGGGCAGCTACTTCCTGGTCATGACCCACAACCACCCGCTGGACTACGCCATCGCCGAGGCCGTGCTCAAGCGCGGCGACGCCGGCTTTCTCGGCATGATCGGCTCGCGCACCAAGGCGCGGCGCTTCCAGATGAGGCTGGAACAGCACGGTTATCCACAGCAGGTGATCGAGCAGATGCATTGCCCCATCGGCTTGTCCGAAGTGCCCGGCAAACGCCCGCTGGAAGTAGCCATCTCGGTGGCCGCCCAGGTCATCGCCCGCTATCACCAGGACGCCCCCGCCCGGCAGACGCGTGAAGGAGTGGAATGGGCCGCGCTATGTAGCGAAGGTGCGTGCAGCGACACGCCAGCGGACGCAAAAACCTGACCAGTGGGACAACAGTTTTTCCCGCTGCCGCCGATACACTCAACGACCCCGTCTCTTCGCCCGCCACCCGGCGGGCGTTTCGTTGTGCGTTCGGAGGAAAACAAGAAAATGCGCCTGCGAAGTATCCAGACCCAGCTCATCCTCAGCATGGGCGCCGCCCTGCTCATCAGCCTGCTCATCGTCCTCGGCCTGTATGCCGTGCTGGTCAACCGCCTCAGCGAGCGCTACCTGCTCGAACAGGCGCTGCCGGCGAGTATCCAGGCGTTTGCCAATGACTTCGAGAAGCGCCTCACCGGCCCCATCACCGCAGCGGCAGGGATCGCCGATAACACCCTGGTGCAGGACTGGCTGGCCGCTGGCGAAAGCCCCGCGCAACTGGCTGAATTCACCCGCTACCTGGGCGGCATCCGCGCCTCGCAGAAGGCCTTCTCCGCGCTGATCACCTCCAACGCCAGCGGCGCTTACTACAGCGACAAGGGCAAGGAGCGCACGCTGAGCCGCAGCGAGCCGAAGGACAGCTGGTACTTCCAGTTCATCGACAGCGGCAAGCCGCGCATGTGGAACATCGACACCGACGGCAGCACCGGCGAACTGGCGCTGTTCATCGACCAGCGTGTGGAGCGCGACGGCAAGCTGCTCGGCATCGCCGGTCTGGGCCTCGAGATGCGCGAACTGTCGACGCTGATCCGCGACTTCCGCTTCGGCCAGTCCGGGCGCGTGTACCTGGTGAAGAACGACGGCCAGGTGCAGATTCATCCCGACGCCGCACTGCCCAAAGGGCGCAACCTTGGTGACCTGATCGGTGCCAGTGCCGCCAGTGCTCTGCTCGGTCAGCAAGGCTTCCACAGCGCTCGCTTCGAACGCAACGGCGAGGACTACCTGGCCGTCAGCCTGCCGCTGCATGACCTGGGCTGGACCCTGGTGAGCGAAGTGCCGGAAGCAGAAATCTATGCCGACGCCCGCGAGGCGCTGGCCTTCTCCGGCCTCGCCGGAGCAGTGGTCGCCCTGCTCTGCCTGGCGCTGGTGGTACTGATGGCGCGCAGCCTCGCCAGGCCGATCCGCCAGGTGACCGGTGCGTTGCTGGAAATCGGCGGTGGCGGGGGCGACCTCACCCGCCGCCTGGACGACAGCCGCGCGGACGAACTGGGCGACCTGGCGCGCGGCTTCAATCGCTTCCTCGAAGGCCAGCGCGCGCTGATCAGCGCTGTGCTCGGCACCAGCCAGCAGTTGCTGCACACCGTCGGCGAAGTGGCACAGGTGGTGGATAACACCGCCGACCGTGCCGGCCGCCAGCAGGAAATGACCGACATGGTCGCCACGGCGGTGAACGAGATGGGCAGCACGGTGCAGGAAATCGCCCGCAACGCCGAGCAGGCGGCCAGCGCATCGCAGCAGGCGCGCGACGAAGCCGGCGAAGCACGGCGGGTGGTCGGCGGCTCGCTGCAGGTCGGCCAGCGCATGTCCGGGGAGATCGGCGAGGCTGCCGGCGCGGTAGGCGAACTGGCCGGCCAGGTGGCGAGCATCGACCAGGTGCTGGCGGTGATCCGCGGCGTCTCCGAGCAGACCAACCTGCTTGCACTCAACGCCGCCATCGAAGCGGCGCGCGCTGGCGAACTGGGCCGTGGCTTCGCGGTGGTGGCGGACGAAGTGCGCACGCTGGCCAGCCGCACCCAGGGCTCGACCGACGAAATCCTCACGATCATCCAGCGCCTGAAGGGCGGTGCGGAGGCCGCAGTGCGCTCGATGCAATCCAGCCAGCAGACCACCGGGCAGAGTCTGGCTGCCAGCGAGCAGGCCGGCGCCTCGCTGGGCGCCATCGCCGATCAGGTGGAGCGCATCAGCGACATCAACCACCAGGTCGCCACGGCCACCGAGGAGCAGTCGGCGGTGACCGAGGAGATCAACCGCAACGTGCAGGGCATCGCCGACCTCGCCCACGCCACCACCCGCGAAGTGCAGCATGGCCGCGAGCAATGCCGCGAGCTGCGCACCCTGGCCGACGACCTGGCGCGGCAGATGGCGCAGTTCCGCCTTTGAAGGCGCTGGCGCCGGCCATGCGCCGGCGCCTTTTCCCCAGAGTTACCCACAGATTTCCAAAGCGAAGCGGCAGGCTTTTCGCCATGGCTGGCGGTGGATGACGGCCGATCAGCGCACGACGTGTCTCAACGACGAGACACCTTGCCCACAAGTTGCCCACAGATTGTCCAGAGACTTGCCCCCAGCCGGCCGGGCTCTGCCCGCCCATCCAGCCAAATGCCCGAGCCCAGGCCCCGTAAGCCCTGCATCAATCCAGTGAATAATTCATCGAATGGTCAGAAGTGATCCCGAGTGGGGTTTCCGGCGAATTTCACCCACATCTTTTCCACAGCTTGTTCATATTTTGCTCAACAGGCCCAAGAGGAATTGCTCAGAAAATGAGCGATGCGCTGCAGCCTCCGGACGGCGTAGGCAGGAGCCGACCAGCCACAGGTTATCCACAGGTGGTTCCACGGGGATTGGGGAGAAGAATCAGGCGTCCAGCAAGCGCGCCCGAATACGACCGCGGCTGAGGTCACCAAGCAGCTTCTGCAACGGCTCGATCTGGGTGGTCGGCAGGACCGCCGTCACCTGCACGCCCTCCCCACCGAAGGTTTCGTCCTCGATGCTGGCACCGAGCGCAAGGACTCGCGCCTTGAACAGCGCGTGCTCGGCGAAGGTGCAATCGAAGGCCAGCCGGCTGCTGGGCACCAGTTCGATGCGTTCGGCGTCCTGCAGGCATTTTGCTGCACAACCGCCGTAGGCGCGGGCCAGGCCGCCTGTACCGAGCTTGATGCCGCCGAACCAGCGGCTGACCACCACCACTACGCGGTCCATGTCCTGCCCCTCGATGGCCACCAGCATGGGCCGGCCGGCGGTGCCGCCGGGCTCGCCGTCATCGCTGAAGCGGTACTGGTTGCCCAGCTTCCACGCCCAGCAGTTGTGCCCGGCGCTGGCGTCCCGATGCGCGGCGAGGAAGGCCTGGGCCTCGGCCTCGCTGGCGATCGGTGCGGCGACGCACTGGAAACGGCTCTTGCGGATGTCTTCTTCGTACCGGGCGAGGCCGGCCAGGGTGAAACTCATGCCGAGGTCGACGGCGGCGTCAGCCCGCAACCCTTGAGGATGATGCGGATGAGGTTGTCGCTGGCGTCGCTGAAGTCCTGCTTGGACATGCGCTTGCGACCCGTGACGAAGCCGATCTGGGTGGCGAAGTCGGCATAGTGCTGGGTGCTGCTCCAGATCAGGAAGATCAGGTTCACCGGGTCCACGGCGTCCATCTTGCCGGCATCGATCCAGGCCTGGAACACGGCGGCGCGGCCGGCGAACCAGGTGCGGTAGTCCTGGCTGAAGTGTTCGGAGAGGCATTCGCCACCACTGATGATCTCCATGGCGAAGACCCGCGAGGCCTGCGGGTAGCGACGGGAGAACTCCATCTTGGCGCGGATGTAGGCCGCCAGCGCGACGGCCGGGTCGTCATCCACGGTGAGGTGGTTGAAGGTGCTGTCCCACAGTTCGAGGATGTTGCTCAGCACCGCCACGTACAGCCCCAGCTTGTTGCTGAAGTAGTAGTGCAGGTTGGCCTTGGGGAGGCCGACGCGCTGGGCGATGGTGTTCATGCTGGTGCCCTTGAAGCCATGGCGGGCGAACTCCTCCTCGGCGGCGGCGAGGATGGCTTCCTCGTTCTTCTGGCGAATGCGGCCGGCGGGCTTTTCGCCGTTGGGTGCGGTGTGGGCGGGTACCTGGAGGGTCATGCGGAATATCCGTGCATTGAGCGGTGGCGCTGCATGGATAACCCAGGCGGGTAGCGGGATTCAAGCAAAAGCCGAGAGAAAGCGGCGGAAACCGGCGCCAGCCAGTCGGCCGGTCCCGCCGCGCCGGTGAAGATGCCCCGGCTTGCGCCGGAGGCGATCCTTACCGGGTGGTGCCAGTGGTGCCGGAGGAGCCGTGGTGGCCGCCACCGCCGTGGTTGCCCAGGGCGGCACCCGCTGCCACGACGGCCGCACCGATACCCACGGCCGCGCCGACGGTGAGGTCGCCGTACAGCGGAGTGCTCAGCGACAGCGGGGCGCTCTCGCCAGGCACGGCCACCGCGTCACCAGCGGACGCGACGCCTTCCTCGGCCGCCGGATTGCCGACTGTGGCAGCTTTGTCGGAATCGTCGACCTTCGGTTCTTCCGTTCTCACGACCTCGCGGAAGAAGCCGCCCTGGTGGCTCTGCTCGTGGATGTCGAGCGGCTGGACAGCTCCCGGCGGTGCAGCCATCAGCGGGGCGCTGAGGCCGGCAAGCAGGGTGGAGAGCAACAGTTTCTTCATTGGACAGTCCTTTCTTGGAACAAGATGAGTGCAGGACTGTGAGGAAATGCAGGAGCGAGGACTATCGGCAGGATCGTAGAGTCCGGAAGAAATTTCCGAAATTCCCGAGAGCCTGGGGAGATACCGTTCCAGGGCGACCTGGAACGGATCGGGGCGCCGAACTCCGCGCAGGAGTTCGGCGACACACCACTCAGAAGTGGTACTTGACCAGTGCGCTGACGGTGTTCTGGTCGGTGGTGAAGAACTGCGAGTCCTTGATGCCGTACTTGTCGGACCAGTAGTCGTACTCGATACCGACGTACAGGTGCTTGGCCTCGTAACCCATGGCCTTGCCCAGGTCGTACTTCACCTGCGGGTTGAAGTGCAGGTTGGCGTGGTAATCCGACTGGTTGCGGCGGCTGGAGCTGGCGTCCTTGTTGTTCACGACCCAGTCCATGAAGCCGTCGAACAGGATGTCGGAGTTGCCCACCGGGAAGGTGATGGCCCAGGCCGGGGTGATCTGCCAGGCGCCGGACGGCACGCGGTTGCCATCGGGCTTGCGGTAGTAGAAGTTCAGCTGGAAGTAATCGAAGCCCGGCAGCGCCAGGTCGAAGCCCGGGCCGAGCAGGTAGGACTCGACGTCGCCTTCGCCGAACTCGTAGGTGCTGGCCAGCAGCACGTCCTTGATCGGGCCGAAGGACAGGTCGGTGCCGGTGATCTTGCCGAACGACAGGCGCGGGCTGAACTCGCCGTAGTAGGTGTTCTTGCCGTTGGTGGCGCTTTCCTTGCCGTTGTAGTTGATCTGGTCGACGAAGAACCAGATGTCACCCCAGGTCCAGGCGCTCGCGCTCTCGAAGGTGAAGGTCTGCTGGATCGGCGGGTCTACCTTGAAGTTCTTGCCCCACAGGTAGGTCAGGCTTTCGTTGTGCCAGATCAGCGGGCCGTCATTGGATGCCGGAGCCGGGGTCAGGTCTTCACCGCCAGCCATGGCCTGCCCGGCCGCGAGCAGCCCGCCGGCGAGCAGCAGGGATGCGAGAGTGCGAGTCATGCGTTGCTCCTAATCAGTGCAGTCGTGTTGCGTTTTTTAATTGTCGGTGGAACCTGTCCGGTCGGTCAGGCCTGGCGAGGAAAAGCAAGATTGGAGCCAATCCTGACCAGATGTTCCATTTTTATGACGAACCCCTCGGGATCCGCTCCTTTGGCAGAGAAGACGCAGGTGCACGGGTCGGGCCATTTCTTGACTCACAGGACAACTTCGCCTGATTCAAGGGCATCGCGCCATCGGGAAGCACAGGAATGGCAACCGCCAACCGGAAGATTGGATACATGGCAAACCTGTGTTGAAACGAATCAACACAAATTGTGTATACAACTCCCTTGTGGGAAATCTACCCAACAGCCGTCGGAGCACACCACGCGTTTTTCCGGGCGCGGATGATGCCAGACACGGGCGGTGACTACACCTGTCAGGTTGACTCGGGCCGCCGGGCGGTCACGCTTTGCGCCGCAGTCGGCGGCCCTGGACTCAGCGGTTTCCCGGCTCTGCCAGGCACCGTGCTTGAGGCTCCAGGGCAGGCCTGCCAGACTTTGGCTATCAGCGACACTTTCCGAAGATGTACCGATGAAAGGACAATCCCCCGAGCTGCAACGCCTGATTCCAGTGCTCGACCGCCTGCCGCGGCCGGTCTACGCGCGGGCCGAGCGGTTACGCGCAGGTTCCTGGACCAGCCGGCACCACCACGCGTGGGTGCAGCTGTCCTATGCCATCACCGGCGTACTGGGCGTACACACCGCCGAGGGCAGCTTCTTCGCCCCACCCCAGCGGGCCATCTGGATTCCGGCCTTCCTCGACCATGAGGTGGTGACCTCGACCCAGGCAGAAATGCGCAGCCTGTACATCCGCGACGACGCCTGCCGCTGGGCGCCGGACCGCTGCCGGGTGCTGGAGGTAACGCCGCTGGCGCGGGAGCTGATCAAGAGCTTCTGTGAGCTGCCGGTGGATTATCCACAGGGAGACAGCGCCGAATCGCGGCTGGTGGAAGTGCTGCTGGACCAGTTGCGCGACCTGCCGGAGGTCGCCTTCTCCCTGCCGATGCCGCAGGAAGGCCGGTTGCTGCAGCTGTGCCAGACGCTGATCGACCACCCCACCGACAGCCACACCCTGGGTGACTGGGCGCAGCGCATCGGTACGTCGGAGAAGACCTTGTCGCGGCTGTTCCAGCGCGAGACCGGCATGACCTTCCGCCTGTGGCGCCAGCGCCAGCGCCTGCTCGCCTCCCTCGGCTCGCTGGAGGCCGGCGATAGCGTCACGGCGGCGGCGCTGGATTGCGGGTATGACTCCACCTCGGCGTATATCGCCTCGTTCAAGGGGTTGTTCGGCTTTACGCCGGGGGATTTGTTCCGCCAGCGGTGACCGTGCCAACGGGGACCGATCGCGGACGGAGTCCGCTCCTACCCGAAGCCTGACCTCGCGTAGGAGCGGACTCCGTCCGCGATTGGCTGAATCCCCCCACCGAATCCACGCCGAAGCGCCTCTCTACAGGCACCCACCTATCGGCGGATTTCCGCTCAACACCCTCGCCAATCGGCGCCGCTTCGCCTGCCGCCGCCACCCCATGAATCGACCAAACCCTAGTGCCACGCGGCCTTCACGCCTTGGCACGCTGCCTGCTATCGCCCTCGACACTGCGCTGCCCTCGCGGCGCGCCGGCGTGACGTAACCCGTAGTCCGCACGCCTGACGACAACAACGACAAGAGGAACACCCATGGATAGCGCAAGCGCCGTCTCCGCTTCTGCCGCACCCCGCACGACTTCCCAGCGCATCAAGTCGATCTTCAGTGGCTCGGTCGGCAACCTGGTCGAGTGGTACGACTGGTACGTCTACGCCGCCTTCTCGCTGTACTTCGCCAAGGCGTTCTTCCCCCAGGGCGACATGACCGCCCAGTTGCTGAACACCGCCGCGATCTTCGCCGTGGGCTTCCTGATGCGCCCGATCGGCGGCTGGCTGATGGGTATCTATGCCGACCGCAAGGGCCGCAAGGCGGCGCTGCTGGCCTCGGTCCTGCTGATGTGCTTCGGCTCGCTGATCATCGCCCTGACCCCCAGCTATGAAACCATCGGCGTCGGCGCACCGATCCTGCTGGTGCTCGCGCGCCTGCTGCAGGGCCTGTCGGTCGGCGGTGAGTACGGCACCTCGGCCACCTACCTGAGCGAGATGGCCAACAAGGAGCAGCGCGGCTTCTTCTCCAGCTTCCAGTACGTCACCCTGATCTCCGGCCAGCTCATCGCGCTGGCGGTGCTGATCGTCCTGCAGCAGACCCTGACCGTCGAGCAGCTGGAAAGCTGGGGCTGGCGTATTCCGTTCTTCATCGGCGCGCTGTGCGCGGTGGTGGCCATGTTCCTGCGTCGCGGCATGGAAGAGACCGAATCCTTCAGCACCAAGAAGGACGAGCCCAAGGAAAGCCTGATCCGCACCCTGTTCCGTCATCCCAAGGAAGTGCTCACCGTGGTCGGCCTGACCATGGGCGGTACGCTGGCCTTCTACACCTACACCACGTACATGCAGAAGTACCTGGTGAACACCGTGGGCATGAGCAAGAACGACTCGACCATGATCTCGGCGGCCACGCTGTTCCTGTTCATGCTGCTGCAGCCCATCGTCGGCGCGCTGTCGGACAAGATCGGCCGTCGCCCGATCCTGATCGCCTTCGGCGTGCTGGGCACCGTGTTCACCTACCCGATCCTCAGCACCCTGCACACCATCGACACCTGGTGGGGCGCGTTCTTCCTGATCATGGCCGCGCTGGTCATCGTCAGCGGCTACACCTCGATCAACGCCGTGGTGAAGGCCGAGCTGTTCCCCACCGAAATCCGCGCCCTGGGCGTGGGCCTGCCGTACGCACTGACCGTGTCGATCTTCGGCGGCACCGCCGAGTACGTGGCGCTGTGGTTCAAGAGCGTCGGCATGGAGAGCGGCTTCTACTGGTACGTCACCGCGTGCATCGCCTGCTCGCTGCTGGTCTACGTGACCATGAAGGACACCCAGAAGCACTCGAAGATCACCACCGACTGATTGGGCTCCTTGCCCAGGCCCCGGCGCACACTCGCCGGGGCTTTTTATCCACAAGGCCCGGCATACGCCGGGCCTTGTCGTTTCTGCGGTGACGCGCGACGCTGCGCTATCCTCGCCAGCGTCACGGTCGCGTAGCCAATCCCATGAGCCCTTCCCCCTTTCCCGCCGGCACGTTGAGCGCGCGCGCGCTGCGCGGTGCCCTCAGCGGGCCGTTCGATCTCGACCTGGAACCCGGCCACTGCACGGTGCTCAGCGGCCCTTCGGGGGTCGGCAAGAGCCTGCTGCTGCGCCTGCTCGCCGACCTCGACCCGAACCAGGGCGAGGTCAGCCTCGGCGGAGTGAACCGCGAGAGCCAGCCGGCCCATGTCTGGCGACGCTGGGTGACCTATGTGCCGGCCGAATCCGGCTGGTGGGAAGACGACGTTGCCGCGCACTTCAGCGACCTCGACGGCGCCCGCCGGCTGCTCCCACAACTCAATCTCGACCCGGCGCGGCTGCAGGCGCAGGTCGCGCACCTGTCCACCGGCGAACGGCAGCGCCTGGCCCTGCTGCGCGCCCTGCTGCAACGCCCGCATTTCCTGCTGCTGGACGAACCCACCGCCGCGCTGGACCCGGACAGTCGCGAGCATGTCGAGCGCCTGCTGCTGACGGCCAAGGCGCAGGGCATGGGCCTGCTGGTGGTGACCCACGATGCTGAACAGGCGCGGCGCCTCGGCGAGCGGCAGCTGCACCTGGACCACGACGGACTGACGGAGCTGCGCCCATGACGCCGCTGCAATTGAGCGTGCCGGAGCTGGCCCTGGCGGGGCTGCTGATCGTCGCGGCGGCGGCGCTGTCCTGGGCGCTGCGCCTGGGCCTGCAACGCACGCTGCTGATCTCCGCCGCGCGCCTGGTGGTGCAACTGGTGCTGGTGGGATTCTTCCTGCGCCAGGTGTTTGCACTGTCCTCGCCCTGGCTGACGGCGCTGGTAATCGCCGTAATGCTTGGCGCGGCGACCTTCGAGGTTGGCTCGCGGCAGCGCCGGCAGCTGACCGGCCTCTGGCACCTGGGCATCGGCGGCAGCGCGGTCGGCATCGCCACCCTGGGCATCGCCCTGTTCGCCCTGGCCGGCAGCCTGCGGCCAACCCCGTGGTACGACGCGCGCCACGCCATTCCGCTGGTGGGCATCATCCTCGGCACGGCGATGAACGCCGCCAGCCTGGCGCTGAACCAGGTGTTCGCCAACGTCACCCGCGAGCGCGCGGCCATCGAGGCGCGCCTGGCCCTGGGTGCCGACCGCCACACCGCACTCAGCGGGCCGATCCGCCGCGCGCTCTACACCGGGCTGATTCCCACGCTGAACCAGATGGCCGCCGCCGGCATCATCACCCTGCCGGGCATCATGACCGGCCAGATCCTCGCCGGCATGGACCCGCTGGATGCCGCGCGCTACCAGATCCTGCTGATGTTCCTGCTCGCCGGCGCCGGATTCATCGCCGCACTGGGCGCGGTGTACCTGTCGCTGTGGCGGCTGACCGACCCGCGCGAGCGCCTGCGCCTGGATCGCCTGCGTGCCGACGACTGAGCGGCGCTGGCGTATGCTGGGCACCTTTCCCCGCCACAGGAGCCTGCCATGACCACCCCGAAATCTGCCCTGATCATCGGCGCCTCGCGCGGCCTCGGCCTGGGCCTGGTGCGCGAACTGCTGGACCGTGGCTGGGACGTCACCGCCACCGTGCGCGACGCCGCCCATCCCGGCGAGCTGGCCGCACTGCCGGTGCGCGTCGAGTCGCTGCTGCTGGACGACGTGCACTCCCAGGACCGCCTCGCCGAAGCCCTGGCCGGCACACGCTTTGATCTCATCTACATCAACGCCGGCATCTACGGCCCGCCGCACCAGTCGGCCATCGACGCCAATCTCGCCGATGTCGGCCAGCTGTTCATGGTCAACGCCATCGCACCGCTGCGCCTGGCCGAACGCCTGCTGCCGCGCCTCGACGGCGACAATGGCGTGCTGGCCTTCATGACCTCCGAACTGGGCAGCGTCGCCGCTAACGAGTCCGGCGGCATGGCGCTGTACCGCGCGAGCAAGGCGGCGCTCAATTCGCTGACCCGCAGCTTCGTCGCCGAGCTGGGCGAAACCGGCATCACTGTGCTCAACCTGCATCCGGGCTGGGTGCGTACCGATATGGGCGGCGAATCCGCGCCGCTGGACGTGCAGACCAGCGTGAAAGGCCTTGCCGACCAGGTCGAAGGCCACGCCGGCCGTGGCGGCCAGTTCTACCTGGACTACCAGGGAACGACGATCGACTGGTGACGAGTCGCGCCGTGGGCGTTACCATGCGCCCACGCCTGACTCCAGAGTCAGCGAACCTGGATCAGCAGACAGGGTGAACACTGAGCTGGCTTCCCATGAACCCATGGAGCCGGCTCGAACGAACGGCTCCGTCCGTTTGGAGAATTCATCCATGTCTTCCCCGCGTCTCTGGCTGCGCAACCCGCTGGCCATCTTCACCGCTAACGATCAGGACGCCCGTGGCGGCATCGTCGTCAAGGACGGCCGCATCGTCGAACTGGTCGCTGCCGGCCAGCAGCCCTCGGCTCCCGTCCAGCAGACCTTCGACGCCAGCCAGCACGTGCTGACGCCCGGCCTGATCAACACCCACCACCACTTCTACCAGACCCTTACCCGCGCCTGGGCGCCGGTGGTGAACCAGCCGCTGTTCCCCTGGCTGAAGACCCTGTACCCGGTATGGGCGCGCCTGACCCCTGACCAGCTCGGCGTGGCCACCAAGGTCGCCCTGGCCGAGCTGCTGCTCTCGGGCTGCACCACCGCCGCCGACCACCACTACCTGTTCCCCGACGGCCTTGAGCAGGCCATCGACGTGCAGGCCGGCGTGGTCCAGGAACTGGGCATGCGCGCCATGCTCACCCGTGGCTCCATGAGCCTGGGCGAAGCCGATGGCGGCCTGCCGCCGCAACAGACCGTGCAGAGCGCCGAAGACATTCTCGACGACAGCCAGCGGCTGATCCGCGAGTACCACCAGCGCGGCGAAGGCGCCCAGGTGCAGATCGCCCTGGCGCCCTGCTCGCCCTTCTCGGTCACCCCGGAAATCATGCGCGCCAGCGCCGAACTGGCCGAGCGCGAAGACGTGCGCCTGCACACCCACCTGGCCGAAACCCTGGATGAAGAAGACTTCTGCCTGCAGCGCTTCGGCCAGCGCACCGTGGATTACCTGGACAGCGTCGGCTGGCTCGGCCCGCGCACCTGGCTGGCCCACGGCATTCACTTCAACGACGAGGAAATCCGCCGCCTGGGCGAAGCCGGTACCGGTGTCTGCCACTGCCCCAGCTCGAACATGCGCCTGGCCTCGGGCATCTGCCCGACCGTGGCGCTGGAAGCCGCCGGCGCACCGGTGGGCATCGGCGTGGACGGCTCGGCCTCCAACGACGCCTCCAACATGATCCTCGAAGCCCGCCAGGCCCTGTATATCCAGCGCCTGCGTTACGGCGCCGAGCAGATCACCCCGGAG
The DNA here is from genome assembly GCF_012971725.1 of Pseudomonas multiresinivorans. Taxonomy (NCBI): domain Bacteria; kingdom Pseudomonadati; phylum Pseudomonadota; class Gammaproteobacteria; order Pseudomonadales; family Pseudomonadaceae; genus Pseudomonas; species Pseudomonas multiresinivorans. Next base: position 422,802 of record NZ_CP048833.1, read on the forward strand.
CGCGCGCTGGGCTGGACCACCAAAGGCTCGGCCAAGCTCATCGGCCGCAGCGACATCGGTGAACTGGCGGTGGGCAAGCAGGCGGACCTTGCGCTGTTCAAGCTCGACGAACTGCGCTTCTCCGGTAGCCACGACCCGCTCTCCGCGCTGTTGCTGTGCGGCGCCGACAAGGCCGACCGGATCATGATCGGCGGCACCTGGCGTGTCGTCGACGGGGAAGTCGAAGGCCTCGACCTCAAGCGCCTGATCGCCGACCACACCCAGGCGGCGCGCAAGCTGCTCGGTACGCTGTAAACCTCAGCCGTCGTAGGAGCGGACTCCGTCCGCGATGGACAACCGGCTTGCACGGAGCGGCCGGGAATCGATCGCGGACGGAGTCCGCTCCTACGCATTCGTCGACATCGGTACCAACCTGCAAGAGCAAGCCATGTTCGCGATCGCGCCATGGCCCGCTCTGACTCCCAATACCCCTTACCAAACACTTTTCTCCCCGCCCAGCGTGGCTCCGGATGCCATTCCCGCGGGCGCGTTTTGCCATCGAAAAATCGCTACAGCCCGCGCCACACAAGGGCTGCGCACTACCGCCCGTCGCCCTCCCAGCAGCCGCGATAAGCGGTCATTCACTGAAAACCCCTCTAGATCAAGGGTCTATCCCTTGCGACGGGAATATGCCGTCAGTTTGACATCACCCATTGGCACTCTAGTTTTAAATCGCTGGGCCGAATTCCTGCTCAAGACGTTATCAGCAGCCGTTCGGCCCGGTTACCGGCGCCCGGCAATGGAGTGCACTTCAATGCGCGATTCACAGTTGGACCCTCTGGCGGTTCAAGAAGCCGGCCAGGATTGGCCGCGGCGCCTCATCATCCAGACCCTGCCCTGGGCGGTGGTCGCCGTGCTCTGCGCGGTCGGCGTACCGTTCTGGTGGATGCTGCCGATCGGCTGGATCTCCAGCCTGGTGCTGAGCAGCCTGCTGTGCGGCACCGGCAAGGCCGCCGCCGAGGCACAGGCAGTCACACTGCACAGCGATGAGCTGCCTCAGTGGCGCCCGTTGCAGGAAGCCGTGGAAGGCCACCTGGCCCAGCTCAACGGCCATACCCACCAGATCGACAGCCTGCTGCACCAGGCCATCCGCCAGCTGACCGACAGCTTCCACGCCCTCGCCGATCGCATCGACACCCAGCGCGGCCTGTCCCACTCACTGATCGAACGCTACGACGGCCGCGGCCACATGGACGGCGACATTGACTTCCAGCGCTTCATCCATGCCACCCAGGAAACCCTCGGGCTGTTCGTCGAAGCCACCCTGGAAACCAGCCGCACCTCGCAGCAACTGGTCGAGCGCATGGACCGCGTGACCCACAAGATCGCCGAGATCCTGCAGTCCACCCAGGACATGGACGCCATCGCCAAGCAGACCAACCTGCTGGCCCTCAACGCCGCCATCGAGGCCGCCCGCGCCGGCGAAAGCGGCCGCGGATTCGCCGTGGTGGCCGACGAGGTGCGCGCGCTGTCGACCCGCTCCACGCACTTCTCCCAGGCCATCCGCGAACACGTCGACGTGGTCTACCACGAGATCAAGGACGCCGAAGGCGCCATCAGCCAGCTGGCCGACAAGGACATGAGCTTCGCCCTGGATTCGCGCAGGAAGATCCAGAACATGCTCGACGACCTCGACGCGATGAACCAGCACACCGTGAAGGTGGTGCAGGAGCTGGACCGCATCTCCCTGGAAGTGGGCGACGGCGTCAACGCCGCGGTCACCGCCCTGCAATTCCAGGACATGAGCAGCCAGCTGCTCGGCCAGGTCGGCAAGCACAGCGCCCGCCTCGGCGCACTCGCCGTGGGCCTGGGCGCGCTGGACGGCCGCGAACCCGACGAGTGGGGCGAGCGCCTGCGTGGCGAAGTCGCCGAACTCGGTCGCCCCCTGAGCAATCCGGTCGCCCAGACCAGCCTCAGCGCTGGCGAGGTGGAACTGTTCTGAACTGAAGGCAAAGCAGGAGCCCCGACATGCTGCAGTCCGTCTTCGAATACCTCGCCAACCTCGCCCTCATCGGCTGAGCCCCACACACCATTTCCGCGCGCCGGGATGGCGCGAGTTTCTGTGCGCCTGGCGACAACAAACGCATTGCAATCCGAGGAGAACCAACGCAATGGGAAAGCAGATTCTGATCGTCGATGACTCGGCCTCGATCCGGCAGATGCTGAGCTTCACGCTCAAGTCCGCCGGCTACGAGGTGGACGAGGCCGTGGACGGCAAGGACGGCCTGGGCAAGGCCCAGCGCAAGACCTACAACCTGGTCTTCACCGACCAGAACATGCCGAACATGGACGGCCTGTCGCTGATCCGCAGCCTGCGCGACATGGCCGGCTACCGCAGCACGCCGATCCTGATGCTCACCACCGAATCCAGCGACGCCATGAAACAGCAGGGCAAGAGCGCCGGCGCCACCGGCTGGCTGGTCAAGCCGTTCGACCCGCCGAAACTGCTGGAAGTGACCCGCAAGGTCCTGCCCTAGGGGAATCCTGAATGGCTACCGGTATGGAGCAATTCCTCCAGGTGTTCTTCGAGGAAACCGACGAGCACCTGGCGACCCTCGAACTCCTGCTGATCGGGCTCGACCTCGATCAGCCGGACGCCGAGACGCTCAATGGCATCTTCCGCGCCGCCCACTCGATCAAGGGCTCCAGCGGCATGTTCGGCTTCGACGACCTGACCGCCGTGACCCACGAGCTGGAGACGCTGCTCGACCGCATCCGCTGTGGGCAGACCGCCCTGCACGTGGACATGATCGGCGCGTTCCTCGAAGCCCGCGATGTATTGCAGCGCCTGCTCGACGCACACCGCAGCCAGGTGCCCGATCCGGACGTGCCGGTCGCGGCCACTGTGGAACGCCTGCGCGCCTGGCTGGCAGCACCGGCCGCGGCAATTGCCGATGACCACTCCGGCCTGTTCGAAGACGCTCCTGTCGCGGCAGAAGCCAGCGCCAGCGATGAGGACTTCGGCTTCTTCGACGATGCGCCCGGAATGCCCGGTGCCGGCAGCGACGGCGATTTCGGTTTCTTCGACGACGCCCCCGGCGCGCCGGACGCCAGCCCCGTCGAGCCCTACGGCATCTTCGACAAGGCGCCGGGCGCACCCGTTGCCGCTCCAGTCGCCGCCAACGAAGCGCCGAAAGCCTCGCCAACCGTGGTGAAGGCAGCCGTCGCGCCGCGCACCGACAGCGAATCCAGCTCCATCCGCGTCAGCGTCGAGAAGATCGACAGCCTGATCAACCTGGTCGGCGAGCTGGTCATCACCCAGGCCATGCTCAGCCAGCTCAGCGAGGACCTCGATCCGGCGCACTTCGAGCGCCTGCAGCAGGCCTTCGCGCAGCTGGAACACAACACCCGCGACCTGCAGGAATCGGTGATGTCGATCCGCATGCTGCCGATCAGCTTCATCTTCAGCCGCTTCCCGCGCCTGGTGCACGACACCTCCGCGCGCCTGGGCAAACAGGTCGAACTGATCCTCCAGGGCGAGCACACCGAGCTGGACAAGAGCGTCATCGAAAAGCTCAGCGACCCGCTCACCCACATCGTCCGCAACAGCATCGACCACGGCATCGAGACGCCCGCCGAACGCCTGGCGGCCGGCAAGCCGGCGCAGGGCTCGGTGAAGCTCGCCGCCAGCCACCAGGGCGGCAGCGTGGTGGTTGAAATCTCCGATGACGGCCGCGGCCTGTCGCGCGAGCGCATCCTCGCCAAGGCCCGCGAGAAGGGCCTGCCGGTGCACGACGGGATGACCGACGCGGAAGTCTGGCAACTGATCTTCATGCCCGGCTTCTCCACCGCCGAAGCGGTTACCGAGCTCTCCGGCCGCGGCGTCGGCATGGACGTGGTGCGGCGCAACATCCAGGCCATGGGCGGGCGCATCGACATCGATTCGGCACCGAGCATGGGCACCCGCATGAGCATCCGTCTGCCGCTGACCCTGGCCATCCTCGACGGCCTGATCGTCGCCGTGGAGCAGGTCAACTACGTGGTGCCGCTGACCTACATCGTCGAGTCGCTGCAGGCCCGCGCCGACGACGTGCGCGGCCTCGCCGGCGAGGAGTCGACGGTGATCCGCGTGCGCGGCGAATACCTGCCGCTGTTCTCCCTCAACCAGCTGCTGCGCATTGGCGCCGAGCCCATGCCGCCGGACCAGGGAATCGTGGTGATCCTCGAATCCGAGGGCAAGAGCTTCGCCCTGCAGGTGGACGAACTGGTGGGCCAGCAGCAGGTGGTGATCAAGAGCCTGGAACAGAACTTCCGCCGGATCGACGGGATCGCCGGCGCCACCATCATGGGCGACGGCAGCGTCGCCCTGATCCTCGATGTCGATGCCCTGCCACGTCTGGCGGCACAAGGAGAACCCACCCATGAGCGCAGCTGAAGCCAGCGCGGCAAGCAGCCCGGTGCAGGAATACCTGACCTTCACCCTGGGCCGCGAGGAATACGCCATCGACATCCTGCGCGTGCAGGAAATCCGTGGCTACGACCAGGTCACGGCGATCGCCAATGCCCCCGCCTTCATCAAGGGCGTGATCAACCTGCGCGGCGCCATCGTTCCCATCGTCGACCTGCGCATCAAGTTCAACCTGGCCGACATCAGCTACGACCAGTTCACCGTGGTGATCATCCTCAACGTCGGCCGGCGCATCGTCGGCGCGGTAGTGGATTCGGTCTCCGACGTGATTGCCCTGGCCGGCGAGGAGATTAAGCCGCGCCCCGAATTCGCCGCCAGCTTCGACACCGAGTACCTGCTGGGCCTGGCCACCGCGGGTGAGCGGATGCTCATCCTGGTGGACATCGAGAAACTCATGACCAGCCGTGAGATGGCGCTGGTCGACGAAACCGCCGCCTGATCGCGACCGAGGATAATCAACATGGGTCTGTTCAACGCACACGCCGTGGCGCAGCAACGCGCCGACCGCATCACCGCCATCCTCCACAGCCTGGTGGACGGCAACCTCGACGTCGCCATCGGCGAAGCCCCCGCGCCCGGCTACGAGCGCCTGTACGACGGGCTGCGCAACGTCCAGCGCAGCCTGCGCGAGCAGCGCACCGAACTGGCCCAGGCCGAAGCCCTGGAAGCCGGGCTGGTGGAGATGACGCGCCAGCACGAGCTGGGCTGGATCGACGAGGTGATCCCGGTGGACAAGTTCGCCGGCCGCCCGGCGCGCATCGCCAAGGGCATCAACGACCTGGTCGCCGCGCACATTGCGGTAAAAATGAAGGTCGTCGCCACCGTCACCGCCTACGGCAAGGGTGACTACTCGGTGGAGATGGACCGCCTGCCGGGCAAGAAAGCCATCATCACCGAGGCCATCGACGGCGTGCGCGACAGCCTCAAGGCCAGCGCCGACGCTGCCGAGTACAACGCGCGGATCAAGAGCGCGCTGGACAACGTCTCGGCCAACGTGATGATCGCCAACAACGATCTCGACATCATCTACATGAACCGTACGGTGACCGAGATGCTCGGCAATGCCGAGGCCGACATCCGCAGGCAGCTGCCGAATTTCAACGCCAGCCGCCTGATGGGCACCAACATCGACGTGTTCCACAAGAACCCGGCACACCAGCGCGGCATGCTCGCGCACCTCACCGCGCGGCATAAAGCCGAGCTGAACCTGGGCGGCCGCCGCTTCGCCCTCGACGTGGTACCGGTGTTCAACGATGCCGGCGAACGCCTCGGCTCGGCGGTGCAGTGGACCGACCGCACCGAGGAATTCCGCGCCGAGCAGGAAGTCTCGCAACTGGTGGACGCCGCCGTTGCCGGCGACTTCAGCAAGCGCATCGAGGCCTCGAACAAGGAGGGCTTCTTCCTGAAGATCGCCACCGGCCTGAACAACCTGGTGGATACCGCCGACAAGGGCCTGCGCGACGTCACCCGCGTGCTCGGTGCCCTCGCTCAGGGCGACCTGACCCAGCGCATCGACGCCGACTACCAGGGCACCTTCGGCGAGCTGAAGGACTACGCCAACGAGACCGCACAGAGCCTGTCGCGGATGCTCGGGCAGATCCGCGAAGCGGCCGACACCATCCACACCGCCGCCAGCGAGATCGCCAGCGGCAACGCCGAGCTCTCCACCCGCACCGAGCAGCAGGCTTCCAGCCTGGAAGAAACCGCCTCGAGCATGGAAGAGCTGACCAGCACCGTGAAGCTCAACGCCGAGAACGCGCGCCAGGCCAACTCGCTGGCGGTGAACGCCTCGGAAGTCGCCACCGAGGGCGGCAGCGTGGTGCAGAAGGTGGTGGGCACCATGTCCGCGATCAACGACTCGGCGCGCAAGATCGCCGACATCATCGGCGTGATCGACGGCATCGCCTTCCAGACCAACATCCTCGCGCTCAACGCCGCGGTGGAAGCGGCGCGCGCCGGCGAGCAGGGCCGTGGCTTCGCCGTGGTGGCCGGTGAAGTACGCACCCTGGCGCAGCGCTCCGCCGCCGCCGCCAAGGAGATCAAGACGCTGATCAACGACTCGGTGGACAAGGTCGAGAGCGGCAACACCCTGGTCGCCCAGGCCGGCCAGACCATGAGCGACATCGTGGTCGCGATCAAGCGCGTCACCGACATCATGGCGGAGATCGCCGCCGCCTCCGCCGAGCAGAGCAGCGGCATCGAGGAAGTCAACGGCGCCGTGTCGCAGATGGACGAGATGACCCAGCAGAACGCTGCCCTGGTGGAAGAGGCCGCTGCGTCGGCCGAGGCCCTGCAGGAGCAGGCCGGCATGCTCAACCAGCAGGTCGGAGTGTTCAAGCTGGAGTCCATCGCGGCCACCGTAGTGCCGCTGGCCTCTGCCCGCCCGGCCCGCGCCGAACCGACTGCGCACACCTCGCGCGCCGCCCGCGGCGTGGCCAAGGCCGTGCGTGCCAAGGGCAAGGAAGACGACTGGGAAGAGTTCTGATCGGGCGGGGCTGAAGGATGGCGGCGGCCGGAGCAATGGGAGGGTCGGCCGCCGCGGGCGGACCAGGGATGGTCACTGACGGGTTTCCCATGAGGGCTTGGCGCATGAAGAGTCCCTCTCCCCAGCCCTCTCCCTGAAGGGAGAGGGAGCCGATCGGCGTGGCCGGGAAGCACGGAGTTCCACTTGATGCCATTCAGTCCCCTCTCCCTTCAGGGAGAGGGTTAGGGAGAGGGCAACGCCCAGCGCAGAGCTATCCCGATCAGACGAATGAAGTAGGGCGCATAACGCCACAGGCGTTATCCGCCATCGCGGCGGGTAACCCGTTCGAGGTTATGCGCCCTACGCAATCCGCTCACCTGCGAGACCAACCAATGCCCATCCACCTGCCCGCCCCCGAGCACGAATTCCACTACACCCGCCGGGACTTCCAGCAGGTGCGTGAGCGCCTGTATCGGCACGCCGGCATCAGCCTCTCGGAGAACAAGCAGCAACTGGTCTACAGCCGCCTGTCACGGCGCCTGCGCAGCCTGCGGCTGGGCAGCTTCGCCGAGTACTTCGCCTACCTGGAAAGCCATGAGGAAGAGTGGCAGCAGTTCGTCAACGCGCTGACCACCAACCTCACCGCCTTCTTCCGCGAGAAGCATCATTTCGACCACCTGGGCCGCTTCGCCGCCGAGCAACTGCGCGACCACCAGCCGCTGCGCTTCTGGTCCACCGCCTCCAGCACCGGCGAGGAGCCCTACTCCATGGCCATGACCCTGGTGGACGCCCTCGGCAGCTTCAGCCCGCCGCTGGAGCTGATCGCCTCGGACATCGACACCGGCGTACTCGGCCACGCGCGCCAGGGCATCTACCCGCTGGAGCGCCTCGAAGCGCTGACTCCCGCCCAGAAGAAGCGCTTCTTCCTCCGTGGCACCGGCGGCAACGCCGGCAAGGCGCGGGTGGTGCGCGAGCTGCGGCAGATGGTCGACTACCGGCAGATCAACCTGCTGGAGCGCGACTGGGGCATCCCCGGCAACCTGGACGCGATCTTCTGCCGCAACGTGATGATCTATTTCGACAAGCCGACCCAGACCCGCCTGCTAGAACGCATGGTGCGCCTGCTGCGGCCGGGCGGGCTGTTCTTCGCCGGGCACTCGGAAAACTTCGTCCACGCCAGCCACCTGGTCCGTTCGGTAGGGCGCACGACCTATCAGGCGGTGGGGAGCCATTGATGGGCGCCGCCCTGGACCAACCCAATCGCTACTACGACCCGCGCTTCGGCATGGAAGCGGTGAAGCTGCTGCCCGGCGAGTGCTACGTCACCGCCGAGCCGCTGATGCTGGTCACCGTGCTCGGCTCCTGTGTCTCGGTCTGCCTGCGCGACCGCAGCAGCGGGCTGGGCGGCATGAACCACTTCATGCTGCCCGGCGACACCGGCGTGCAGGGCCTGATGTCCAACTCCGGGCGCTATGGCGTACATGCCATGGACCTGCTGATAAACGGCCTGATGCGCCGCGGCGCCCAGCGCAGGCACTTCGAGGCCAAGGTGTTCGGCGGCGGTTCGGTGCTGAAGAACCTCAGCGCCGACGTCGGCCAGCGCAACGTCGAGTTCGTCCTGCAGTACCTGGAGAACGAAGGCATCCCCCTGCTCGCCCAGGACCTGCTCGACGTGCACCCGCGCAAGGTCTACTTCTTTCCCGGCAGCGGCCGGGTGCTGGTGCGCAAGCTGCGCACCCTGGCCAACGACACGGTGCTGCAGCGCGAGCAGCAGTACTGCCAGCAACTGTCCCGTCGGGAGCGCGGCGGGAGCATTGACCTGTTCTGAACGGAGGGACGCCCGATGGCCGTCAAGGTCCTGATCGTCGACGACTCGGCGCTGATTCGCAGCCTGCTCAAGGACATCATCCAGAACGACCCGGAGCTGCAGCTGGTGGGTGCCGCACCCGACGCCTTCGTCGCCCGCGACCTGATCAAGCAGCACGCGCCGGACGTCATCACCCTGGACGTGGAAATGCCGCGCATGGACGGCCTGACCTTCCTCGACAAGCTGATGAAGGGCCGGCCGACGCCCGTGCTGATGATTTCCTCGCTGACCGAGAAAGGCTCCGAGGCCACCCTGCGCGCCCTGGAGCTGGGCGCCATCGACTTCATCGCCAAGCCGCGCCTGGGCATCGCCGAGGGCATGCAGGCCTACGCCGAAGAAATCTGCGCCAAGCTCAAGGCCGCCGCCCGCGCCCGGCTGCCCCGCGCCCGCCCGGCGATCTCGGCCGGCGCACCGGCAACGAGCAGCGCGCCGCTCTTGAGTACCGAAAAGATCTTCGCCATCGGCGCCTCCACCGGCGGTACCGAGGCCATCAAGGAAGTCCTGCTCGGCCTGCCGCCGGACTGCCCCGGCACCGTCGTGACCCTGCACATGCCACCAGGCTTCACCAAGTCCTACGCCGAGCGACTGGACCGTCAGACGCGCCTGTCCGTGCGCGAAGCCCGCGATGGCGACCGCATCCTCCCGGGCCACGTGCTGGTCGCACCGGGCGATTTCCATATGGAAGTGCAGCGCAGCGGCGCCAACTACGTCGTGCGCCTGCACCGCGAGGCTGCGGTGAATGGCCACAGGCCGGCGGTGGACGTGATGTTCAACTCCCTCGCCCGCTGCGCCGGGCGCAACCTCATCGCCGCGCTGCTCACCGGCATGGGCAAGGATGGGGCCCGGGGCTTGCAGGCGATCCGCCAGGCCGGCGGCCATACCGTCGCCCAGGACGAGGCGACTTGCGTCGTCTACGGCATGCCCCGCGAGGCCGTGGAGCTGGGTGCGGCCAAGGAAGTCCTGCCGCTGGAGCGCATAGCCGGTTCGCTCCTACAGCAGGCGCGGCAGAGCGGAAGTGGGAATCGCGTCTAGTTCTGCGGGAATCGCCCCGCACTGCCGAGCGACTTTTCACACAGGGTCTAGACTCAGGCCAATTGACCGGCGCCAATAATATGGCGATCCGATATCAATTTGGTTTGATTGTGCCCGTATACAAAATGCACAATTGAGCTTTCGCCAAAAGACCGGCACACGGCGGGCGACACGGGGAATAAAGATAGCCATGGCGGCAAGATGGGGGTTGCGCGGCAAATCGGTGGTGGCACTGCTCATCGCCTGTCTCCTGGCGCTGGTACCGGCAGTCATGCTGGGCTGGAAGGCCATGGAAGACATCCGCACGCATTTCGGCCTCGCCTTCGCGAGAAACTTCACGCTGCTCAACCAGCAGAAGATCATCGCACCGGTGATCCGCGAGCTGGCGCTCTCGCGGCGCCTGGCCGAGTCGGTGGTGACGCAGGACTGGCTGCTGGCCGAGAACGACCCGGCGCGCCGCTCGCTGTTCTTCCGCGAGGCCGAAGGCTTCCGCGCGGACCAGCACAACTACTCCTACTTCGTCGTGGTGGACTCCTCGCGCCACTACTACTTCAACGACTCCAGCTCGCCGCTCTCCAACTCCCCGCGCTACACCCTGAGCCGGGACGATCCGAAGGACTCCTGGTACTTCGACACCCTCGCGCGCGACGAGCTGTACAACATCAACGTCGACTACAACGAGAAGCTCAAGGTCACCAAGGTCTGGTTCAACATGGTGGTCCGCGCCGGCAACGAGAAAGTCGGCCTGGCGGGCGGCGGCCTGGACCTCACCGAGTTCCTCGACCAGTTCATCTCGCGCCGCGAGGCCGGGGTGACGCCGATGATCGTCGACCCCGAAGGCGCCATCCAGGCGCACCCGGACACCAAGCTGATCGCCTACAACTCCGGCTCCAGCGGCCAGGCCAAGCACCACGTCTACGACCTGCTGGGCAATGACCAGGAGCGCACCGCCCTGCGCCAGACCCTGCGCCAGGCCGAGGCCAACCCCGGCGAAGTCGAGACGATGTGGGTCACCATCGACGGCAAGGAACAGCTGATCGCCACCGCCTACATCCCGCAGCTGCGCTGGCACGTGCTCAGCGCTATCGACCTGCATGCCGCCCAGGTGCTCGACAGCCGCTGGATCTGGCCGCTGGTGGGCACCCTCGCCGGGTTGCTGGCGATCCTGCTGATCGGCTTCGCCTACACCGTCGACCTGCTGGTGCTGCGCCCGCTGCGCGGCCTCAAGCAGTCGGCCAAGGCCATCGCCGCCGGGCAGTACGACAGCCCGCTGCCGCGCACCCGCCCGGACGAGATCGGCGAGCTGTCCAGCGCCTTCGCCAGCATGGCCGATCAGGTCCGCCGGCACACCGAGGAGCTGGAAGACAAGGTCCAGCAGCGCACCCAGGCACTGGAAAAGGCCAACCGCGAGATGGCCGCCGCACAGAAGAAGATCGGCGACTCCATCGACTACGCCAGCCTGATCCAGCGCGCCATCCTCCCCGACCGCCAGCTGCAGGCGTCACTGGGCGAGCACCACTTCGTCCTGTGGAAGCCGCGCGACGTGGTCGGTGGCGACTTCTACATCTACCGCGAAGGCCCCATGGACAGCCTGATCGGCGTCGTCGACTGCGCCGGCCACGGCGTGCCCGGCGCGCTGATGACCATGCTCGCCCTGGCGGCCATCGACCACGCCATCGACAGCGTGCAGAGCCATGACCCGGCGGCCATCCTGCGCGAGACCGACCACGTCATGCGCGGCATGCTCGGCCAGGAAGAGTTCACCAACTCGCTGGCCACCAACATGGACGCGGGCCTGGTACGAGTCGACCACCAGCGCAAGCTGCTGCATTTCTCCGGGGCGAAGATTTCCCTGTTCGCCAGCGACGGCAACGACGTGCGCGAGTACAAGGGCGCGCGCCGCGCCATCGGCGACAAGCGCCAGGGCGACTATCAGGACGTGGAAATCCCGATGGAAGCCGGCTGGACCTACTACCTGTGCACCGACGGCTTCCTCGATCAGGCCGGCGGCGAGCACGGCTTCGGCTTCGGCAACAGCCGCTTCGCCGACCTGCTGCGCAACCACGCGCGCAGGCCGCTGGCCGAGCAGGCTGACGTGTTCGCCGCTACCCTCGCCCAGTACCAGGGCGAGCAGCCGCAACGCGACGACATCACCATTCTTTCTTTCCGCTTCGACTAGGGGTTATTCCATGGAATCGCTAGATCTGTTGGCCATGCGCGAAAGCTACACCCGGCAACGCATATTGCTCTGCTTCAACGGGCCCATCTCGCGCAGCCTGATCGAGGAAATCGGCCACGCGCTGCGCAACTACATGCAGGCCGAGCAGGCACACCCCAGCGAAGCGATGGACGTGTTCGCCGTCTACATCGAGATGACCCAGAACATCCGCCACTACGCCTCCCAGCGCGGCTACAACGACCAGGAAGCCTCGGCCACCGTGGCCATTGCCCGCGACGACGAAGGCCACTACGTGGTCTCCGCCGGCAACCTGGTGGAGCTGGCCGACGGCCAGGGCCTGGTGCGCAGCATCGAAGCCATCGCCGGGCTGGACAAGGCCCAGCTCAAGGCCGCCTATAAGGAACAGCTGCGCCGCCCGCGCGACGCCGAAGCCTCCAGCGGCGCCGGCCTGGGCCTGCTGGACATTGCCCGCAAGTCCAGCGCGCCCCTGAAAACCTCACTCACCGAACAACCCGACGGCCGCGCCTTCTTCAGCCTGCGCGCCGTGATCTGATCTGCGAAATTCAGGAAGACCCGACATGAGCGATCTCCACGTCAACGGTACCCAATCCACCCCACAGATCCACGGCGACTGGCAGGCCGGCATCCTCGCGATGCAGGGCGACTCCTACCCGGAGAACTCCTATGAGCTGTTCGGCCAGGTCATCGAATGGGTCGAGCGCTTCCTCACCCAGGAACAGCGCCCGCTGGAACTCGACCTGCGCCTGCTGTACCTCAACACCAGCTCGATCAAGGCCATGATGGACATCTTCGACCTGCTCGAAGAAGCCCACGGCCAGGGCCGCACCACCCGCGTGGCGTGGCACTACGACCGACGCAACGAGCGCGTCGCCGAACTGGCCGAGGAATTCCGCGAGGACTGTACCTTCCCGTTCGTCATCCAAGCCTACGACGAGTAAGAGCCATGACTAGCGAGCGCGAGCTGGACCTGCTGATCGAAGACCTGCTGGCCGACCCACAGTACGAAGGGCACCCCCTGCGCGAGGCCCTGTACCAGAAGCACCAGCAGTCCCTCGACCAGCTCGCGCGCCTGGAGCGCATCGCGCGGATTTCCGACGGCTTCCAGTCCATGGCCCGGCAGCAGAACAGCACGCTGTCCGAGCGCTACCACAAGCAGCTGCGCCAGCTGGAAAAGGTCGCGCGCATCTCCGACCGCTACCAGGACATGATGCGCGACCTCAACGTCGCGCTGAAGGAAGCCTCGACCCACGACACCCTCACCGGCATCGCCAACCGCCGCCTGCTGATGGAGCGCCTGCGCGAGGAAAGCGAGCGCGCCCAGCGCCACGGCGAGTCCTACGTGCTGGCCATGCTCGACGTCGACCGCTTCAAGCAGGTCAACGACACCTGGGGCCACGAGGTCGGCGACCGCGTGCTGGTGGAAATCGGCCGCGCCATGGAATCCGCCCTGCGCCAGTACGACCTCTGCGGCCGCTGGGGCGGTGAGGAATTCCTGCTGATCCTCCCCGACACCCGCCTCACCGACGCCGCCACGATCATCGAGCGCGTACGCAACGACATCCGCTGCCTCGCCGTGCGCGTGGGCACCAACGCCCTGTCGGTCACCGCCAGCTTCGGCGTCGCCGAGCATCATCCGGGCGAGAGCTACTCCCAGACCCTCAGCCGCGCCGACGCCGCCCTGCTGGACGCCAAGCGCAGCGGGCGCGACAAGTGCGAGTTCGCCACCGATTGAGCGGACGCCGGCGCGAGCACGCATTCACGCAGGTGGTATCCGCAGCCCAATCCGATTAAGGTCCAGGGACCGCAAGGAAAGGACGCAGCATGGCCACCAAATCCTCCGCTCCGCGCCAGCAGACACATCTCGCCGTCCTGATCGACGCCGACAATGCCCCCGCCGCCATCGTCGAGGGCCTCTTCGAGGAGATCGCCAAATACGGCGTCGCCAGCGTCAAACGCATCTACGGCGACTGGACCAAGCCCAACCTGGGCAAGTGGAAGCAGGTGCTGCTGGACCACTCCATCCAGCCCATGCAGCAGTTCGCCTACACCAGCGGCAAGAACGCCACCGACAGCGCGCTGATCATCGACGCCATGGACCTGCTCTACACCCGCCGCTTCGACGGCTTCTGCCTGGTCTCCAGCGACAGCGACTTCACCCGCCTGGCCGCACGCCTGCGCGAGGAAGGGCTGACCGTCTACGGCTTCGGCGAGGAGAAGACGCCCAAGCCGTTCGTCTCCGCCTGCGACAAGTTCATCTACACCGAAATCCTCCGCGCCACGCCCGAAGCCCCCGTCGAGCCGGTGCCCGTCACCGACAGGACCGCCACCCCGAGCGCCAACGACACGCCCAAACCCGCGGCCAAGCGCAAATCGCAAAAGGTCCCGCTGGACTTCATCGCCAAGGTGCTCGACGACATTGACGGCGACGACGACGACTGGGTCCAGCTGGGCGCCCTGGGGCAGAACATCGGCAAGCTGCAGCCCGCGTTCGACCCGCGCCTGTACGGCTTCAAGAAGCTCAGCGACCTGATCAAGGGCCATCCCAAGCGCTTCGAGCTGCAGGCACGCGGCGGTGGTAGCGGCGGCAAGGACCTGTATGTGCGCAACGTGGGCACCGCGCGCTGAGAACATCGCCCTGCACTGCCCCCGCTCAACGAACACGCCACGCCTGACGGTTAAAGTCGGGCGTGAGCATCTCTGCGGAGCAATCCCATGCGCTTCCTGCTGATCCCCCTGCTGGCCCTGCTCGCTGCGAGCGGCGCCCATGCCGGCACATTGCGCTGCGGCACCAGCCTGATCAACGAAGGCGATCCGATGGACGAAGTGCTTGCCAAGTGCGGGCAACCGGACAAGCGCGTTGTCACACCGCCCACCCAACCGCGTCGCGGGCCCGACGGGAAGTTCATCCCTGGGCAGCCGCAATTGGAAACCTGGATGTACGGCCCCAGCAATGGCGCCTATCGCTACCTGTTCTTCCGCGACAAACAACTTCAGTTGATCAACACCACGCGTAAAGAATTGCTCTAAGCGCACCGCGCTAAAAATCCCTGCACGCCCGCCGCTACCAAAGACGCCTACCCATGGCGGCGGCATCTCCCTAGACTGGTCGCCTTCGCCAATCCGGAGGGCACCATGCAAACGCCATTCAACTTCACCCTAGGCATCGACCCGCAGGCGCGCGACGTCGTGGTCAAGGGCCTGCTCGCCTACAACCTCGGGCAGATGGGCCGCAGCAACACCTACGACGACTTCGAACTCTACGCCCGCAACCCGGAAGGCGAAGTGGTCGGCGGCATGTTCGGCCAATCCGGCATGGGCTGGCTTTACATCGACTACCTCTGGCTGCAGGACGACCAGCGCGGCAGCGGCCTGGGCAGCCAGCTCATCGCCCTGGCCGAAGACGAAGCCCGCCGCCGCGGCTGCGTCGGCCTGTTCCTCTACACCTACAGCTTCCAGGCTCCCGGTTTCTACGAGAAACAGGGCTTCGAGCGCATGGGCGTGCTCGAGGATTGCCCGCCGGGGCATCAGCGCATCTACCTGAAGAAACACCTGGGCTGATCGCCGCTCTCCCTTGTAGGAGCGAGCTTGCTCGCGAACCCGCACAACGCCGGCCCTCTCGGCGCATCTCCGATAGCCAGCGCCCCGCATGACGCCCGGGCTCGGCCACCCCTCACCCTAACCCTCTCCCGGAGGGAGAGGGGACCGTTCGGTGCATAGCGAAACCACCGTGTCAGCCGGCACGAACAGCTCCCGTAGGGCGCATAACGGCCCCGGCGTTATCCGCCGTTTTGGCGGATAACCCGTTCCGGGTTATGCGCCCTACGACTCATGGCTCTGGCTCTGGCTCTGGCTCTGGCTCTGGCTCTGGCTCTGGCTCCGGCTCCGGCTCCGGCTCCTAAAGACTTCTAGAAAAACACCCACGCACGCCGAACCGCCCCCTTCAGGAGGCCCCGTTGAATTGGAGTTTCAGGGGTTGAGCGGCATGGATGCCGCGAGAGCGCTGCCGGGCCAGGGATGGCCCGTCAGCGCGTGCCCCTGAAACTTCGATTCAACGGGGGAATTTTTCGCCTAAGCGAAAAACCGGATGGAGGGGCAAGCCCTTTTGGTTCCTTTTGGGGCGTTTGCCAAAAGGAACTCGCCCGAGGGGGCGAAACAGGACGTCCGCGCGCACCCCGAAGCGACGCTGAACCCCCGGACGACACGCCAGCCCGAGCGCTGGGCTGTTCGCGAGCAAGCTCGCTCCTACACACACGCCGGAAACGACTGTCTTGCTGCACTACTCCAGCATTTCTATGCTCCCGCCGTCACTAATTCGTGACCGAGTTTGGCGACTCGACTAGCGGGAAACCGGTGCCAATCGGCGCGGCTAAGAACAACATCTGTTCTTGCACGTGCTCTGCGGCATCAAACTTGGACTGCTGGAGCCTTCGCCATGACCGACACCTACACCCCAACCTTCTTCACCCGCAAAAAACGCTTCCTGCGCGGCCTGATAATCGACAACCAGGCCTGGTTCGTCTCCCGCGATATCGCCCGCCTGCTCTCCGTCCAGTTTCCCGACAGCTTCCACCACCGCTTCTTCCCCCACGAAGTCCAGACCGTCCAACTCGCCTACCGCACCGGCAGCACGGAAGAAACCATTCTGGTCATCGAAGCCGCCGCCTACAAAGCCCTCGTCCGCTTCGGCCACCCGGAACTCGAGTCCCTCGACCATTGGCTGTCACAGGACGTAATCCCCACCCTGCGCGACCAGCACACCCCGGAAACCGACGCACCGCGCCGTGTCCATCTCACCTGGGAAACCCGCCGCCTCATGCTCCTGAACTGGCAAGGCGGCCTGTGGATGCGCTGGGAAGAAGTCCCCCTACTTGCCTGGCGCAACTAGCCGGAAAAGAAAAAGGGCCGCTTCAGCGGCCCTATTTGTCGTAGTGGTATCGGCACTGCAGGATCGTCAGCACCTCGGCCTCGAAGAAGTACACCAACCGGTGCTCACGGGTAATACGGCGGGACCAGAACCCGGACAGATCACCCTTCAACGGTTCCGGCCGGCCCGTACCCTTGTGCGGCGTCCGCCGACATTCTTCGATCAGTTCGTTGAGGACGCGAAACACCTCGCCGTCGCTCTGCTCCCAGAACTGATAGTCCTCCCAGCCATGGCTGGTAAACGCAACACTGATAGAGCCTCGGGCGGTCGACTTGTTACGGCTTTTCGACTTCACGTTCAACGGTCAGCTCCTTGACCTGAGCCTTGCCGGCGCGCACCTCGTCGATGGACTCGCGCAGCCGCTTGGCGTTGGCGGTGGAACTCAGCAGGTAGAGGGTTTCCTGCATGCCGTTGTAGTCCTCCAGCGAAATCATCACCACCGGTTCGCCACGCTGCCGCGTGATGACCGCCGGTTCGTGATCCCGGCACACATCGTCCATGGTCTGCTTGAGGTCGGCGCGGGCCTGGGTAAAGGTGAGCACTTGCATGGAAGTCGTCCTTGTCGCCAGTGGCGGCCAGTGGCATTTCAAGCAACATTGTACAGAACTACGTACAGACTTTTGATGACCACTGATCCACAAGCCGTCATCCAAAAATGAAAAAGGCCGGTCACTGGACCGGCCTTTCTCTTACCGCTTATTCACCATCAGCCATTGCTGGGGAAGGCGAACTGCGCCGCTTCGTGCGACTTGCGCTGCGGCCAGCGCTGGGTGATGGCCTTGCGCTTGGTGTAGAAGCGCACGCCATCCGGGCCGTAGGCGTGCAGGTCGCCGAACAGCGAGCGCTTCCAGCCGCCGAAGCTGTGGTAGGCCACCGGTACCGGCAGCGGTACGTTGACGCCGACCATACCGACTTCGATCTCGTCGCAGAACAGGCGGGCGGCTTCACCGTCGCGGGTGAAGATGCAGGTGCCGTTGCCGTATTCGTGGTCGTTGATCAGCTGCATGGCTTCTTCCAGGCTGTTCACGCGCACGATGCACAGCACCGGGCCGAAGATTTCTTCCTGGTAGATGGTCATGTCCGGGGTCACCTTGTCGAACAGGGTGCCGCCGACGAAGAAGCCGTTCTCGTGACCGGCGACCTTGTAGTTGCGGCCGTCGACCAGCAGTTGGGCGCCCTGCTCGACACCGGCGTCGATGTAGCCGGTGACTTTCTGCTGGGCAGCGCCGGTAACCAGCGGGCCCATGTCCAGGCCGCAGGAGGTGCCGGCGCCGATTTTCAGGGCCTTGATCTGCGGAACGATCTTCTCGACCAGCGCGTCGCCGATCTGGTCGCCCACGCACACAGCCACGGAGATGGCCATGCAGCGCTCGCCGCAGGAGCCGTAGGCCGCACCCATCAGGGCGCTGACGGCGTTGTCCAGGTCACAGTCGGGCATCAGCACGGCGTGGTTCTTGGCGCCGCCCAGGGCCTGCACGCGCTTGCCGCGCTTGGTGCCTTCGGAATAGATGTACTCGGCGATCGGGGTGGAACCGACGAAGCTCAGGGCTTTGACTTCCGGGGCCTCGATCAGCGCGTCCACGGCGGTCTTGTCGCCGTGCACCACGTTCAGCACGCCCTTGGGGAGGCCGGCTTCTTCGAACAGTTCTGCGATCAGCAGGGTGGAGCTCGGGTCACGCTCGGACGGCTTGAGGATGAAGGTGTTGCCGCAGGCAATCGCCAGCGGGTACATCCACAGCGGCACCATGGCCGGGAAGTTGAACGGCGTGATACCGGCGACCACGCCGATCGGCTGGAAGTCGCTCCAGGCGTCGATGTTCGGGCCGACGTTGCGGCTGTATTCGCCCTTGAGGATTTCCGGGGCGGCGCTGGCGTATTCGACGTTCTCGATGCCGCGCTTGAGTTCACCGGCGGCGTCTTCCAGGGTCTTGCCGTGTTCTTCGCTGATCAGCTGGCTGATGCGCGCTTCGTTGGCTTCGAGCAGTTGCTTGAAGCGGAACAGCACCTGGGCGCGCTTGGCCGGCGGGGTGTTGCGCCAGGCCGGGAAGGCGGCCTTGGCGGCGTCGATGGCCTGCTGCACGGTTTCGCGGCTGGCCAGCGGAACCTTGCGGATGGCTTCGCCGGTGGACGGGTTGAAGACGTCGGCGGTGCGGCCGGTGTCGGCGATCATTTCGCCGCCGATCAGGTGCTTGACGGTGGTCATGGGAAGTCTCTTCTCGCTGAAAGTATTGGGGCGAGGCTCGCGAGGAGCCCCTCTCCCTCGCCCTCTCTCCGAAAAGAGAGGGAATTGTTCGGTATGAAGCGTGGGCTGCAAGGCACGCCGGCAGTCACTCTAAGGTGACTCGTCGCGGCATGCCTTCTCGCGTGCCCGCGCGCTCAGTGGCTGTGCGGGTGTTCGTCGCTCTTGAGCTCGATCTCGATGAAGGCCACTTCGTGATCGCAAGGGTTGATCACGTTGTGCTCGGTACCGATCTGGCGGGTGTAGCTCTGGCCCAGGACCAGCGGCGCGCGCCGCTCGCCTTCGGGGGTTTCCAGCAGCAGCTCGCCGTTGGTCACCGGGACCACGACGTATTCCATGCCGTGGCGGTGCCAGCCGGTCTCGGCACCGGGGGCGAAGCGCCACTCGGTGACCAGGACCTTGTCGTTGTCGATCTGTACCGTCGGGACGGCCTTCGGACGCTCGCTCACTTACGCCACCCCGTTGAGGGCGTCGCCGACGGCGCTGAACAGGCGGTCCAGGTCTTCGGGCTTGGCGTTGAAGGTCGGGCCGAACTGCAGGGTGTCGCCGCCGAAGCGCACGTAGAAGCCTTCTTTCCACAGCTTCATGCTGGCTTCGAACGGACGCACGATGGCGTCGCCGTCACGGGCGCCGATCTGGATCGCGCCGGCCAGGCCGCAGTTGCGGATGTCGACGACGTTCTTCGCGCCCTTCAGGCCGTGCAGGGCCTTCTCGAAGTGCGGAGCCAGTTCCAGGGACTGCTGGATCAGGTTCTCTTTTTCCAGCAGGTCCAGCGCGGCAATACCGGCGGCGCAGGCGACCGGGTGCGCGGAGTAGGTATAGCCATGGCCGAACTCAACAGCGTATTCCGGCAGGTTCTGGCCCATGAAGGTGTCGTAGATTTCGCTGCTGGCGATCACCGCGCCCATGGGAATGGCGCCGTTGGTGACCTGTTTGGCGACGTTCATGATGTCCGGCTTCACGCCGAAGAACTCGGCGCCGGTGGCCTTGCCCATGCGGCCGAAGGCGGTGATGACTTCGTCGAAGATCAGCAGGATGTTGTGCTGGTCGCAGATTTCGCGCAGGCGCTGCAGGTAGCCCTTCGGCGGAACCAGCACGCCGGCGGAACCGGACATCGGCTCGACGATCACGGCGGCGATGTTGGAGGCGTCATGCAGTTCGATCAGCTTCAGCAGTTCGTTGGCCAGCTCGACGCCGCCAGTCTCGGCCATGCCCTTGGTGAAGGCCATGCCCGGCTGCAGGGTGTGCGGCAGGTGGTCGACGTCCATCAGCTGGCCGAACATCTTGCGGTTGCCGCCGATGCCGCCCAGGGCGGTGCCGGCAACGTTCACGCCGTGGTAGCCACGGGCGCGGCCGATCAGCTTGGTTTTCTGCGCCTGGCCTTTCAGGCGCCAGTAGGCGCGGGCCATCTTGATCGAGGTGTCGGCGCACTCGGAGCCCGAGCCGGTGAAGAACACGTGGTCGAGGCCGGCCGGGGTCAACTGGGTGATCTTCTCGGCCAGTTTGAAGGACAGCGGGTGGCCGTACTGGAACGCCGGGGAGTAGTCGAGGGTGGTCAGCTGTTTGGCGACCGCGTCGGCGATTTCCTTGCGCGAGTGACCGGCGCCGCAGGTCCACAGGCCCGACAGGCTGTCGTAGATCTTGCGGCCCTTGTCGTCCACTAGCCAGCTGCCTTCGGCGGCGACGATGATGCGCGGGTCTTTATGGAAGTTGCGGTTGGCGCTGAAGGGCATCCAGTGGGCCTTCAGGTTCAGTTCGCTGGCCACCGACGGGGTGACGTTCACTTGCTGGTTCATGCAGCTTGTCCTCGAAGACAGTCTTGTTGGGCGCGCAGGCCGCGGCTGGCCTGGTGCGATGGGACTAGATTGGGCCTGACTTAACGTGAGTTAAAGCTTATTCTTCTTACGTTCAGTTTCGATTTGGTAAAACAAAATGGCGAAAACCCGTGCACCTTCCCTGGGCCAGGTGAGCGACTTCGAGATCCGCCTGCTGCGCATCTTCAAAACCATAGTCGAGTGCGGCAGCTTCTCGGCCGCCGAGAGCACGCTGGGCATCAGCCGTTCGGCGATCAGCCTGCACATGGGCGACCTGGAGAAGCGCCTGGGCATGCGCCTTTGCCAGCGCGGCCGGGCGGGCTTTGCGCTGACCGACGAAGGCCGCGAGGTGTACCGCGCGACCCAGTCGCTGCTGGCGGCGCTGGAAGGCTTCCGCGCCGAGGTCAACGAGTTGCACCAGCACCTGCGCGGGGAGCTGAACATCGGCATCATCAACAACCTGGTGACCCTGCCGCAGATGCGTATCACCCACGCCCTGCGTGCGCTGAAGGCAAGCGGGCCGGGCGTGCGGATCAATATCGGCATGACCACGCCCAACGAGATCGAACTGGGGGTTCTCGACGGACGGTTGCATGTGGGCGTGGTACCGCTCATCAGTCCGCTGTCGGGCCTGGAGTACTCCTCTTTATACGAAGAGCGTTCGCTGCTGTTCTGCAGCCAGGAGCACCCGCTGTTCGAGCGCGACGATGCGGGCATCACCGTGCAGGAAATCCACGCCTGCGACGCGGTGGCGCCGAGTTACCGCATCCCGGCCGAGGCGCAAGAGCGGCACCAGGAACTCTCCGGCAGCGCCACCGCCTCGGACCGCGAGGGCATGGCCTTCCTGATCCTCACCGGCAGCTACATCGGCTACCTGCCCGACCACTACGCCGCCGACTGGGTCGCCCAGGGCCGCCTGCGCGCACTGCGGCCGGAGCGCTTCCACTACGACATCCCGCTGACCGTCGTGACCCGCAAGGGCCGCCGGCCGAACCTGGTGCTGGAGCGGTTCCTCGAGGCGGTGGCGCAGAGTCGCTGAGGCGGTGCTCTGGTAGGAGCGAACTTCGTCCGCGATGGCATCCGGCGCGATGCGGGCCTATCGCGGACGGAGTCCGCTCCCACGCCACCCCCCGACTGTAGGAGCGAGCTTGCTCGCGAACCAGCCCCGCAGCGGAGTCTGTTCGCGAGCAAGCTCGCTCCTACACAAAAGCACAAGGCACATTCTGCCTATCCAATTTGTCGCCCCAGCCACCAAAAATCCTATAGCCCCTCCCCTGTAGCCCGCGGGCCGCGGGGTTTGCGTGGGTGCAGCTTTTCCCTAGCCTGCGACTACAAAAAACATAATTTCGCTATTCACAGCCTCTGAACAGAATGCGGCCAACACCTCCTCCCTAGCCGCAACAAGAATAAACGTGATCAGAGTCTGAGGAAGCAAGCCATGACCGACCTGAATCCAGGCGCCTTCGGCAAGAAGTCGCTTGATAACCTGGAAATCGACACGCTGGTCGTTGGCGCCGGACAAGCCGGCGTCGCCATGAGCGAGCACCTGACCCAACAGGGCGTGCCGCACATCGTGCTGGAAAAGAGCCGCATCGCCGAAGCCTGGCGCACCGGCCGCTGGGATTCGCTGGTAGCCAACGGCCCGGCCTGGCACGACCGCTTCCCGAACATGGAATTCCCGGTCGGCCCGGACGATTTCCCGCACAAGGAGCAGGTGGCGGACTACTTCGTCGCCTACGCCAAGCAGTTCAACGCGCCGATCCGCACCGGCGTGGAAGTGAAGAAGGTCACCCGCAACGAAGGCCGCCCCGGCTTCACCGTGGAAACCTCCGAAGGAACCCTCCAGGCGCTGCGCATCGTTTCCGCCACCGGCCCGTTCCAGCGCCCGGTGATCCCGGCCATCGCGCCGAAGGACGAAGGCCTCTACCAGATCCACTCGGCCAAGTACTACAACCCGCAGCAGCTGCCCGAAGGTGCCGTGCTGGTGATCGGCGCCGGCTCTTCCGGCGTGCAGATCGCCGACGAGCTGAACCGCGCCGGCAAGAAGGTCTTCCTCTCGGTTGGCGCCCATGACCGCCCGCCGCGCTCCTACCGCAACCGCGACTTCGTCTGGTGGCTGGGCGTGCTCGGCCTGTGGGACGCCGAGGAAGTACAGCCGGGCCGCGAGCACGTGACCATCGCCGTGAGCGGTGCCCGTGGCGGCGAGACCATCGACTTCCGTCGCCTGGCCAACGAGGGCATCACCCTGACCGGCCTGACCAAGGCCTTCGAAGGCGGCAAGGTGAGCTTCCAGGACGACCTGGTGGCCAACCTGAAGGCCGGCGATGACAACTACCTTGGTCTGCTCGACGCCGCCGACGCCTACATCGAGCGCAACGGCCTCGACCTGCCGCTGGAGCCGGAGGCCCGCAAGGTCTACGCAGACGCCGAGTGCATCCGCAATCCGATCCAGGAGCTGGACCTCGCCGACGCCGGCATCACCGCGATCATCTGGGCCACCGGCTACGCCGTGGACTTCAACTGGCTGCAGGTCGACGCCTTCGACGACAAGGGCAAGCCCAAGCACCAGCGCGGCGTATCCCGCGAGCCAGGTGTGTACTTCGTCGGCCTGCCGTGGCTGTCCCGTCGCGGCTCCACCTTCATCTGGGGCGTCTGGCACGACGCCAAGCACGTGGCCGGCCACATCGCCACCCAACGCCGTTACGTCGAATACCAGGACGCCTCGCAACGCGAAGGCTCCTCCGTTCAGAAAGCCGCATCCTGGGAGTAAGAGATGCCTACCCATACTCGCATCCGCATGTTCAACACCAAGGACACCTACCCGAACCAGACCCTGGACAACGACCTCTGCCAGGCCGTGCGCGCCGGCAACACCGTGTACGTGCGCGGCCAGGTCGGTACTGACTTCGAGGGCAACCTGGTAGGGCTGGGCGATCCGCGTGCCCAGGCCGAACAGGCGATGAAGAACGTCAAGCAACTGCTGGAAGAAGCCGGCAGCGACCTGTCGCACATCGTCAAGACCACTACCTATCTGATCGACCCGCGCTACCGCGAGCCGGTCTACCAGGAAGTCGGCAAGTGGCTGAAGGGCGTGTTCCCGATCTCCACCGGCCTGGTGGTGTCGGCCCTCGGTCAGCCGCAGTGGTTGATGGAGATCGATGTCATCGCCGTCATTCCGGACTGATCGATGAACTGAAAAACGATGCGGCGGCGCGGGATTTCCTGCCTCGCCGCTTCGTCGTTTGTGCCTGATAGCGCTTGATCGACAAGAACAGCAAGCAAGGAGCCACCATGACCTTCTCCATCGTCGGCCGCTGCGCCGAAACCGGACAACTGGGTATCGCCATCAGCTCCTCGAGCATTGCCGTGGGCGCCCGCTGCCCCTGGGTACGCGCCGGCGTCGGCGCGGTGGCGACGCAGAACATCACTCTGCCGGCCCTCGGCCCGCAGATCCTCGACCAGCTCGAGGCCGGCCTCGAACCAAGCGCGGCGCTGGACAAGGCGCTCTCCAGCAACGGCTATAGCCAGTACCGCCAGGTGACGGTGATCGACCAGCACGGCAAGGTCGCGCTGTTCACCGGCAGCGAGGCGCTGGGCGTGTACAACGCCGTGGCCGGGGAAAACTGCGTGGCGGCGGGCAACCTGCTGTCCTCCACCGCAGTGATCGAGGCCATGACCCAGGCCTTCGAAGGCGCCAACGGCTGCCTGGCCGAGCGCCTGCTGGCCGCGATGCAGGCGGCGATGGCGGCCGGTGGCGAAGCGGGCCCGGTGCATTCGGCGGCGCTCAAGGTCGTCGGCGACCTGGTCTGGCCGATCGTCGACCTGCGCGTGGACTGGGCCGACGAAGCGCCCATCGATGAGCTGGAGAAACTCTGGGTGGCCTACAAGCCGCAACTGGAGGACTACCTCGTGCGCGCCCTCGACCCGACCAAGGCACCGAGCTACGGTGTGCCGGGCGACGAGTAACGCCATGCCCTGTAGGAGCGGACTCCGTCCGCGATAGCTATCAGCCGCAGCGATATCGCGGATGAATCAGCTCCTACGACAAGAGATTTGAAGCAGGACCCAACCATGTCTTCCAGCCGTGAAATCCTTGCAGACCTGATCGCCTTCGACACCGTCAGTCGCAACTCCAACCTGGCGCTGATCCACTACATCCGCGACTACCTCGCAGGGCACGGCATCGCCTGCGAACTGTTCCACGACGCCGAAGGCGGCAAGGCCAATCTCTACGCCACGCTGGGTCCGCAGGATCGCGGCGGCGTGTGCCTGTCCGGCCACACCGACGTGGTGCCCACCGACGGCCAGCCGTGGACGGTCCCGCCCTTCGAGCTGACCGAGCGCGATGGCCGTCTATACGGACGGGGCACGGCAGACATGAAGGGCTATATCGCCTGCGTGCTGGCGGCGGTACCGGCGTTTCTCGCCCAGCCGCTGCGCCTGCCGGTGCACCTGGCGTTCTCCTATGACGAGGAAGTCGGCTGCCTCGGCGTACGCTCGCTGCTTGCCGCGCTGGAGCACCGCGAGCACAAGCCGATGGTCTGCATCATCGGCGAACCCACCGAACTCAAGCCGGTGCTCGGCCACAAGGGCAAGCTCGCCATGCGCTGCCAGGTGCACGGCGCGCCGTGCCATTCGGCCTATGCGCCGCAGGGTGTGAACGCCATCGAGTACGCGGCGAAGCTGATCGGCCGCCTCGGCGAGATCGGCACCCGCCTGGCCGCACCGGAGCGTCACGATCCGCGCTTCGATCCACCCTACTCCACCGTGCAGACCGGCGTGATCAGCGGCGGCCGCGCACTGAACATCGTGCCCGCCGAATGCCAGTTCGACTTCGAGGTGCGGGCACTGCCCAGCGACGATCCGCAACAGGTCGCCGATGACCTGCGCGCCTTCGCTGAAACCGAACTGCTGCCGAAGATGCGCGCAGTGAAAGCCGAGACGGATATCCGTTTCAGCGAGCTGTCGGCCTATCCCGCCCTGGTCACCGACCAGCAGGCCCAGGCTGCCGAGTTGATTGCACTGCTGAGCGGTTCGCGGGACTTCACCACCGTCGCCTACGGCACCGAGGGTGGGCTGTTCGACCAGGCCGGCATTCCCACCGTGGTCTGCGGCCCGGGCAGCATGGACCAGGGCCACAAGCCGGACGAGTTCGTCAGCCTGGAACAGTTGGCCAAATGCGATGACATGATGGCGCGGCTGGCGGAGTGGCTGCGCAGCTGACGCACCGCGCGGTCTACCCGTTTTCGTAGGAGCGGACTCCGTCCGCGATGTGCAATCGGCTTGCTCGGAGTGGCCGGCAATCGATCGCGGATGAATCCGCTCCTACGAGATACCTCCGCACTTGGGCCATCCCTCACCCTAGCCCTCTCCCAAGGGGAGAGGGGACCGTTCGGTGCAGGATGAAACCTTCGCGTCAGTCGGCTCGGACTGCCCCTCTCCCTGAGGAGCGGGGCGCGCAGCCAGGGTTGGGGTGAGGGGGGAAGACGCAGCGACGGACTATCCAGAGAGGACAGTTGCTCCTACAACAGCCAAACCCCTCACGCTGAGCCGGCCGCACATCTGGTTGGGAACGCACGGGGGCATACCACGGTACGGGCTGTCACGTCGGTTCACGAGCAAGCTCGCTCCTACAGGGAGCGATTGCTCTTCGCAGGAGCGAGCTTGCTCGCGAACCAACCCCAGTCGAAAACCCTCAGGCAAACGCCGCGCGCAGCTCGTCCATGCTTGCGAAGTAATGCGCCGGGCTCTCCGCCATCAGCTCTTCACGGCTGCCAAAGCCGTAGCCGACGCCCGCGGCGGACAAGCCATTGCGGTGCGCGCCGATCAGGTCGTGCTTGCGGTCGCCGATCATCAGCGTCTGCGCCAGGTCCAGCTTCTCGATACCCAGCAGGTGCTCGATCAGCTCGACCTTGTTGGTGCGCGTGCCGTCCAGCTCGCTGCCGTAGATCACTTTGAAGTGTTTGGCGAAGTCGAAGTGGCGGGCGATTTCCGCCGCGAATACGGTCGGCTTGCTGGTGCAGATGTACAGCGTGCGGCCCTGGCCGCCGAGCAGTTGCAGCAGCTCGCCGACACCGTCGAACACCTTGTTCTCGTACAGCCCGGTGTCCTTGAAGCGCACGCGGTAGTGGTTCACCGCCTCCCAGGCGCGCGCCTCGTCGAAGTCGTAGGTGCTCATGAAGCACTGCAGCAACGGCGGGCCGATGAAGTGTTCGAGCTGGCGCAGGTCGGGCTCGTCGATGCCCAGTTGGGCAAGGGCGTACTGGATCGAGCGGGTGATGCCCTCGCGCGGATCGGTGAGGGTGCCGTCGAGGTCGAAGAGGATGTTCTGGTAATGCATGGGATCAGCGTCCGGCCGCGAAAGTCGTCAGCAAGGATACTGGGCCGGCGCTGCGGGTGCGAAGTCCGACTGCTCGACTTGGCGGTGATCAGTTGCCCGCCGCTGCCCACGTCGGGCGCCGCTGCCAGCGCTGGTACCAGTCGAGCAGTTTGTCGGCGGGCATTGGCTGGGCAATGCCGGCGCCCTGCCCGAGCAGGCAGCCGAGCTCCAGCAGCCGCGCGCCGTGGCGGGTGGTCTCGACTCCTTCGGCGATGATCTCGCACTTGAAGGCTTCCGCGAGGCCAAGGATCGCCTGCAGGATGGAGAGGTCATCCGGATCGTCGAGCAGGCCCTGGATGAAGACCCGGTCGATCTTCAATTGCGCCACTGGCAGGCGCTTGAGGTAGCTCAGCGAGGAGTAGCCGGTGCCGAAATCGTCCAGGGCAAAGCGCACACCGATGGCGGCACAGGCGCGGATAGTCCGCGATACTCCATCGATATCTTCCAGGGCGCTGTTTTCCAGAATCTCGATCACCAGCAGTTGCGGCGGTACGCTCGGGTGGGCGGCCAGATGCACCTCCAGGATCGAGACGAAGTCCGGCTGCTGCAGTTGGCGAGCGCCGACGTTGACGCTCACTGGAATCCGCACACCAGCGGCCAGCCAGATTTCGATCTGCAGCAAGGCATTCTCGATGACCCAGTCACCGAGCATCTCGGCCAGAGGATTGCCCTCGATCAGCGGCAGGAACGCATCGGGTGGCAGCAGGCCCTTTTCCGGGTGCTGCCAGCGAATCAACGCTTCAGTGCCAACCACCTCGCCGGTGCGCATGTTCACCTGGGGCTGATGGAACAGGACAAATTCGCGCCCGCGCAAGGCCTGGTCGATGCGATCGAGCTGGGCGTTGTAACCGCGCAGGTCGAGATCATGCTGCGCATCGAAGACATGGAAGCGGTTCTTGCCCGCCAATTTGGCCTGGTACATGGCCTGGTCGGCCTGTCGCAGCAACTGATCTCCACCAATGTCGGTGCCCTGCGGGAAATAGCTGACGCCGATGCTGGCCGAGACGTTGGCACAGACACTGTCCACCGGGATCGGTTGCGAAACGATCAGCAGCAACCGCTCCAGAATCGGCAGACTGTCATCCATTTCTTCGAGGTCTGCGATGATCACGACGAACTCGTCGCCCCCCAGCCGCGACAGGATGCAACCTTCGCGCAGGGTGAGCTTCATCCGCTGCGCAACCACAGAGAGCACGCGGTCACCGGTTTCATGGCCGTACAAGTCATTGATCGACTTGAATCCGTCGAGATCGAGATAGGCGACCGCCAACTTGCAGTGCTGCCGCTGGGCACGAGCCATGGTCTGCTGCAGGCGCTGGGTGAGCAACACGCGGTTGGGCAAGTGGGTGAGCGGGTCGTAATGGGCGACATACTCCAGCTGGCGGCGGTGCTCGTGCAGCTCGGTAATGTCGGTGAACAATGAAACGTAATTGCGCACCCCGCCCAGGGGGTCGCAGATAGCGGTGATGGTCTGGCCGGCGACGAACACTTCACCGTTGCGGCGACGGTTCCACAGCTCGCCCTGCCAGTAATGGTGTTCCGCCAGGCAATGCCAGAGCTCCGCGAAGCATTCGCGCTCGGTCATGCCCGAGCCCAGCATGCGCGGATTACGACCCAGCACTTCGTCACGCGAGTAGCCGGTGATACTGCTGAAGGCTTCGTTGATCTCGACGATGTTGCCGTCCGGATCGGTGATCATGATGCCCTCGCGGGCGTGGGTGAACACGCTGGCGGCCAGGCTCAGCTGGCTTTCGAGGGCGCGCCGCTCAGTGAGGTCGGTGAGGCTGACGCGGACCTCAGCGTCGTCCGGCCCCTGGCGAGTGCAGTCCAGGTGGGCGTACCAGCGCGATCCGTCCTCGCGCAGAAGTGTCAGCTCGCAGGCCTGCCGGGTGGCGCCGCGGCAGACCAGAACGAAGGTGCGGTACCAGCGATCCAGATCTGGCTCGGCGATGCGCGCACTGAAGCGCCGTCCCAGCAGGCTCTCGCGCGGCAGTCCGATCAGCTGCGCTCCCGTCAGGTTGACCGAGTCGATCTGGCCGTTGAGCGCCAGCGTCAGGTAGCCAACCGGGGCATTTTCGTACAGATCCAGGTATTGGTCCCGGGACGCCTCCAGCGCCACCTGGGTGTGCAGCAGATTCTCGTTCTGCAGCTCCAGTTCGATCTGATGGACGTGCAATTCGTGCAGCAACGCTGCATGGTCGGACGCCTCGTCGGTGGCGATGCTCAGGTCGGTTTCGTCGGATAACGGCTGAACTTCGTTCGGGGGCGTTCTGGACATTCCATCCGGGCCTCTAGGTTCTCGACGGCTGTATCTGCATGGCGAGCAGGATCAGGTGGGGACGAGCGCCCTTGCCTGTTACGCGTCGAGCGTTGAGGGTGATGGTTCGCGGGCCGATGCTCGGGAAGTGGTGCTCCACGACAAACCCATCGAAACTGGTATCACCCTCAAGAATGGTACCCAACTGGGTACGCAGCGCCGGTATGTCCCACTGCCGGCTGCCCAGCTCATACAGCGTGCGGTCGATCGTGTCGGCCGCAGTGGTGCGAAATTCACGGTAATAGGAGCGACTGGCCGATACGACCTGCAGGCGCTCATCGAGTACCAGCAAGGGTTCGCTGATCGTGTCGACGATCGCCTCGGCGAGGTCCCGTGCAGCCTGCACCGACTGCTCGTTGGCTACGCGGGTATTGATGTCGTGGAAAGTGAGGACTACTCCGTCGATCACATTGTCCAGTGTTCGATACGGGAGCAGGCGCGCCAGGAACCAGTTACCGGTCGTGGTGCACAGTTCGACCTCATAGGGGATGAGGGTATCCAGCACTTCCTGTGCGCGCACGAGCAGATCCTTTCTATCCAGATAGGACGTGATATCAGCCAGAGGGCGGCCAACATCCTTCGGAATCAGCCTGTAGATTTTCACCGCATCACGGGTAAACCGGCGAATGGCCAACTGCGCATCAAGAAAGATAGTTCCGATATTGATGCTGTCTAGCAGATTCTTCATGTCGTTCTGCATGTCGCCAAGCTGCTCGATCTTTGCCTGCAACTCGGTGTTCACGGTCACCAGTTCCTCATTGACCGACTGCAGTTCCTCGCGCGAGGTTTCCAGCTCCTCGTTGGAGGATTGCAGCTCCTCATTGGTGGACTGCATCTCTTCGTTGGCCGAGCTGAGCTCTTCATTGGCATCCTGTAGCTCATCGATAGTGGCCTGCAGGTTCTTGCGCGTGTAAGCGAGGTCATGCTCCAGCAGCTGGACGCGCGCGGCGACCTGCGCCGTGTCACCATCGGCCGGCTGTTGCAGCCGTACAACAGGAGGTTGCGCCGGCTCCTCCTGGAAGCTGATCAGCAGCAGCTCGCCCTGATTGCCTTCAGGCAGACGGCGCACGCTCAGACGGATGGCGCGGGTCAGTTGACTGCCGGTAATGGCGACTTCACGTCCCAGGGTATCCGGCCCGCCCTGCGCTGCCTGCTGTACCGCGCTGCGCAAATCCAGCTTGAGGCCTTCGCGAGCCATGTCGATGACGTTCAGCGTCGCCTGGCCCGGCGCCGGACGCAGGTAGTTACCGGTGTCGCCGTGGATATAGACGATATTGCCCTGAAGGTCGGTGACCACCGAGGCGGGCACGAAATCCTGCAGCAGCATGCGGCGGGTCAGTTCGGCGACGTTGATTTCTTTGACCATTTTCGGGGAGGTATCCGGTGGTGTGTTGACCCGCTCAGGCACCCACGACAAGTTGCCGCTGAGCGTCAGAGACTTGGAAGACGTTGCCTTGTTCGCCCGGTAGAACTTCCACTTGCGGTGCAGCGTGGTGAACAGCGCCGTATGGCCGCCGATGCTTTCCGATGGCGAGAGGAACAACACTCCGCTGGGCCGGAGCGCATAGTGGAAGATCGGCAACAGGCGGTTCTGCAATTGCGATCCGAGATAGATCATCAGGTTGCGGCAGCAGAGCAGGTCCAGGCGAGTGAAGGGTGGGTCCTTGATCACGTTCTGGACCGCAAACACGATCGTCTCGCGGATCTCCTTGCGAATGCGGTAACCGCCGTCTTCCTGAGTGAAATACCGCTGCAGCCGCTGCGCGCCAACATCTGCGGCAATGCCTGCCGGGTACAAGCCGGCGCGGGCAGTCATGATCGCGTCTTCGTCCAGATCGGTAGCAAAGAACTGCAGCGCCAGCGTTCGGCCGCTACGCTCCATCAGCTCATGCAGCAGAATCGCCACGGAATAGGCCTCTTCGCCGCTGGCGCAGCCTGCCACCCAGACACGGAATACGTAGTCATCGGGCTTTTCCGCCAGCAACGGGGCCAGAACGTCTTCCTTGAGCACCGCGAAGGCATCGGTATCGCGAAAGAACTGAGTGACGTTGATCAGCAGCTCGTTGAACAACTGCCGGGCTTCTTCGGGATGCTGTCGGAGATAGATGACGTACTGTCGCTGATCATCGATCTGCTGAAGCAGCATGCGGCGCTCGATGCGGCGCAGAATGGTGCTCTGTTTGTACTGGGTGAAATCGTGCCCGGTGACCTGACGCAGAAAAGTCAGGATGGCACTCAATGCAACCGCCTGCTCCTCGGGCAACTCCCTGCTCCGCGCCAGCGGGCCACCCAGCAGGGCATTCGGCATTTCGCGCACCGGTAATACCTGACTGGCGTTGCCGGCAAGGATCACGCTGCTGGGCATGCCAGCATAGGCCGCGTCTTCGGGCGTCTGAATCAGGGTTCGACCGCCGCGATCGAGAATCGCACGGCAGCCCAGCGTGCCGTCCGCACCGGTGCCGGACAGAACGATACCGACCGCCCGGCGCCCGTAGCGCTGCGCCAGCGAGGCGAAGAAGGTGTCGATTGGCAAGTGCATCGCGCGGGGTGGCAGCCAAGGGGTCACATGCAAGGTGGCCTTGCCCAGGCTCAGATCGTGGCGGGGAGGGATCACATAGACGGTTCCCGCCTCGACTACCAGGCCCTCCGCAGCCTCGACCACGGGCATGCGGGTTGCGCGGGCAAGAATCTCGCAAAGAAGGCTGGGGTGCTCCGGGTCCAGGTGCTGAATGATCACGAAAGCGAAGGAAGAGCTCTGCGGCATCGCACGCAGGAACTCCTCCAGCGCCTCCAGCCCGCCGGCGGAAGCGCCCAGTCCAACGACAGTCAGAGGGGTGTCGGCACCAGCGGCGTGCCTGGCTTTTGAAGGTTTGCGTGGGGCCACGTCGCGTCCTGGGTTGCCTGAGGCTCGATTGCGGAAGTCCTATCCTACCCCGCGCGGGGTCACTGCCGTCAGTCGACTGACAGCCACACGCTTCAGGGGGCCGGGGCCCCATACCCCTGCCCCTGGCGTAGCACGCGAAATCCACCGGTCACACTGATGGGCTCGCCTGGCGCGGCACCAAACGACTCGCTGTCGACATTCGGCTCGTCCTCCGGCTGCGCCAACTGGCCGACGAGCTTTTCCTGCACACGGCCGCCGAGGTGATCGACACCGGCCATCACGCCGCCGTCCGGGTCGCGCATCAGCGCCAGCCATTGCTCGTCGAACGCGGCATTGATCTCCTTGCGCAGCTGGGTTTCCACCTCGGGCCGCGCGTGGTCGTTGCCGGCCATGCTGAACAGCGTGAAGGCGACGGAGATTACCGACCCGGCGACCTTGCCAGCCGCGCCGGCCACCACGCCGACAATGCTGCGGTTCTTCAGCTCGTTGACCAGCTTGGCGCTGGTGCGCTGGGCGACCGGCGACACCCCGCTGACCTTGGTGCCGGCACCAGCCTTGCCCGACGCCGTGCGGATTTCCTGCATCAACGCGGCGAAGGCAGGGAGCTTGCCGATGTCCTTGGCGTGCACCACGTCGTAGAGCGAAGCATCGCGACTGGACGGCGGCCCCAGGCTGATCGCCGGAATCCCCATCAGATGCTCATCGAAAGCCTTCTGCGGGATGCCGCGGCGCTGGGGAATTTCCTTCAGCGCGACGGTCAGCAGTTCGACGTAGTGCCGGGTAGCCTTCTCCATCACCGCGTCGGGGTCGACCTGTTTGGCGACAGGGACGAGCACCTGCTTGCGGTACTGCTCCTGGAGGTAAACGGCCAGCTTGTCGACGGTGGGGTCGAGGTCACCGTGGGAGCCCATCTTGTACCAGGCGACCTTCATGCCGAGCCATTGCTGCGTCCAGTAGCTGGAGAACCAGGGAATGAATTTTTCGTCGGTGCGCTGGTAGACCAGGTCCATCCACTGCTGCATGGCTTCTTCGGCGTAGGCGCGGGCCTGGGAGGTGGCGGCCAGGGAGGCGGCGCCGATGTCGGCATCGACCTGGCGCCAGGTGGCCTCGGTGAGCGGAGCGGTGGGTGTGGCGGGGTGATGGGCACAGCCGCCCAGCGCCAGCAGAAGCAGCGCAACGACACCGCCACGCCGCCAGGGCGAAACGGTGGAGCAGAAAGAGCACAGACTGTTCATGGCCGCCCGCCGGCTCGGCGGCATCCCCGGCACCGCCCGCTACTGACTTCGGCCGGGCACGCCCTGGCGTCCGGTCACCTTGGCTCAGTATAGGGCGCGAGGTCTGGCGCGGCGGGCCGTCCGGCGGTTCGGCCGGGGTTCGCGAGCAAGCTCACTCCTACAAAGAGCGCATGGCTTCCTGTAGGAGCGAGCTTGCTCGCGAACCGCCCAACCGAATGAGCACGATCAGAACGCGGATGCAGGTGCGGTCAGCCGGCAAACCCCTCGGCAATATGCTGATCCTTCAGATTCACGTAGTTACCGGCCGTATAGCCGAAGAACGCCCGTTCCTTGTCGCTCAGCGCCCGAGCCTTCTTCACCGGGCTGCCGACATACAGGAAGCCGCTCTCCAGCACCTTGCCCGGCGGCACCAGGCTGCCGGCGCCGAGGATCACATCGTTCTCGATCACCGCACCGTCCATCACGATCGAACCCATGCCGACCAGGATGCGGCTGCCGATGGTGCAGCCATGCAGCAGCACCTTGTGACCGATGGTCACTTCGTCGCCGATGGTCAGCGGGAAGCCGTCCGGATTGAACGGGCCGGCGTGGGTGATGTGCAGCACGCTGCCGTCCTGCACGCTGGTGCGCGCGCCGATGCGGATGCGGTGCATGTCGCCGCGGATCACGACGAGCGGCCAGACCGAGCTGTCGGCGCCGATCTCCACGTCACCGATAACCACGGCGCTGGCGTCAACGAAGACGCGCTCGCCGAGAGATGGCGTTTTGCCCTGATACGAACGAATAGTCACGATAGAGTCTCTCTGGCTGCGAATGGGCCCGATTGTATTTAAGATGGCCGAGTGTTTCTTCAGCCAAGGTGCCACCGTGAGCGCGAATCCTCTTCTGCAGAGCTACGACCTGCCGCCCTTCTCGTCCATTCGCCCCGAGCACGTGAAGCCGGCCATCGAGCAGATCCTCGCCGACAACCGCGCGGCCATCGCGCGCATCCTCGCCCAGCAGAACGGCACCCCGACCTGGGCCGGCCTGGTGCTGGCCATGGACGAACTGCATGACCGCCTGGGCAAGGCCTGGAGCCCGGTCAGCCACCTCAACGCGGTGTGCAACAGCGCCGAATTGCGCGACGCCTATGAAGGCTGCCTGCCGCTGCTGTCCGCCTATTGGACCGAACTGGGCCAGAACTCCGAGCTGTTCAAGGCCTACGAAGCGCTCGCCAGCAGCCCCGAGTCGAAGGGTTACGACGTCGCCCAGAAGACCATCCTGGAACACGCCCTGCGCGACTTCCGTCTGTCGGGTATCGACCTGCCGACGGACCAGCAGCAGCGCTACGCGGAAATCCAGACGCGCCTGTCCGAGCTGGGCAGCCGCTTCTCCAACCAGTTGCTGGACGCTACCCAGGCCTGGACCAAGCACGTCACCGACGAAGCGACCCTCGCCGGCCTGACCGAATCGGCCAAGGCGCAGATGCAGGCCGCCGCCCAGGCCAAGGAACTGGACGGCTGGCTGATCAGCCTGGAATTCCCCAGCTACTACGCCGTGATGACCTACGCCGAAGACCGCGCCCTGCGCGAAGAGGTCTACGCCGCGTACTGCACCCGCGCCTCCGATCAAGGCCCGAACGCCGGGCAGAACGACAACGGCCCGGTGATGCAGGAAATCCTCGACCTGCGCCAGGAACTGTCGCGCCTGCTGGGCTTCAAGAACTTCGCCGAGCTGTCCCTGGCCACCAAGATGGCCGAGACGCCCGAGCAGGTGCTGAACTTCCTCCGCGACCTGGCCGTGCGCAGCAAGCCCTTCGCCGCCCAGGACCTGGAGCAGCTCAAGGCCTACGCCGCCGAACAGGGTTGCCCGAACCTGTCGAGCTGGGACGCCAGCTACTTCGGCGAGAAGCTGCGCGAGGCCCGCTACAGCGTGTCCCAGGAAGCCCTGCGCGAATACTTCCCGATCGACAAGGTGCTTGGCGGCCTGTTCGCCATCGTGCAGAAGCTCTACGGCATCCAGATTCGCGAACTGAACGACTTCGAGCGCTGGCACCCGGACGTGCGCCTGTTCGAGATCGAGGAAAACGGCCAGCACGTCGGCCGCTTCTACTTCGACCTCTACGCCCGCGCCAACAAGCGCGGCGGTGCCTGGATGGACGGCGCCCGCGACCGTCGCCGCACCGCAGGCGGCGACCTGCAGGCGCCGGTGGCCTATCTGGTGTGCAACTTCACTCCAGCCGTCGGCGGCAAGCCTGCGCTGCTGACCCACGAAGAAGTGACCACCCTGTTCCACGAGTTCGGCCATGGCCTGCACCACCTGCTGACCCGCGTCGAGCACGCCGGTGCCTCTGGCATCAACGGCGTGGCCTGGGACGCAGTGGAGCTGCCCAGCCAGTTCATGGAGAACTGGTGCTGGGAGCCCGAAGGTCTGGCGCTGATCTCCGGCCACTACGAGACCGGCGCGCCGCTGCCCCAGGACCTGCTGGAGAAGATGCTCGCCGCGAAGAACTTCCAGTCCGGCCTGATGATGGTCCGCCAGCTGGAGTTCTCCATGTTCGACTTCGAGCTGCACGCCACCCATGGCGACGGCCGCAGCGTACTCGACGTGATCGAGGCGATCCGCGATGAAGTCGCGGTGATGCGCCCGCCGGCCTACAACCGCTTCGCCAACAGCTTTGCGCACATCTTCGCCGGCGGTTATGCGGCCGGTTACTACAGCTACAAGTGGGCCGAAGTGCTGTCTGCCGACGCCTTCTCGCGCTTCGAGGAAGAAGGCGTGCTCAACCCGGCGACCGGCGCGGCCTTCCGCGACGCGATCCTGGCCAAGGGCGGCTCCCAGGAGCCGATGGCGCTGTTCGTGGCCTTCCGCGGCCGCGAGCCGTCCATCGACGCCCTGCTGCGCCACTCGGGCCTCTCCGAGGTGGCGGCGTGATGAGCGAAGTGAAGAAGCGCTTCATCGCCGGGGCCGTCTGCCCGGCGTGCAGCGAGCAGGACAAGATCGTCATGTGGGACGTCGACGGTGTGCCGCACCGCGAATGCGTGGCCTGTGGCTACGCCGATACCCTCAATGCCCAGGGCCAGTCGGTGCCGAAAGAGCTGTCCACCCGCGTCAACACCAGCGCGCTGGAAAAGCCCAAGGACCCGAAGGTGCAGGGGGTGCAGTTCTTCCCTAATCCGAAGCTGAAGAAGCCGCAGGAATAGCGCCCAGTTGCTGTGAAGAAGATGCCCCGGCTTGCCGGGGCATTTCTTTTCATGGCGCGCAAAGCGCAGCGCGCCAGCACCGGCATCAAGGAACATGGCAGCTGCCCCGTCATAGCATGAGCGCCGATCACGCTTTACCGGCCAGCCCATGATCGTCACGGCCGGCTAGTCTGTAGAGCATCGCCGCAAGGAGTCCGCCGTGACCCAGACGTCCCCACCGACCCGAAGGAAGCCCTCACGTGCTTGACCGCTTTGGCATGCTGGAGGTGATGCGCGCCTCGCGCCTGACGCAGTTCCCGATCAGCCCCGTGCTGCGCGAAACCCATGGCTTCAAGGGGCGCCTGACCTTCTTCCTGCTGCTGGCCGGCGCGCTGGTCTTCACCTTTGCCGCGCTCGGCCACGACATCCGCGCCAGCGGCACCCACCTGGAGCCTGGCTGGTCAGTGCTGGTACTGGTGGTCGCGCTGCTGATCGCCCTGGGCTTCGAGTTCATCAACGGCTTCCACGACACGGCCAACGCGGTGGCCACGGTCATCTACACCAACGCGCTGCCACCACGCTTTGCGGTGGCCTGGTCGGGGTTGTGGAATTTTCTCGGGGTGCTCTTTTCCAGCGGTGCGGTGGCCTTCGCCATCGTCTCGCTGCTGCCGCTGGACCTGCTGCTGAAGGTCGATAGCAGCGCCGGGTTGGCGATGATCTTCGCCCTGCTGATCGCCTCGATCCTGTGGAACCTCGGCACCTGGTGGCTGGGACTACCGGTGTCTTCCTCGCACACGCTGATCGGCTCCATCGTCGGCATCGGCCTGGCTCACGGCGCCATGGCCGGGCACATCGGCATATCGGGCAACGCCTGGTCGCAGCTGACGACAGTGGGTTACGCACTCTTTCTGTCGCCGGTGGTGGGCTTCTTCGCCGCGTTCGTGCTGCTACGGGTAATGAGTTCCACCATCCGCAACCGCGCGCTGTTCCATGCACCGGAAGGCCGCACGCCGCCGCCCCGATGGATTCGCGCGATCCTCATCCTTACCTGTACCGGCGTGTCTTTCGCCCACGGCTCCAACGACGGGCAGAAGGGCATCGGCCTGATCATGCTGATCCTGATTGCCACCGTTCCCCTGGCATTCGCGGTGGATCGCGCCCATTCCCCGGAGCAATCCCGCCAGTTGCTCGCCCTCCTCCAGAACAGTCAGGAGCAACTGCACCGCAGCGGCGGCTCGCCTGCGACGGACCCGCGCCAGACGCTCCTGAGCTATCAGGAAGACGAAGTCGTGCATCCCGAACTGCTTCCATCGCTGGGCAGCGTGATCGGTGATATCGGCACACGGCTGCAGCGCCACGGGCAGCTGGACAAGGTGCCCGCCGAAGAGGTGCAGGACCTGCGCAACGACCTCTACCTGAGCCTGGAAACCATCCGCCTGCTGGACCGCAGCGGCCAGCACTTCGACCTGGAAACCTGGAGCAGCCTGCAGGCACTGCGCCATGAGGCCGACCGCACCATCCGCTTCATCCCGGTGTGGGTGAAGGTCGCGGTCGCCCTGGCACTGGGGCTGGGCACGCTGGTTGGCTGGCGACGCATCGTCACCACGGTCGGCGAGGGCATCGGCAAGACCCCGCTGACTTATGCACAGGGCGCCTCGGCACAACTGGTGGCCATGCTCACCATCGGCGCGGCGGATGGCTTCGGCCTGCCGGTGTCGACCACGCAAGTGCTCTCCTCGGGAGTGGCCGGCACCATGGCGGCCAACGGCAGCGGCCTGCAGTGGCCGACCATCCGCAACATGCTGCTGGCCTGGGTGCTGACGCTGCCGGCCGCCATCGGCCTGGCGGCGGGGTTGTACTGGTTGTTCACCCGGCTGATGTAAAACCCTGCAGGAACGAGGGGGACGCCTAGTTCTTGCTCGCGAACAGAATTTCCCGACGGCTTGGGAGCCAATCGGTTCGCGAGCAAGCTCGCTCCTGCAAAGAGCCCGTTTCCGTATAAAGACGACGCGCCCGGTGAGCAGCGCCGACCGCCGAGCAGTTATTGCTGGCTGTGGAAAACTCCGTGGATTACTGTATTTATATACAGTATCTCTTCAGAGCTTTCCCACATGTCCACTTCCCTTCCACCCCGCGGCCGGGGCACTGCCAGCAACCCGCACAACCGCTTCGCGCCGACCACGTCGGTGCCTGT
The DNA here is from genome assembly GCF_012971725.1 of Pseudomonas multiresinivorans. Lineage (NCBI taxonomy): Bacteria > Pseudomonadati > Pseudomonadota > Gammaproteobacteria > Pseudomonadales > Pseudomonadaceae > Pseudomonas > Pseudomonas multiresinivorans. The sequence continues at coordinate 461,959 of NZ_CP048833.1, forward strand.
GGATAACGATTGGTACGACGAAGTGCCCAAGCCCCAGGTGACCGAAATCCGCAGCGAACGAGCGAAGTCGGTGATCTCGCGCAACCAATCGCCGGACCTGCCCTTCGACCGCTCGATCAATCCCTATCGCGGCTGTGAACACGGCTGCATCTACTGCTACGCGCGGCCCAGCCACGCGTACTGGGACCTGTCGCCAGGGCTGGATTTCGAGACGAAGCTGATCGCCAAGACCAACGCCGCTGAAGTGCTGGAGGAGGAGTTGAGCCGCAAGGGCTACGTCTGCGCGCCGATCAACCTGGGCGCCAACACCGATCCCTACCAGCCCATCGAGCGCCAGCAGCGCCTGACCCGGCAAATCCTCGAAGTGCTGCTGCGCTTCCGCCACCCGGTGACCATCGTCACCAAGGGCTCGTTGATCCTGCGCGACCTCGACCTGCTGGCGGAGCTGGCCCGGCAGAACCTGGTCGCCGTGATGATCAGCCTCACCACGCTGGACGATGAGCTCAAGCGCATCCTCGAGCCCCGCGCCGCTGCACCCTCCGCCCGCCTGCGGGCGATCCGCGTGCTGCGCCAGCAGGACATTCCGGTGGGCGTACTGTGTTCGCCGATGATCCCGATGATCAACGACCGCGAGCTGGAAGCCCTGCTCGAAGCGGCCCACGACGCCGGCGCCCAGAGCGCCAGCTACATGATGCTGCGCCTGCCGCGCGAGGTCGGCCCACTGTTCGAGGAATGGCTGGCGGCGCACTACCCGCAGCGCGCCAGCCACGTGATGAGCCTGATCCGCCAACTGCGCGGCGGGGAAATCTACGACAGCCGCTTCGGCCACCGTTTTCGCGGAGAAGGCCCGTTCGCCGACCTGCTGGCCAAACGCTTCGAGGTCGCCATGCGCCGCCTGGGATTGGGCCGGCGCGGCAGCTTCAACCTGGACTGCACGGCATTCGCCCCGCCGCGCAGCCAGATGAGCCTGTTCTGAGTTTGCAGCCGATGAAACATCGACGAGCGGAATAGCATCGCAGCACTATCGCAATGCCATGATAGCTTGCCGATATCATCTTGGAATGTCGCCGAAACATCATGAAAAAGCTCATTCCAGAGCGGTTTTTTAATTTTGGTTTAATCTTCTTCGCCTAGGGTTTGAGCACAAAGTGACTTACCGGTCACGCCAGATTTTTTCCCACGCCTGTGCCTTTTCTCCCCAGGGAGAGCGTCGGCTGACGTGGGAAAATTCTTCGTCATTCTTCGAGGCTGATACATGAACGACAAAACGCACGGTGAGGATCACGCCCACGAAACCGCTGACGAGGCGCTGCGCCATATCGTCGAGGGTTTCCGCCAGTTCCGTCACGACGTCTTCCCGCAACAGGAAGAGCTGTTCAAGAAGCTGGCCCATGCGCAAAACCCGCGCGCCATGTTCATTACCTGCGCCGATTCGCGCATCGTTCCGGAGCTGATCACCCAGAGCTCGCCGGGCGACCTGTTCGTTACCCGCAACGTCGGCAACGTCGTGCCGCCCTACGGCCAGATGAACGGTGGCGTGTCCACCGCCATCGAGTTTGCGGTCATGGCGCTCGGCGTGCAGCACATCATCGTTTGCGGCCACTCCGACTGCGGCGCGATGAAAGCAGTGCTGGCGCCGCAGACGCTGGAAGGCATGCCGACGGTAAAAGCCTGGCTGCGCCATGCCGAAGTGGCCCGCACCGTGGTCGCGCAGACTTGTGGCTGCGCCACCCAGGAGCATCTGGGTGTGCTGACCGAAGAGAACGTGGTCGCCCAGCTCGATCACCTGAAGACCCATCCCTCGGTAGCAGCGCGCCTGGCGTCCGGCCAGCTGTTCATCCACGGCTGGGTGTACGACATCGAGACCAGCGCCATCAAGGCCTACGACGCCCAGGAAGGCCGCTTCCGCGCCCTCGACGGCGAAGGCCCGACACCCAGCGCTACCCCGCGCCCTCGCTACTCGCCGCGCTGACGCTCCAGCAGCCAACCCAGGCTCAGGCGCGGCCCAGCTCCAGCTCCACACCGAACTGCCGCGACAGACACGGCCATTGCTGCCAGGCCATGACCACCTGCGGGTCGTTGAGGCTGGCGCGGTAGCTGACGGCGGATTCGGCGCTGAAGGTGCTGTCGTCGAGCATACCGTTGACCGCGTGGTGCACCGCTTCATCCAGCTGGTTGGCGAAGGGTTCGCCGATCAGCTGGTGCGCCACCAGGTTCGCCACCGTAGTGTCCAGCGGGATCAGCGGCTGGTTGAAATGGGCGATGTAGCGATCGTTCACTTCCTCCACCAGGCGGTGGGCGAGGTAGGACTCGTCCAGCAGCGCATCCAGGCCGTCGTGGCCGTCGAGCAGCGCCGGCGGGGTGAGGAAGAACTGTTCGGCGAGCTTGAGCACCGGCTTGATGCGGTCCTCGATACCGGCTGCTCGCGCCACGGCGTTGGCGGCATCGAGGAAATCCGGCACCTGCTCGATATAGGCATGCACGAAGCGCGTCAGCGTACCGCTGGGGTCCTCGCCGGCCAGGGCGATGCTCGGGTGCAGGCTTTGCAGTTGGCTCTGGATCAGGCGGGCGAGATGCCCATGGCGGGATTCGAGCAGATGGGCATTCCGGATCAACTCACGCAGTGCAGCGGTGTTCATGACAGCTCCAAGACAACGGGTTTGGAAAGTGAAGAAAGACCTTAGCCGCACCCCGGGCGTAGCTAAGACGCGATTGTCATATTCATGAACTGTTTATGCCGGCACGGCATATCAGACGGCCAGCATGGTACTCCAAACCCGCGTCGTCCGTGGCTTTGAGATCACACTTCGGTCTTTCAAACACAGTTTTTACTCTGCGTTGTTATGTCGCAACCCGTGGCTATACTCCGCTTCGACACACCGAAAACCTGATGGACCCGGCCTGCCCTGCGTGCTGCCGAGGTAAGACGTCAAAGTAAGTTGTCTTGGCGGTCACTCCCTTGGCCGTTGGCTTGTTTCAGGCTCGCCCCCTCTGCAATGGGGTTCGTAGCCGGGGCGCTATGCCGGCGGGATAAAAACAACGATAAGGGGAACCCGAATGCTGCGACATCCACGAGTCTGGATGGGCTTCCTTTTGCTCTTGGCTTTCAGTCAGGCAAACGCCGCCTGGACGGTCAACATGGCCCCCGGTGCGACGGAAGTCAGCCGTAACGTCTTTGATCTTCACATGACGATCTTCTGGATCTGCGTGGTCATCGGCATCGTCGTCTTTGGCGCGATGTTCTGGTCGATGATCGTCCACCGCCGGTCCACCGGGCAGCAGCCCGCGCATTTCCACGAAAGCACCACGGTGGAAATCCTCTGGACCGTCATTCCCTTCCTGATCCTGGTGGTGATGGCCGTCCCGGCCACCAAGACGCTGATCCACATGTACGACACCTCGGAGCCCGAGCTGGACGTGCAGGTCACCGGCTACCAGTGGAAGTGGCAGTACAAGTACCTGGGCCAGGATGTGGAGTTCTTCTCCAACCTCGCCACGCCCCAGGACCAGATCCACAACAAGGCCGACAAGGACGAGCACTACCTGCTCGAGGTGGACAACCCGCTGGTGCTGCCGGCCGGGGTCAAGGTGCGCTTCCTGGTCACCTCCAGCGACGTGATCCACTCCTGGTGGGTGCCGGCCTTCGCGGTCAAGCGCGACGCCATTCCCGGCTTCGTCAACGAGGCCTGGACTAAGGTCGACGAGCCCGGCGTCTACCGCGGCCAGTGCGCCGAGCTGTGCGGCAAGGACCACGGCTTCATGCCCATCGTGGTGGACGTGAAGTCCAAGCCCGACTTCGACAAGTGGCTGGCCGAGCGCAAGGAAGAGGCGGTCAAGCTCAAGGAACTGACCAGCAAGGAGTGGACGAAGGAAGAGCTGGTCGCCCGTGGCGACAAGGTCTACCACACCATCTGCGCCGCCTGTCACCAGCCTGAAGGCCAGGGCATGCCGCCGATGTTCCCGGCGCTCAAGGGTTCGAAGATCGTCACCGGGCCGAAGGAGCACCACCTGGAAACCGTGTTCAACGGAGTTCCGGGCACGGCCATGGCGGCCTTCGGCAAGCAGCTCTCGGAAGTCGACATCGCCGCGGTGATCACCTACGAGCGCAACGCCTGGGGCAACAACGACGGCGACATGGTGACCCCGCAGGACGTGGTCGCCTACAAGCAGAAACAACAATAAGGAGGCCGCGATGAGTACAGTGATCGATCACCCCGACCATTCTCACGCCGGCGACCACCACCACGGCCCCGCCAAGGGCCTGATGCGCTGGGTACTGACCACCAACCACAAGGACATCGGCACGCTCTACCTGTGGTTCAGCTTCTGCGCCTTCCTGCTTGGCGGTTCCTTCGCCATGGTGATCCGCGCCGAACTGTTCCAGCCGGGCCTGCAGATCGTAGAACCTGCGTTCTTCAACCAGATGACCACCATGCACGGCCTGGTGATGGTCTTCGGTGCGGTGATGCCGGCCTTCGTCGGCCTGGCCAACTGGATGGTGCCGCTGATGATCGGCGCGCCGGACATGGCCCTGCCACGGATGAACAACTTCAGCTTCTGGCTGCTGCCGGCGGCCTTCGGCCTGCTGGTGAGCACCCTGTTCATGCCCGGCGGTGGCCCGAACTTCGGCTGGACCTTCTACGCGCCGCTCTCCACGACCTTTGCGCCGCACAGCGTGACCTTCTTCATCTTCGCCATCCACCTGATGGGCATGAGTTCGATCATGGGCGCGATCAACGTGATCGCCACCATCCTCAACTTGCGTGCCCCGGGCATGACGCTGATGAAGATGCCGCTGTTCGTCTGGACCTGGCTGATCACCGCGTTCCTGCTGATCGCGGTGATGCCGGTGCTGGCGGGTTGCGTGACGATGATGCTGATGGACATCCACTTCGGCACCAGCTTCTTCAGCGCGGCCGGCGGCGGCGACCCGGTGCTGTTCCAGCACGTGTTCTGGTTCTTCGGCCACCCCGAGGTGTACATCATGATCCTGCCGGCGTTCGGCGCCGTCAGCTCGATCATCCCGGCCTTCAGCCGCAAGCCGCTGTTCGGCTACACCTCGATGGTCTACGCCACCGCGTCGATCGCCTTCCTGTCCTTCGTCGTGTGGGCGCACCACATGTTCGTGGTCGGCATCCCGCTGGTGGGCGAGCTGTTCTTCATGTACGCGACCATGCTGATCGCCGTGCCCACCGGGGTAAAGGTGTTCAACTGGGCGTCGACCATGTGGCAGGGCTCGCTGACCTTCGAGACGCCGATGCTGTTCGCCGTGGCCTTCGTCATCCTGTTCACCATCGGCGGCTTCTCCGGGCTGATGCTGGCCATCGCCCCGGCGGACTTCCAGTACCAGGACACCTACTTCGTGGTGGCGCACTTCCACTACGTGCTGGTGCCCGGCGCGATCTTCGGCATCTTCGCCTCGGCCTACTACTGGCTGCCGAAGTGGACCGGCCACATGTACGACGAGACCCTGGGCAAGTTGCACTTCTGGATGAGCTTCATCGGCATGAACCTGGCGTTCTTCCCGATGCACTTCGTCGGCCTGGCCGGCATGCCACGGCGGATTCCGGACTACAACCTGCAGTTCGCCGACTTCAACATGGTCTCGTCCATCGGCGCCTTCATGTTCGGCACCACGCAGTTGCTGTTCCTGTTCATCGTCATCAAGTGCATCCGCGGCGGCCCGGCAGCACCGGCCAAACCCTGGGATGGCGCGGAAGGCCTGGAGTGGACGATTCCCTCGCCCGCGCCGTACCACACCTTCACCACGCCGCCCGAGGTGAGATGACGAACTGGCTCTTGTAGGAGCGAGCTTGCTCGCGACCCGGCCTCCCCCGGAGGCCATGGCTTCAAGTGGTTCGCGAGCAAGCTCGCTCCTACGAAAAGAGGACAACAAGATGAGCGACGGCAACATCGAAACGCGCAAGCTGGTGACCCGGCTGGTCATTGCCGTGGTCGCCATGTTCGCCTTCGGCTTCGCCCTGGTGCCGCTGTACGACGTGATGTGCAAGGCGCTGGGCATCAACGGCAAGACCTCCGGCACCGCCTACCAGGGCGATGGCCAGGTGGTCGATCAGTCGCGCGAGGTGAAGATCCAGTTCGTCGCCAATAACAACATCGACATGGTCTGGGAATTCCACCCCGAGTCGGAGCAACTGGTGGTGCATCCGGGTGCGGTGAACCAGATGCTGTTCGTCGCGCGCAACCCCACCGACAAGCCGATGACCGCCCAGGCGATCCCGAGCATCGCGCCGTCGGTGGCGGCCACCTACTTCCACAAGACCGAATGCTTCTGCTTCACCCAGCAGGTCCTGCAGCCGGGGGAGCGCATCGAAATGCCGGTGCGCTTCATCGTCGACCGCGACCTGCCCAAGGATGTGCGTCACCTGACGCTTGCTTACACGCTGTTCGACATCACTGCCCGCAAGCCACCCGTGGCCAGTAACGAGCGCTGAAGGGCAAAGGAGAACAAGAGAGATGGCAACCCACGATCCCTATTACGTCCCCGCGCAGAGCAAGTGGCCGATCATCGCCACCATCGGCATGCTGGTGACGATGTTCGGCGTCGGCACCTGGATGAACGACATGAGCGCCGGCAAGGAGCACTCCCACGGCCCGTGGATCTTCTTCGCCGGCGGGCTGATCCTCGCGTACATGCTGTTCGGCTGGTTCGGCAACGTCATCAAGGAAAGCCGCGGCGGGCTCTACAGCCCGCAGATGGACCGCTCGTTCCGCTGGGGCATGAGCTGGTTCATCTTCTCCGAGGTGATGTTCTTCGCCGCCTTCTTCGGCGCGCTGTTCTACGTGCGCCACTTCGTCAACCCGTGGCTGGGCGGCGAAGGCCACCACGGTATCTCGCACATGCTCTGGCCGCAGTTCGAGACCGGCTGGCCGCAGCTGAGCAACCCGGACAACAAGCTCTTCCCGCCACCCAGGGAAGTGATCGACCCGTGGAAGCTGCCGCTGATCAACACCCTGCTGCTGGTCACCTCCAGCTTCACCGTGACCTTCGCCCACCACGCGCTGAAGAAGAACCACCGCGGCCCGCTGAAAATGTGGCTCGCGGCAACCGTGGCGCTGGGCGCGTGCTTCATCGTGCTGCAGGCCTACGAGTATCACGAAGCCTACAGCGAACTGGGCCTGACCCTGGGCTCGGGCATCTACGGCGCGACCTTCTTCATGCTCACCGGCTTCCACGGCGCCCACGTGACCATCGGCGCGATCATGCTGAGCATCATGCTGATCCGCATCATCCGCGGGCACTTCGACGCCGACAAACACTTCGGCTTCGAAGCGGCCAGCTGGTACTGGCACTTCGTCGACGTGGTCTGGATCGGGCTGTTCATCTTCGTTTACGTGCTTTAACGCCGGGGGAATTGCCGGACCTGTAGGAGCGAGCTTGCTCGCGAACCGCCCAACACTGAGGCATCAGGACAAAGCATTCGCGAGCAAGAACTGGGCGTCCCCCTCGCTCCTACGAAGAACCAAAGCGGAATCAGAAATGCCAGGGGGCGGAGCTGCCGAGTTGGCCGCTGAAGAAACCCCAGGCGATAAGAGCAACGGTCAGGGCAGTCAGGGTGACACGCACGGTCAGCGCGTTGACCACCCGCGAACCGTGGCCCTCGTCCTTGACCAGGAAGAACAGGCCACTGAACAGGCTGACGACGGTCGCCAGCAACAACAGAACGATCGCAGCTTTGAGCACTACCGGCCTCCTGTCCGCAGGGGACTGGGGTTGAGGGGGATGTCTTGCAGTATAGCCAGCACGCTACCGAGCACCGCCAAGGTCGCACCACGCGCGCCTTCCGGCCCGGCATCGCGCCGACCCTGGTGGTCCTCGCGCTGCTGCCGGTGCTGATTGGCCTGGGTTTCTGGCAACTCTCCCGCGCCGCCGAAAAGCGCACCCTCCTCGCCGCTGCCGAAGTGCAGCGCCAGCAGGACCCGATCAGCATCGCCGAGCTCGAGCGCCAGCCGCCGCGCAGCTACGTTCGTGTACGCCTGCAAGGCCAGCTCGACGCCGAGCACACCGCCCTGCTCGACAACCGCACCCGCAACGGCCAGGCCGGCGTCGAGGTGCTGCAACCCTTCTTCGACCGCGTCGGCCACCAGTGGCTGCTGGTCAATCGCGGCTGGGTACCCTGGCCCGACCGCCGCGTGCCACCGAAGATCGACACGCCCAATCATGACCTGCTGCTGGACGCCTGGACCTACGTCCCGCCGCCCGCCACGCCGAGCGCACCAACCGCCGGCTGGCCGCGCCTGATCACCCAGGTCGACGCGCCCTTCCTCTGGGACCAGCTCGGCCGTGAAGGCCAGGCCATGGAAGTCCGCCTGGAGCCGGGCGACGCCGCCTTCGACACCGACTGGCCGATCGTCGCCATGCCCCCGGAGCGCCACGTCGGCTACGCCGTGCAGTGGTTCGCCCTGGCCATCGCGCTCTCCGGCCTCTACCTCTACCTCGGCATCCGTCGCGCACGGGAGACCTTCGACCATGACCGCCATGACTCTGCCTGACTCCACCGCCCGCCGCCGCGGCCGGGTACAACTGCTGCTGATCCTCGGCATGGTGCTGGGGCCGATGTTGCTCGCCACTGCCATGTACAAGCTGCAGTTCTGGGTGCCGGAAGGCCGCAGTTACAGCGGCGACCTGATTGCCACCGGACAGACCCCGGCGGACCTCGGCGTACAAGCCGACAAGTCGAGCGAGCATTGGCAGTTGCTGGTCACCGCACCGGAAACCTGCACCAGCGATTGCCAGCAACTGGTCTACCTGGCGCGCCAGATCAACATCGGCCTCGGCCGCGAAGCCAGCCGCGCCGAACACGCGCTGGCCTTTGCCAAACCGCTGCCGGCCGAGTTCACCGGCCTGCTCGATAAGGACTACCCGCGCCTGCAGCGCCTGGGCCTGTCGCCCAACCAGCACACCGGCGCCCAGCCGCAGCTGTGGATCGTCGACCCGCACGGCAACCTGGTGCTGCGCTACGACGCCAAGGCCAACGGCAAGTCGATCCTCAAGGACCTGCAGCTGCTGCTGAAGCTGTCCAATATCGGTTAAGAGCTCGCCAGCCCCACGACAACAACAAGATCGGGAGCGACGCATGATCCAGGCAAGACGCAAACCCGCCTTCTACCTCGCCGTGCTGGCCACGGCGCTGGCCTTCGTGGTCATCCTGCTGGGCGCCTATACCCGCCTGACCCACGCCGGTCTCGGCTGCCCGGACTGGCCCGGCTGCTACGGCTTCGTCCATGTACCGCTGAACGAAGCGCAACTGGCCCACGCCGAAATGCACTTCCCCGACTCGCCGGTGGAGGCGCAGAAGGGCTGGAACGAGATGATCCACCGCTACTTCGCCGGCAGCCTCGGCCTGCTGATCCTCGGGCTGGCGGTGCACGCGCTGGTACGTCGCGGCCGCGACGGCCAGCCCATGCGACTGCCGCTGTTGCTGCTCGCCGTGGTGATAGCCCAGGCCGCGTTCGGCATGTGGACGGTCACCCTCAAACTCTGGCCGCAGGTCGTCACCGCGCACCTGCTCGGCGGATTCACCACGCTGTCGCTGCTGTTCCTGCTCAGCCTGCGCCTGTCCGGCGCCTTCGCCCCGCTGCAACTGCCTTCAAAACTGCGCGCCCTGGCTGCCGTCGCCCTGCTGATGGTGGTCGGGCAGATCGCCCTCGGTGGCTGGGTCAGCAGCAACTACGCCGCGGTGGCCTGCATCGACCTACCGATGTGCCACGGCGAGTGGTGGCCGAACATGGACTTCGCCAACGGCTTCCACCTCACCCAGCACATCGGCCCCAACTACCTGGGCGGCCAGCTCGACAGCGACGCCCGCACGGCCATCCACATGACCCACCGCATGGGCGCGCTGTGCGTGACCGCGGTGATCCTGCTGCTGGCCTGGAACCTCCAGCGCCACGGCCTGATCGGCATCACCGCGCTGATGCTGCTGGGGCTGTCGTTCCAGATCGGCCTGGGCATCAGCAACGTCCTGCTGCACCTTCCGCTGCCCGTCGCAGTGGCGCACAACGGCGGCGGCGCCTTCCTGCTGCTGATGCTGGTGCTGGTGAACTACCGGGTGCGCGCGCCCGCAACGAAACGCGTCGAGTTGCCCGCCGGCAGCCCGATCGCCCTGGACGCCCTGGAGCGCCCGGTGGCCTATCCCTCGCAGGGATGAGATTGCACGGTTGAGCACGACGGCCGGCCGGCGCCAAGGCGCGCCGGCCCCCATTCACCCGATGGAGAAATACCCATGGCCAGCGTCATCAGCACTTCCAGCCAAGCCAGCTGGCGCGACCTGCTCGAACTGACCAAACCCAAGGTCGTGCTGCTCATGCTGATCACCTCGCTGATCGGCATGCTGCTCGCCACCAAGGCCGGCGTGCCCTGGCAGGTACTGCTATTCGGCAACCTCGGCATCGGCCTGTGCGCCGGCGGCGCGGCAGCGGTGAACCACGTGGTGGACAGGCGCATCGACTCGATCATGGCGCGCACCCACAAGCGCCCGCTGGCCGAAGGGCGCGTCTCGCCACCCATCGCGTTGGGCTTCGCCATGCTGCTGTCTGTGGCCGGGATGGCGGTGCTGCTGGTATTCACCAATCAGCTGACCGCCTGGCTGACGCTGGCTTCGCTGCTGGGCTACGCGGCGCTCTACACCGGCTTCCTCAAGCGCGCCACGCCGCAGAACATCGTCATTGGCGGCCTCGCTGGCGCCGCCCCGCCGCTGCTGGGCTGGGTCGCGGTGACCGGGCAGGTCTCGGCCGAACCGCTGCTGCTGGTGCTGATCATCTTCGCCTGGACGCCGCCGCACTTCTGGGCGCTGTGCCTGCACCGCAAGGACGAGTACGCCAAGGCCGACATCCCGATGCTGCCGGTGACCCATGGCGAGCACTACACCAAGCTGCACATTCTGCTCTACACCCTGGTGCTGTTTGCCGTGACGCTGATGCCCTTCGCCATCCACATGGCCGGGCTGGTCTACCTGTTCGCCGCGCTGGCCCTGGGCGCGCGCTTCCTCGACTGGGCCTGGGCGCTCTACTGCGGCAGCCGACCCCATGCAGCGATCAAGACCTTCAAGTACTCTATCGCCTACCTGTTCCTGCTGTTCATCGCGCTGCTGGTGGACCATTACCTGCCGCTGCATCTGAACTACTGAGGCCGGTTCGCGAGCAAGCTCGCTCCTACAGGGGAGCTACCTGTAGGAGCGAGCTTGCTCGCGAAGCCCTTGGCTTCGCTCCAGACGTCCCGACCCACGAGTACCCCATGACCCGAGTCAACAAGACCGTCTTCATCCTCGTCGCCATCGTCGCCGTGATCCTCGGCCTCACCGTCCAGAAGGTGCTCAACCAGCGCCACCAGCTCGATCCGACCGTGCTGCTCGACGCCGGCATCGTGATCCTGCCGCAGACCCGCAGCGTCCCTGATCTGACCTTCACCGACCAGGACAGCCAGCCGTTCCAGACCGCCAGCCTGAAGGACAAGTGGTCCCTGCTGTTCTTCGGCTACACCTTCTGCCCGGACGTCTGCCCCACTACCCTGGCGCAACTGCGCGAGCTGCAGACCAAGCTGCCGCCGGAAGTGGCGAAGAACCTGCAGGTGGTGTTCGTCAGCGTCGACCCGCACCGCGATACCGCGCCGCGCATCAAGGAATACCTCGGCTTCTTCAATGCCGGCTTCAAGGGCATCACCGGCTCGGAAGAGAACGTGCAGAAGCTGGCCAACGCCATGAGCATCCCCTATATCCCGGCCGACACCAGCAAGCCCAACTACACCGTCGACCACAGCGGCAACCTGGTGCTGATCGGCCCGGACGGCACCCAGCACGGCTTCATCCGCGCCCCGCTGCACAACGACAAGCTGGTCGCCCAACTCCCCAGCGTGATCAGCGCCGCCAACTGATCCCCGCGACACCGTGTCTCACCCCCAACGGCCACCCGATACAGGTGGCCGTTGTTTTTTCTGCGTCATTCGTCTCGATACCAGACAAACGCAAACTTTCTGCTAAACCTCATCTCATGGCTCTGGCGCGGTGTAATACGCGGTCTTGAAGCTTCCGGATGATTTTCCTGACCCCGTAGTCAATGTAAAAAATCTGCTACAGAAAGTCAGGCATCAGGAATGACTCATACTCCATATTAGAAACATTAATTAACACCTATGCCTGAGCCTGTTGCAGGATTACCGGGCCTTTCGGTGGGCATGGGGAGCCTCTGATGGGTGGTCATTCACGGCGAGGATGACATTTCCGTCCGGTCACAATAGGCCATTAGGCTAAACGCCAGGGTCCACGCGGCCTCGGTGGTGACTGGAAAACTACGGGTCCGAACGTGACTTGTAGTTATCGCTTCGTACCACTCCAGAACTTCTTGATGCCCTCCAGGTTCGATTGCACAATGCCGCGGCCACCGGGTCACAGCCCGGACAGAGAATCAGCTCCTAGAACAAAAAATAGACCGTTGCCAGTTCAAAACCCGGGTCGCCAACGTAGTAGCCCGGACAATCCCAGGATCACGCAGGAGATTTGCGAGTGCAGATCGGTGTACCCCTCGAGACCCAAGCCGGTGAGACGCGGGTCGCAGCAACGCCGGAGACGGTCAAGAAACTGATCGGGCAGGGCCATCAGGTGGTCATCCAGAGCGGTGCCGGCGTCAGCGCCAGCCAGCCGGATGCCGCCTACGAAGCTGTCGGCGCGAAGATCGGCACTGCCGCCGATGCGCTCGGCGCGGAACTGGTGCTGAAGGTTGTCGCGCCCAGCGAAAGCGAGCTGGCGCAGATGAAATCCGGCGCCGTGCTGCTCGGCATGCTCAATCCGTTCAACAACGAGAACATCGCCCGCATGGCCGAACGCGGTATCACCGCCTTCGCCCTGGAAGCCGCGCCGCGTACTTCCCGCGCGCAGAGCCTGGACGTGCTCTCTTCCCAGGCCAACATCGCCGGCTACAAGGCCGTGCTGCTTGCTGCCCATCACTATCCGCGCTTCATGCCCATGCTGATGACCGCCGCCGGCACCGTTAAGGCTGCCCGCGTGCTGATCCTCGGCGCCGGCGTTGCCGGCCTGCAGGCCATCGCCACGGCCAAGCGCCTGGGTGCGGTGATCGAGGCCTCGGACGTACGCCCGGCGGTGAAGGAGCAGATCGAGTCCCTGGGTGCCAAGTTCGTCGACGTCCCCTACGAGACCGACGAAGAGCGCGAGTGCGCCGAAGGCGTCGGCGGTTACGCCCGCCCGATGCCGGCCTCGTGGATGGAGCGCCAGGCCAAGGCCGTGCACGAACGCGCCAAGCAGTCGGACATCGTCATCACCACCGCACTGATTCCGGGCCGCAAGGCACCGACCCTGCTGCACGAGGCGACCGTCGCGGAAATGAAGCCAGGCTCGGTAGTCATCGACCTCGCGGCATCGCAAGGCGGCAACTGCCCGCTGACCGAAGCCGACCAGGTGGTGGTCAAGAACGGCGTGACCATCGTCGGCCTGAGCAACCTGGCCTCGCTGGTACCGGCGGACGCCTCCGCACTCTACGCACGCAACCTGCTCGACTTCCTCAAACTCACCCTGACCGCCGAAGGCTTCACGGTGAACATGGAAGACGACATCGTCGCCGCCTGCCTGATGTGCCGCGACGGCCAGATCGTGCGCAAGAACGGCTGAGCCCTACGCCTTTCACGTAGCCGCCCTTCTTATATAAGAACTCGCCGGACCTCGCGTCCGGCCCTCAAGACCGGTGAGAAACTATGGAAGACATGCTGATCTCCCACGGCATCTACAACCTGATCATCTTCGTGCTGGCGATCTACGTCGGCTACCACGTGGTCTGGAACGTCACCCCTGCGCTGCACACCCCGCTGATGGCAGTGACCAACGCCATTTCCGCAATCGTGATCGTCGGCGCCATGCTGGCCGCCGCCCTGACCGTCACCCCGCTGGGCAAGGCCATGGGCACCCTGGCCGTGGCCCTGGCTGCCGTGAATGTGTTCGGTGGCTTCCTGGTCACCCGCCGCATGCTGGAAATGTTCAAGAAGAAAGCGCCGAAGGCGGAGAAGCACTGACATGAGCATGAACCTCGTCACCCTCCTCTACCTCATCGCCTCGGTCTGCTTCATCCAGGCCCTCAAAGGCCTGTCGCACCCGACCACCTCGCGCCGCGGCAACCTGTTCGGCATGATCGGCATGGCCATCGCCGCGCTGACCACCGTCGCACTGGTGTTCAAGATCAGCAGCGAGATCGCCACCACCGGCATCGTCTACGTGATCGTCGGCCTGCTGGTCGGCGGCACCGCCGGTTCGATCATGGCCAAGCGCGTTGAAATGACCAAGATGCCGGAACTGGTCGCCTTCATGCACAGCATGATCGGCCTGGCCGCCGTGTTCATTGCCATCGCCGCCGTGGTCGAGCCGCAGTCCCTGGGCATCGTGCAGAACCTGGGCGATACCATCCCCACCGGCAACCGCCTGGAGCTGTTCCTCGGCGCAGCCATCGGCGCCATCACCTTCTCCGGTTCGGTGATCGCCTTCGGCAAGCTGTCGGGCAAATACAAGTTCCGCCTGTTCCAGGGCGCCCCGGTGCAGTTCGCCGGGCAGCACATGCTCAACCTGGTGCTGGGTCTGACCACCCTGGGCCTGGGCCTGCTGTTCATGTTCACCGGCAACCTGACCGCCTTCGTCGTGATGCTGGCCCTGGCCTTCGTCCTCGGCGTGCTGATCATCATCCCGATCGGCGGCGCGGACATGCCGGTAGTCGTGTCGATGCTGAACTCCTACTCCGGCTGGGCCGCGGCAGGTATCGGCTTCTCGCTGAACAACTCGATGCTGATCATCGCCGGCTCCCTGGTGGGCTCCTCGGGCGCGATCCTCTCCTACATCATGTGCAAGGCGATGAACCGCTCGTTCTTCAACGTCATTCTCGGCGGCTTCGGCGCCGAAGCGGACGCTGGCGGCCCGGCCGGTGCCAAGGAAGCCCGCCCGGTGAAATCCGGTTCGGCCGACGACGCCTCGTTCCTGCTGACCAACGCCGACAGCGTGATCATCGTTCCCGGCTACGGCCTGGCGGTGGCCCGTGCCCAGCACGCGCTGATGGAGCTGGCCGAGAAGCTGACCCATCGCGGCGTCAACGTGAAGTTCGCCATCCACCCGGTTGCCGGCCGTATGCCGGGCCACATGAACGTCCTGCTGGCCGAAGCCGAAGTGCCTTACGAGCAGGTGTTCGAGATGGAAGACATCAACTCCGAGTTCGGCCAGACCGACGTGGTGCTGGTACTGGGCGCCAACGACGTAGTGAACCCGGCAGCGAAGAACGATCCGAAGTCGCCGATCGCCGGCATGCCGATCCTCGAGGCCTACAAAGCCAAGACCGTGATCGTCAACAAGCGCTCGATGGCCAGCGGTTACGCCGGCCTGGACAACGAACTGTTCTACCTGGACAAGACCATGATGGTCTTCGGCGACGCCAAGAAAGTCATCGAAGACATGGTCAAGGCCGTCGAATAAGACGACCGCTGATCCACAAGACACCGGCCTCGCGCCGGTGTCTTGCTTTCGGGCAACACGAAAAGCGCTGGACATTGGTAGTAAGAAGGCCCCGGCCGGGCGATTTTTCGACCTTGGTATAAGAGCCAAAAATCGCCGAGTCCCTAGACTGGCGGCCTCGCACTTCCTACTGCCCGAGGTTTTCCCATGTTCCGTGATCGCGTGCGTATGTCCTCCCTGCTGGACAAGGTGATGACTGCCGACCAGGCCGCGGCCCTTATCAAGGACGGCATGACCGTCGGCATGAGCGGTTTCACCCGCGCCGGCGAAGCCAAAGCCGTGCCCAAGGCCCTCGCCGAGCGCGCCAAACAGGAGCCGCTGCGCATCAGCCTGATGACCGGCGCCAGCCTGGGCAACGACCTCGACAAGCAGCTCACCGAAGCCGGCGTGCTGGCCCGCCGCATGCCCTTCCAGGTCGACAGCACCCTGCGCAAGGCGATCAACGCCGGCGAAGTCATGTTCATCGACCAACACCTGTCGGAAACCGTCGAGCAACTGCGCAACCACCAGCTCAAGCTGCCGGACATCGCTGTCATCGAAGCTGTCGCCATCACCGAGGAAGGCCACATCGTGCCGACCACCTCGGTGGGCAACTCGGCCAGCTTCGCGATCTTCGCCAAGCAGGTGATCGTCGAGATCAACGTCGCGCACAACGCCAACCTCGAAGGTCTGCACGACATCTATATCCCGACCTACCGTCCGACCCGCACGCCGATCCCGCTGACCAAGGTCGACGACCGCATCGGCAGCACCGCGATCCCGATCCCGGCGGAAAAGATCGTCGCCATCGTCGTCAACGACCAGCCGGACTCCCCGTCCACCGTGCTGCCGCCGGACGGCGAAACCCAGGCTATCGCCAACCACCTGATCGACTTCTTCAAGCGTGAAGTGGACGCCGGCCGCATGAGCAAAAGCCTCGGCCCGCTGCAGGCCGGCGTCGGCACCATCGCCAACGCCGTGATGTGCGGTCTGATCCAGTCGCCGTTCGAGAACCTGACCATGTACTCCGAAGTACTGCAGGACTCGACCTTCGACCTGATGGATGCGGGCAAGCTGCGCTTCGCCTCGGGCAGTTCCATCACCCTGTCCGCGCGCCGTAACGAAGAAGTCTTCGGCAACCTGGAGCGCTACAAGGACAAGCTGGTGCTGCGCCCGCAGGAGATCTCCAACCACCCCGAAGTGGTCCGCCGCCTGGGCATCATCGGCATCAACACCGCGCTGGAGTTCGACATCTACGGCAACGTGAACTCCACCCACGTGGGCGGCACCAGGATGATGAACGGCATCGGCGGCTCGGGTGACTTCGCCCGCAACGCGCACCTGGCCATCTTCGTCACCAAGTCCATCGCCAAGGGCGGCAATATCTCCAGCGTGGTACCGATGGTCAGCCATGTCGACCACACCGAGCACGATGTGGACATCCTCGTCACCGAGGAAGGCCTGGCCGACCTGCGTGGCCTGGCACCGCGCGAGCGCGCCCGGGTGATAATCGACAACTGTGTGCACCCGTCCTACCGCGATGCCCTGAACAGTTACTTCGACGCTGCCTGCGAGCGCGGCGGGCATACTCCGCACATCCTGCGCGAGGCCCTGGAGTGGCATATCAATCTGGAAGAACGCGGCCACATGCTGGCGGCGAGCTGATCCGGAGCCGCTTGCGGGTCATTCAGCAATGAATGGCCCGCCAGGGTTTACAGCCGGAAAAAAACCACGTAAAAACACTCCTGAACAGATTTTTATCCCGCTCCAACTGTTCAGTTTCCCCCGCCGCCAACCAGGCCGGCACATACAAAAAGCCACAGACGCCCACCGATTGCGCACCAGAATGGAGCGAAACGGTACAGTTCGCCCCGAAAAAGACCATTACAGTTCGAAATTACAATCGGCTGACCAACCGCAATACAGCACAACTGTACCTGTCATCTCTGACTGAAAAGTCAGATCATATGCTCAATCCATTCAGCAACTGACTACTCGCCACAAGCGAGAAGGATGACCACCATGGAACGTACCCTCGGTTCCGCAGCTCTGAGCACCACCCGTAGCACCTCCAGCGCCCACCGTGGCCTCGTCGGCACTGTTCGCCTGTGGCAACGCCGCATGGAAAGCCGCCGCCAGCTGGCCCGCCTGGACTCCCGTCTGCTGGCCGACGCCGGCATCAGCGAAGCCCAGCGTTACGCCGAACTGAACAAGCCGTTCTGGCGCTGATTCAACAGTACAACTGAGCCACACTCTCCAGGCTCGCCGTAACTGTACTGGTAGTTCTTTGCCCCGGCCGCTCAGCCAGAGCGGCCCTCGGGCAGCAGCCCTTCCTTCTCTGCTCTCTCGTCCAGTAAATCGCGATACAGATCTGCCCAGACACGCCCCATCGCATCAGCCGTGAACAGCTCCTGGTAGCGAGCTTCCGCCTGCCGCCCCATCTCTGCCGCCTGCTCGGGATTATCCCAACACCATTTCATCGCCTGCCGGAACGCCGGGGGATCGCTGGGTGGCACCACCAATCCGGTCACCCCATTGGCATTGATGAAGCTGGTGCCGGTGCCGATCTCGCTGGAAATCATCGGCTTGCCATACATCGCCCCTTCCAGAAGGGAAATGCCGAAAGCTTCCGAGCGCAAGTGCGAGGGGAAGACGATGGCCCGCGACAGCTGCAACAGGGCAACCTTGTCTTCCTCGCTCACCCGCCCGACAAAGCGTACGTGCGACTCGACGCCCAAGGCCGCGGCCTGGGCCTTCAATTGCTGCTCCAGCGGCCCGGCGCCCACTATCACCAACGGGTATCCGGTGCCTTGCACAGCGTCCAGCAGGACGTGCAGCCCCTTGTAGTAGCGCATCACACCGACGAACAGGAAGAACTGTTCCCCTACCTCACGCCGCCAGCGCTCGATGCATTCCTGTGCCGGGAGCGGATACGCCTGCTTGTCCAGCCCGTAGGGAATGACCACTGCCTTGTGCTGATAGCGGCGCAGGACCTCGCTGGAGCCCAGGTAGTTGGGAGAGGCCGCGACGATGCGGTCCACGCTGCCGAGGAAGCGGTGCATCAGCGGCTGGTACAGCTTGAACAGGTGCCGCTGGCGGACGATGTCCGAGTGGTAGGTCACCACCGTCGGCTTGTCGATGCCCGCCAACAGATGCACCAGATCCATGAACGGCCAGGGAAAGTGGAAATTGATGATGTCCGCTTCCGCCGCAAGCTTGCGGAACTGCGGTATGACGCTGTAGGAGAAGCCGGTGGAGGCCAGCTGGAGATCCAGACGCGCCCGGTAGACGGCATGCCCATCGACCATCAGCTCCGCTGGTTCAGGGTTGGCGCTCAGGGTGAGCACCTGGTGCTCGATGCCATGGTGTCGCCCCGTCCGGCAGAGCTGATTGATCACCTGCTCGATGCCGCCCACGGAATCCGGTAGATACGTCTTGAAGAAATGCAGTACGCGCATTCAGCCTCCCACAGCCATTCGGTAGGCGTCGCTGGTTATCCGGGCACAACGTTGCCAACTGAAGTCCCGGGCCCTCTCCAGCCCCAGCACCCGGCAACGCTGCCTGAGCGAAGAGTTTTCCTCCAGCTCCTGCAGAGCGGAGCACATCTCCTGCGGATCATGGGCATCGACATAGATGCCCGCCTCTCCCGCCACTTCCGGCAACGAGGAGGTTCGAGTCAGCAATACCGGTACCCCACTTGCCATCGCTTCGAGCACAGGCAGGCCGAAGCCTTCGTAGAGCGAAGGGAAGAGCAAGGCCCTTGCCCCGGCCAGCAACTCTGCCAACACATCGTCGCTCTGGTAGCCGAGCACCTTTGCCCAGCCACCTTTCACGGCGACATCCAGCGTCTCATCCAGTCCTTCGCTGCGCCAGCCTGGCATTCCGACTATCACCAACGGCAGGCGAGCGCGCAGCGACTCGGGCAGCAGGGCATGGGCACGCAGCGCGAGCTGGAGGTTCTTGCGTGGCTCCAAGGTTCCAACGCAGATCAGATACTGTCCCGCCGACAATCCAAACGCAGCCAGCGCAGGCGCCAGATCCGGGTTCGAACGAGGCCTGAAGCGTGGCGCATATCCCAACGGCGCGACCACCACTCGCTCATCCGGCAACGCGAAATGGCGGCGAATCTCTCCGGCGACATACTCGGAATCCGTCAGCACACATTGCGCCCGCTCGACGCCACGGCCGACATGGCGTTCGATCTCGGCCAGACGATCAGCGGGCTGGGTCTGCGGATAATGCACATGGGTCAGGTCGTGCAGGGTCATGACCATGGGCCCGTCGAACTCCAGCGGCCACAGAGTGGGCTCGTGGTACAGGTCGATCGAGCGCTGGCGCAGCCCGCGATCGAAACTGCCCTGCTCCAACCAGCGACGAATGCGGTAGGCACCCGGCACCCGCTTGGCCAGCGCTGTACGGCGGGAATAGCCGGGCAGCGATGCAGGAGGGAGATCGACGGCCCATTGGCGCCCCAGGAAAAGCTGCAGGCTGACTTCGGCCTGGTCCTGCAGCGCCTGCGTCAAGGCAGACACATACTGGCCGATGCCGGTTTTCGGCGCCTGGAGGATGCGGGCGTTCAGGGCGACGTGCACGCTACCCCACTTCCACTTCGGTCGCAGACTGCGCTTGCCTGCGCGATGTCAGGGCGCCCAGCACGCGGCTGACCAGTTGCCGGCTGGCATCGCGCCAGGTCAGCCAGCTCCAGTCGGCGCTCGCACGGCTTGCCGGGAAGCGATCGCTGTTCTCGAACTCCTGCACCAGTTCAGCCAGGCTTTCCGGGCGCTGCAGATCGAAGTAGGCCACGAAGTCGCCTCCTACCTCGCGGAACACCGGAATGTCGCTGGCCATCACAGGCAGGTTGCGCTGCATGGCTTCCACCAGCGGCAGGCCGAAGCCCTCGACGTAGGACGGGAAAACCAGCGACCGGGCATTGGCGTAGGCGTACTCCAGGCCCCGGTCATTGAGTTTGTTGAACATGAACAGGCGCTTGTTCAGCTCTGCGTGGCCACGGATGCGCGCCATCAGGTCTTCGCACTTCCAGCCATAGCGGCCGATGATGCACAGCCGCGCGGAAGAACCGGCCGCCCACAGTCGCTCGAAGGCATCGAGCAGGTACGCATGGTTCTTGCGCGGCTCGATGGTGCTGACCATCAGGTAGACCGGGGCACCGTCCTCGAACATCTGCACCAGTTTGCCGTCCAGCTGCGAGTCATCGTGCACCAGGTCCAGTTCCGAGCCGAGGTAGAAGTGCTCGAACCAAAGGCCCTGTGCAACCTCCTCGCCTCGACGACGAACGATCTCGGCGCGCACCTGGTCGCGGATGGTGGTGGAGATGCAGATGAAACCGTCGGCCATTTCGACGATCCAGTCGAACCAGCGGTCGAACACCTTAACCAGGCCGGCATCGCAGAATTGCGGGTGGGTGCAAGGAATCAGGTCGTAGATTACCGAGATCATCCCGACGCCTTTCGCCTTGAGCTTTTCAGCTACCGGGAAAAAGTCGGCGTGCCAGGACGAATCGAGCAGCAGCAGTTGGTCGCCGGGCTGGACGTCCAGCGGCTCCAGACGTTCGGGCACAATGTGATTGCGCGACGCGAACATGGCAAAGCGCAATGGCAGAGTGATCGCCAGGCTGGCGATCTTGCACAGCACATAGAGCGCCCGGCGTGCATTGTGATAACGATTCATCGGCCAGCGCCGCTCCAGGCTCGCATGGCGAACCCAGTAATCGTTGCGCCATTGCTCCAGCGCGATCTTCATGCGGCTGTGCCAAGGCAGCTCCTCGGTCGACAGCGGCGCCAGGTGCAGTACCCGATGCATGCAGCCATTGATGAAAGCCACCGGAATGCATTCGACCCCGCCTTCGGCATCCTCAAGATGGCGGATGACGTTACGCACCACGCGCTGGATACCGGAATTCACGTGCGGATGTTCGAAGACATAGGTGCATTCGACGAGCAGGCGCATCAGGAGTGCTCTCCACTGCGTTGAACCAGGGAATCACTGGGGAAGTGCTCGATGCTGGCGCGGGCGTCCAGCCAGGAATAGCCGATGAAGTTCTCGCGGGTGCTGTTGACCACATGGAAGATCATCGCGCAGTCCCGCCACTCGTAGTTGCCGTCCAGGTGCGAATCGAGCCGCGAAAGGCTCAGCGACACCGAATAATTGCCGGCCCCCAGACGCATGGGAAACGCATAGCGGTAAACTAGCCGGTCCCCCACCCTCAGGCCCTTCTGTACCTGCTTGAGGCGGTGCGAGTTTATGCCGTACATCGCCTGGCCGAGCCGGTCCTTGAGCATGAAGCCGAGGACCAGGCGATCGACGTCCTGGCAGACCCGAACGCCGACCTCCAGCACAACGTCGTGGCCGACCTCCACCAGGTCGATGTCCTTCCCATCAGCGTCGAGCAGCCGCACCGACTCGATTTCAGCCTCACCGGTGCCGGAAATGGTCCGAGCCTTGCCGTTGGCCAGCATTTCCTGGCGCACGAGGTGGTTGAGCCCCTCGCCCATGCGCGCGTGGTAGTAGTCCATGACCATTTCCGGATCGCCCTGCATCGCCACCTGGCCGAACTCCAGCAGCACTGCGCGATCGCAGATGGACTGGATGGAGAAGCGGTCGTGGGAGACGATCAGCAATGTGGTGCCGGCGCGGCGGAAGCTGCGGATACGCTCGAAGCTCTTGTGCTGGAAATACGAATCGCCGACCGACAGAGCCTCGTCGATGATCAGCACGTCCGGTCGCCGCGCGGTGGCCACGCTGAACGCCAGGCGCATCTGCATGCCGCTGGAATAGGTGCGCACCGGTTGGTCGATGGCGGCGCCGATTTCGGCAAAGGCTTCGATCTCCGGAAACAGCGCGTCGATCTCTCCGCGCTGCAGCCCGAGCAGTTGCGCGGCCATGTAAACGTTCTGCCGACCGGTAAACTCCGGATGGAAACCCATGCCCAGTTCGAGCAGGGCAGACACCGTTCCGCCCACCTCGCAGGTACCGCTGGTGGGCTGGGTAGTGCCAGTGATGATCTTGAGCAGGGTGCTCTTGCCCGCTCCATTGGAGCCGACGATGCCGACCGCCTCGCCCGGCTCGATCTCCAGGGAAATGTTCTGCAGGACCCAATGCTTGTGATGCCGCGGCGTGCCGCCGGGAGCAATCCACTCGACCAGGCGCGACCAGCGCTTGGGGTACTGACGATAGGCCTTGCCCAGTTGCTGAATGCGGATATGGCCCATCAGAGTTCGTCCACCATTTCACCTGCGCGGGCGCGGTACAAGGCCATGGCCAACACGCACAGCAGCACTCCGGACACCGCAACCGGCAGCAACTGCGATAGCTGCGGCCACTGGCCGTGGAGGAATAGGTTCTGGTAGGCCTGCATCAGGCCGGTCAGCGGATTGAGCTGCACCAGCCGGCCAATGGATTCCGGCAGGATGGTCAGCGGGTAGACGATGGGGGTAAGCCAGAACCAGAACTGCAGGAGAATCCCGAACAGTTGCCCGACATCGCGGAAGAACACGTTGAGCACGCCGACCAGCATGCCCAGGCCGACGGCAAACACCAACTGCAACGCCAGCAGCAGCGGAAACGACAGCAATGCCACGCCCGGCAGGCGTCCGGTGATCAGCAGGAAGCCAATGAACAGGGCGAAGATGATGGCGAAATTGAGCAACGCATTGCAGACGCTCACCACCGGCAGGCAGAGGCGCGGGAAGCTCAGCTTCTTCAGCAGGTTGGCGTTCTCCAGGAACATGTTCAGGCAGCGGCTGACCACTTCGGAGAACAATCCCCAGGTAAGCAGGCCCGCGCACAGGAACACGCTGTAGGCCATCTTGTCGTCCACGCCCGGCAGGCGCGCGCGCATTACTTCGGAGAAGATCACGGTGTACACCAGGATCATCGCCAGGGGATTGAGGACGGTCCAGGCCGCCCCCAGCAACGAGCCGCGATAACGCGACTCGAACTCTCGACGCACACTGCCCGCGATGAAGCCGCGGTACTGCCAGGTGCCTTTCAAACTGCTCAGCGACATCAGACGATCCTGCCGTAAATATCCTCGAAGCGGACAATATCGTCCTCGCCCAGGTACTCCCCGCTCTGCACCTCGATCATCACCAGATCAATCACGCCAGGGTTCTCCAGGCGATGGCGATGACCGGCCGGGATGTAGGTCGACTCGTTACTGTTCACAAGGCGCACCGACTCACCATTGGTGACCTTGGCCATTCCCTGCACCACAACCCAGTGTTCACTGCGGTGATGGTGCATCTGCAGCGACAGCGCTGCGCCGGCCTTGACCACAATGCGCTTGATCTTGAAGCGCGGGCCTTCCTCGAGGACGGTGTAGGTGCCCCACGGCCGGCTGACGGTCCGATGCAGGCGATATGCTTCGTTGTCGGTGTCCTTGAGCTGTTTGACCACCTTGCGCACATCTTGTGCGCGATCAGCCCGCGCCACCAGAATCGCATCGGCGGTCTCGACCACGACCAGCCCCTCGACGCCCACGGTGGCGATCAGCCGACCTTCGCTCTGTACGTAGTTGTCACGGCTATCGACGAAGATGGCATTGCCGGCGGCGCGGTTGTTGTCGGCATCGGCGTCCACCAGGGCGCTCATGGCAGTCCACGAACCGATGTCGCTCCAGTCGAATGCCGCCGGGATCACGGCGACGCGGTCGGAACGCTCCATCAGCGCATAGTCGATGGAGATGTCCTCCAGCGCGCAGAAATGCTCCGAGGGCAGCTCCTGCTGGACCAGGCTGCCGAAGTCCGCCGGCTGGCTGGCCATCTGGCAGGCGATGGCCTGCTCGAGCATCTGCGGAGCATATTTTTCCAGCTCGCTGATGAAGGTGCCGACGGTGAAGCAGAACATGCCGGAGTTCCACAGGAAGGTCCCCGCCTGCAGAAAGCCCTTGGCGGTGTCCAGGTCGGGCTTTTCGACGAAGCGCTTCACGCGGCTGCCACCCTTGGAGTCCAGGGTGTCCCCCATCTCGATGTAGCCGAAGCCGGTTTCCGGTGCGTTGGGCACGACACCGAACGTCACCAGCTGTCCTGCTTCCGCCAGCTCCACCGCGTGCTCGACACAACGGGCGAAGACCTCGACGTCACGGATCAGGTGATCCGCCGGCATCACCACCATGGTGACGTCGTCGCCGTGCAGCGCACGCAGCGCCAGCGCGGCGACTGCGATGGCCGGAGCGGTGTTACGCCCGGCCGGCTCGAGGATGAAGTGGCCTCGCTGGCGCAGCTTGGTCGACTGGAAATGGTCCTTGCTCTGGAAGTAGTAGTCGCGATTAGTCACCGTGACGATGTGCCCGTCCGCACCCAGCAGGCTGGCCGCGCGCCGGTACGTCTTGCTCAGCAGCGACTGCCCGTCGGGCATCGCCATGAACGGCTTGGGCTGGCCTTCTCGAGAGACCGGCCAGAGCCGGGTGCCGGCTCCACCGGAAAGGATGACGGGGACGAGCATGGATCACTCCTTGTCAACGCGACGCAGGTCGGCGTCGACCATCATGTGGATAAGGTGCTCAAGGCTGGTCTTCGGGCTCCAGCCCAGCACGCGCTCGGCCTTTCCAGGGTTGCCCAGCAGCACATCCACTTCCGCCGGGCGGAAGAACGCCGGGTCGATGACCACATGATCCTGGTACTTCAGACCTACATATTCGAAGGCGATGCGGCACATATCGCGGACGGTGGTCGTCACGCCGGTGGCGACCACATAGTCATCCGGTTGATCCTGCTGCAGCATCAACCACATGGCCTCGACATAGTCGCCGGCAAAGCCCCAATCGCGCTTGGCGTCGATATTGCCCAGGCGCAGTTCGTTCTGCTTGCCCAGCTTGATGCGGGCCACCGCGTCGGTGACCTTGCGGGTCACGAACTCGATGCCGCGCAGCGGCGATTCGTGGTTGAAGAGGATGCCGCTGGAAGCGTGGAGCTTGAAGCTCTCGCGATAGTTCACAGTGATCCAGTGGCCATAGAGCTTGGCCACACCATAAGGACTGCGCGGGTAGAACGGGGTGTTCTCGTCCTGCCGCTCGGCCTGGATCAGGCCGAACATCTCGCTGGTGGATGCCTGGTAGAAGCGGGTTTCCGGGCTGAACTGGCGGATGGCTTCCAGCAGGTGGGTCACGCCCAGGCCATCGACGATACCGGTGGTCACCGGCTGGTCCCAGGAGCTACCGACGAAACTCTGCGCACCCAGGTTATAGAGCTCGTCCGGCTTGGCCTTGATGACCGCCCGCTGCACGGACGAGGCGTCTGCCAGATCGCCGTCGAGGTAGACCACCTCGGACTCGATCCCCAGCTCACGCAACCGCCAGCGCGTATCGCTGCTGCGTCGGGCTACCAGTCCGTGGACCTTGTAGCCCTTTTCCAGCAGCAGCTTCGCAAGGTAGGCGCCATCCTGTCCGGTCAGGCCGGTGATCAGAGCACTTTTTGTCATTCTTCTAGCATCCGTGATGGCTCGCAGATGAAAGCGCTGCGAGCTCGTTGTAGTTATGCCGGAGACTC
Source organism: Pseudomonas multiresinivorans (assembly GCF_012971725.1). NCBI lineage: Bacteria > Pseudomonadati > Pseudomonadota > Gammaproteobacteria > Pseudomonadales > Pseudomonadaceae > Pseudomonas > Pseudomonas multiresinivorans. The sequence continues at coordinate 487,958 of NZ_CP048833.1, forward strand.
GATCGGTTTCCACCCGTACGTGCCTCCGAGTACTGCAAGTTACCTGTGACCCCATTCCCCCTGGCAGGCCTGGTGGGGTCTTGAACCGGCGGCGGAAACGCCGCCTGGTCGCCAATACTCCGCGACCGGTATCACTCCTGCAAAGCGCGGACATCCCAGTCAGCCAGCACATCCAGCAGGATCTGCTCCATCCCGTGGACCGGCTTCCAACCGGTGTCACTCTGCAGCTTCACGCTGCTGCCGCGCACACGCCTCTGCTCGGCCTTGCGCATCCTTTGCGGGTCCTGGCGGATCTGCAGATCCACTCCTGCCAGAGAGGCCATCTGGCCGATCACGTCACGCAGGCGATATTCCTGGCCCGAGCAGACGTTGTATACCTCCCCCGAACGCCCTTTTTCGAGCAATGCGAAGTAGGCCGCCAGCACGTCACGTACGTCGAGGAAGTCGCGGGTGACGTCGATATCCCCCACCTCGATGCACGCATCCTGTAATCCATGACGAATACGCGCGAGTTGTCTTGCAACCGCCGGTATCACGAAATCGGCCTTCTGGCCCGCGCCCACATGGTTGAACGGACGTGCCACCATCATGCGCCAAGGCTCGGTGAAGCTCCACTGCTGACAGAGCAGCTCCGCCGACAGTTTGCTCACGCCGTAGGGATTTCTGGGGCGGGGCAACTGCAATTCGGTAATCGGCAACTGATCCTCACCCACCTGCCCATAGACATCCCCGGAACTGACGTAAAGAAAGGCTCCGGAGAAGCCGCAACGCTTGAGGGACTCGAGCAGGTTCAGCGTGCCGATCAGGTTCACCTGCAGGGTTCCAGCAGGATCACGAAACGCCTGCGGCACGAAGGTCTGACCAGCCAGGTGGATCACGGCATCCGGCACAGCATCACGCAGGTACTCGTCGAAAGCTCCCGGCTCGCACAGGTCCAGGCGCGGTAGCTCCATCAATTGCCATTGCGGCCCCAGCGACGCTTGCAGCTGGGAGCCGACGAAACCGGAAAGCCCTGTTACCAGTAGTCGCTTGTTCAAAGGCCAGTCTCTCTGATTGTTCTCAAGGAAAGGAACCCAAAATGGCTGACCGGTTGGTCACGAAAAATCGACGACAGCTTTCACCTGCCATGCCCCGGAAACAGCTCGGAAGTCCGCAGCGACCGCATCAGGCAATACTACTCATTCGGATGCCCGCACGTTCGGCGCTTGTGCTCGGCTTTCCTCGAGCGGCTGCGTGTCCGGATGGGGGGCGTCCACGACAGCGGTGCCGCCGGCAAACCGCTCCAGCCGCTCCCGCGCAATCCGTGCACCTTTGCGCCGCAGGGGCTCCTCGACGAATCGGTAATTCAATTCGCTGGCAGCCAGCGCAATCACCAGAGCCGTCACCACCAGCTCCGGGGTGAATGACTTGTCGAGCTCGACGCCCTGTGCGGCGGCGTAGCGATACCAAATCTCGCGGCTCAGGTGATAGGCGCAGATATGGATGACATAAAGGCCATACGAACGCGAGCCCAACCAGAGCAGCGGACGCGAGAGCAAAGCCGGGCAATACAAGTAACCTTGCTGGTAGCTGGCGACCCACACCAGCAGCAATGCCACAATGGCGACCAGCCCTACCGCGACCGGCATCGCGATCAGCTGTCCGGGGATCGCCCCCAGCAGGTAGAACAGCACGACCACGAATGCCAGGCGCATCCAGACGCTCTTGCCCAGGAAGGTGGGCTCGAACTGTCGAAGCAACGGTGTGCGACCTGCCAGGCAGAGCAGCACGCCCCACATCATCGCGTCGAGCCGGAAGGAGTTGAGCATGGCACTGGTCGGTGTGCCGAACATGTTGCGGTCCAGGCCGAACTGCAGCGCGATCAGCCCCAGCAGCAGCCCGACACGCCAGCGGAAGGCCGTCACGCAAAGCAGGAAGAACGGCAGTATGAAGTAGAACTGCTCTTCCAGCGCCAGGCTCCAGTAAACCGCATTGGGCCCCAGCAGGCCGTTGTACTGATTGGCCAGGTTGGCAGTGAACGTCGCCACAGCAGTGAAGCTGCGCAGGTTGTCGAACCATGAACCAAAGGCGCCGCTGCGGTTGAAAGCCAGCGACAACGCCAGGGGAATCAGGATCCACAACCAGGCGGTCGGCAACAGCCGGTAGATGCGCCGCAACCAGAAGCTCTGGGCGGCAATGGCGTAGCTGCCCTGCTGCCGGTGCTGGTCGAAATAGTCCAGATAGCTTCTGCAGACGATATAGCCGGAGATGCAGAAGAACAGGTCGACGCCCGACCAGGGCATATACAAATTGAAGAAATTGAGGAAAAACGCTTCGTAATAGGGCAACAGCATCGGCACGTGGCAAAGCAGGGTCATGCCGATGGCGACAGCCCGCAGGTACTCGATCTCCGGGTTTTTTCCCTTATTCATGCGTACTCCTCGACTTTTCCCACTTCCCGCACGAGCAGTCGCCTCCCGACCAGCGCTGGCCACTGATTCATGATCACCGTCCCAGCCCCTGCTCCACTGCCATGCATCGTGAGGCTTCGGCCAACTCGCCCGATACTCGTCGGGCCATCAGGGCCCCGTGGCGGCGAAGCGGCGTTTCCAGCAGGCGGAAGTTCAGCTCGCTCAGCAGCACTATCAGCGCTGTGGCGCACAACACGAAGGGATAGAAAAAGCGGTCATCCACCGGCGTCTGCGGATACAGGCGCGACCAGAACTCGCGGGTGGCGAAAAATGCCGGCACATGGATGAGGTAGATGGCATAGGAGCGCGTCCCGATCCAGATGGCCAGCCGGCGCAGGTGGCCCGCGGGCATGAACAGGTCCGCGTCATAGGACGCCATCCATACCAGCACGATGGAGCAGACCGCCACCAGGCTGAACTTGTAGGCCCCCACGTCGAGGGTATCCGACCAGAATGCCCCCATCAGCACGCTGATCGCCAACAGCACCAGACTGCCGCCACGCAACGGCAGGAAGGCGCGCAGACGCTCGTACGATGCTGTCCGGCTCCAGATCGCCAACAGCACCCCGAGCATCAGCGCATCGCTGCGGAACATCACCATCAGTAGTCCGCGCGTCGCAAACAACTGGTACACCACCAGAATAATCAGGACATGGACGATCCAGCGACGAGCCAGCAGGGCGAGCAGCGGCAGCAGAATGTAGAACTGCTCCTCCAGTGACAGGCTCCAGTAAACGAAGCTCGCACCGTACTCGTTGCGCATGAAGGTCTCCGCAAATCGCCAGTTGGCAAACTGCAGGACACCGGCATAGGTGGCATCCAGATTGGCGTCCCAGGTACCGAACACACCCGAGCGATTGAAATACACCACCGCCAGCAGTACCACCGCCAGCCAGAACCAGGCCGAAGGCAACAAGCGCCAGGCACGGCGAACCCAGAAGGCGAGGGTACAGCGCCAGGCGTTGCCTGCCTGAGCGGCGGCCCGCAATCGCGGCAGCAGATCGCGAGCAATGACGAAACCGGAAATGGCGAGGAACAGGTCCACACCAAAGCCTCCGGAGAAATGCGCGGTCAGCGCATCGAAGCGCGGTGAAGCCCAGGAAATCAGGTTTCCATGGGCGTGATGCAGCACCACGAAGAGTACCGCGAAGGCGCGCAGGATCTCGATGTCGGCAATCCGTCCCTTGCTCATCCGTTGCTCCCTGCCCCGCCTCGCCAGCCGTTCATGTCCGATACGACTCCTGTCTCACAGCGGCTTGCGCGCGATGATCGCCTGGCTCTTGGGCATCGCCCGATCCAGCGCCTTCTTGATGCGCGGCCCTTCTTCCGTGGCGAGCATCATGTTCCAGGTGCGCGTCCAGCTATCGAGCAGAGGGTGCCAGGGCGGCGACAGGTCCTGTTTGCAGGCCCAGAAGAAGAACCACCACACCGACCAGTAGAAGCCGTAATGCGCCTGGCGCTCGATCACCAGGCCAGCGTCGCGGATCAACTGCTCGAAAGCCTCGCGCTCGAAGACACGGATGTGGTTGGGGTGCTCGAAGTAGGCGGCAGGAGCCAGTTCCTTCTGCACGCTTTCACCCAGCGGATCGGGCACGGTGATCAGGTAGAGTGCACCGGGCTTGCCGACACGGACCAGTTCGCTCATGAACTGCGCAGGATCCTCGACGTGTTCCAGCACTTCCATCGCCACGACCTTGTCCACCCGCGCATCCGGCAAGGGGATCGGATTGGCGTCGGTGACCAGGGGCAGCATGGCGCGGGCATTGGACCCCTGCAGTGCCCGCTCGACGCCGGCCACCTTGTCGGCATCGATGTCGGCGAAAATCACCTCGGCGCCGCGCTGCGCGCAGAACTGCACGAAGGGGCCATCGCCACAACCGATATCCAGCACCGAGTCCTGAGCGCTGATCGGGAATCCCTCGAACAGCTCATCGGTTTCCTGTTGGAACCAGCCACTGAGGTAGGTATCGGTCAGCGTCGACAGATCCTCCGCCGGCGCTGCAGGAGGCGGCGCGGCCTCCTGCAGTTGGGTGACGGGCGCCTGCTTGCGCCCCAGGCTCTTGATGAACTCCAGCATGTCTGCTCCCGCAATGACTTCGTGTGTGCCGCGGCGCCCTCAGGCGCACGCCGCCAGAAACGCCTCGAGGCGGCCTCGACCGGCCTCCAGCGAGCAGTGCGTCCGCATTCTTTCTATCGCCGCATTCGACATGCGTGCGTAGCGCTCCGGTTGCTGCGTATAGCACTGGAACGCGGAACGGTAGGCCTCGACCAGCGAGGCCCAGTCGATCTGGTGGCGCAGCGTGCGATAGGCCAGGCGCGGATCGTGCGGCCAGGCAGTCGCATCCAGCCAGGTTGCCACCTCGAAGGCGACGCTCTCGTCGATGTAATCGACCATCGCTGAATGGCGCGGCGCAACCGCCGGCTTGCCGCAACTGAGGAACTCCATCAGCGGCAGGCATTGGCCCTCGCCATGGGAGGCGTTGACGATATACGCAGTGTGACGAATCAGCTCGTCGAACTCGGAACGATCCAGATAGCCGTGCAGCAGGACAACCCTGCATTCGAATGCCGGCATGCGCGCCATGCACATCAGCATGTCGTTCATGGCCGACTCGTACTCGTGATGTCCCAGCTTGAACAGGAGCGTGGCCTCCGGCTTGTCGCGGAACGCCGTGCAGAATGCCGTCAGCATGTCGACCCAGTTCTTGCGGCCGTCGTAGGGGTTGAACACCGCGGTGAAGACCACGCCGGACAGGGTCAGCCGATGCTCGCCAAACGGCAGCGCAGGCATCGCATCCTCGTCTACTGCCACATCCGGCAGGCCACCGGGTTCCACCGGGTTGGGCGGCTCCATCCGCGCAGGGGCTGGCTCGGCAGCGACTGGCGCAACCGGCGCTCGCCAGGCCAGGCGATACCACTCCACCAGATAGCGCAGCGTGATGCGTGCCAGCGACTGGCGCGCCTTGGCCTCGGGCTCGGCAACTTCGGCCTTGGCCGCGGCCACCGGCAATTCCCGCGCACGCGCACTGGCAACGGCACGGGCAACCGCATCGGCGTTGGGAATGTAGGGAGCCAGCGACAGGTCGTGGGTATCCATGACAACGCCGGAACGAACGGTCAGGGTTATCGGCTCGCTCGGCAGGCCAGCGGGCTGCTGGCGCAAGGGTGCGAACCTGTCCCACACCGGAGCGGGGATGGAAACCACCGGGAACACCGCGCCCAGTTCGGCCCGTGTGGCCTCGACGGTCAACCCGGAATGGGTGATGGCGCGCCCGCAACGCTGCAACACCGCCGCCCAGTTCTGCCGATCATCCTCCAGCCATTGCTGGTTGGGGATGGAATCGAACTCCCAGGCGAACACGGGAACGGTCGGACATTGCAGGTTCAGCGGCGTCTTGTGTGGCGGCGCGAAGCTGAGGAAAACGCACTCCTCGCCCTCTTCGCAGGCTTGCCGGTAGAGCGAATCGACTTCCTCGACCTGCTCCACCACCCTGACCTCGCCCAGACCGCGCAGCAGCGGGAGGAACTCCTTGAGCACGAAGTAGTAGCTGTAATCCGGCAGCCCCAGGCTCGCTTCGATACGCGCGCTGTTGACCTCGGAGTGAACCAGGAATCTCATTCCGCCATTCCTCCGGCGACACGGACTGGGGCAGGCACCGAGCGATCGGTATCCAGGACCTCGGCGATAAAGGCCTCCAGCGCGCCGGCCACCACCGGCAACGAGCTGAACGCCTCCATGCGCCGGCTGGCGGCGCGAGACATCTGCGTATAGAGCTGCGGCTCAGCGGTCGCCAGCGCATGGCTGCGGCGAAACGCCTGCATCAGCGACTCCCAGTTCAATCGATGCCGATGGGTGACTAGCATTCCTGTGGGGTCGTGGGGCCAGCAGGTCGGTTCCAAGGCTCCTTCGACGATGAACGCCATGCGCTCATCCAGGTAATCGGCCATCGCCGTGTGTCGTGGAGCCAGCGCCGGCTTGCCCGCACTCAGGAACTCCATCAGCGGCAGGCAGAGGCCTTCGCACGACGAGGCATTCACGTAGTAATCGGTGGCCGCGACCATGGCCTGGTACTGATCGTCCTCGAGGAAGCCATGCAGAACGACCACCCGACAGGAGAAGGGCGCCAGGCGGGAAAGCAGCGTCATCAGCACGATCCGGTAATGTTCCAGGTCGTGGTGGGTCATCTTCACCAGCAGCACCGCATCAGGCGTATCGCGGAAAGCCCAGCAGAAGGCGGTGATCAGATCGATCCAGTTCTTCCGGCCGTCGGCAGGGTTGAGGACCGTGGTGTAAACCACGCCCTGCACCTGGACGTCGCGGACGGGCAGCGCTGCCGGCACTGGCGCACTGTTCGCCACGGCGTCTACCGTGCCGAATACCTCCCGGCGCCAGCCTTCGAACAGGACCCGGCTGATTTCCAGCCGCTGCTTCCAGCGCGAAGGCGGCTTCGGGGGTTCCACGACGGCTGCCGGCTCGGGCTCCGGGGCGACGGCGCGACGCACGAGGCCATCGGCACACAGGCCCAGCAACGGGCTGTCGATGACGACGCCCGAGAATGGAATGCGCCGCTCACCCTGGGCCGGGCGAACGGGCGCGACCGCCCCCGCACCGAAGCGCTCCCAGATCGGAGCGGGAGCGGCCAGCACAGGCAGTTGCTGGTGTTGCCCAGCCACCAGCGCGGCCGCCTCGCGACTGGTCGCAATGGCACCCTGAACGCGCTCGAAGACATAGCGCCAGTCGTTGCGGGGATCTCCATCCCAGGCTGCGTCGGGCAGGCTGTCGAACTCCCAGGCGAACAGCGGAATGGTCGGACAGCGCAGGCCCAGCGGCGTCTGCTGCGGCGGACTGACACTGATGAACACCACCGGACGACCGGTCGCATGGTGCTGATCGTAGAGAGACTCGACCTCGGCGATGCTGCGCACTTCGACCACAGTGCCGATCGCCTGGAAGGCTGGCAGGAACTCCTTCAACAGGAAGTAGTAACTGTATTCCGGCTTGCCCAGCGAGCTGTGGATGGTGTCCTGGCTGATTTTCGAGCCAATGAGAATAAGCAGATCCGTCATGCGTACGCAGGCCCCGTTCCTGCGTTGTTTTTGTTTTGGAACGACCGGGCGGGCCGGTTCGTTTTTCAAGGAAGGCATGCATAGCACCAGTTCTTCGAGGCGCTGGCAAGCATCCGGATACATTGAGTGCGGCCGAGGCGACAGCGGGACTGTACAGTTGCGAAAGCCATGGAACAGACCCGGAACAAACGCCCTGTCCGTGACTGAACAGTCACCTCAGAACAGGCCCTGACGCGCGACGAACTTACCTTCTTCGCCCAGAGTTCGACGCTAGATCGCGCTCAAGCATTCCGATAGCCTAACCGGCCGTGCTTCCAGATCGGCCGAGCCCATGCGTACCCTGCAACTCCTCCTGTCGCTGCTGAGCGGTTCCCTGCCCACCCCGGCGATTAATCAGACGCGCCGCTTTCCACGTGGGATTTACCCAGCCCATCGCTCGACACCCCGGACGGCCAACACGGGTTTGTATTGCGTAGGTCTTCCTGACTGCAGAGACGGTTCATCTTCGTGGCTTGCCCTGTTGGAAGGCTCTCTCGGCGAAAAATCGAAATCCGCACTTCGCGATTCGATTGCAGGACACCAGGGAGCCATTGCCCGCCAGCCATCCGAGCGAGCAGCATGAGCCAGTTCCAGAAACTGCCTGAGCCAGCCACTCTCAGCAAAAGCGCGTGGTTCTGGAGGGAGGCGCCCAGCAGCACCGCCTATGCGGCAGCACTGCTGATGGCCTTGGCGTTGGTGCTGTACCTTTATCCGCTCTCCTTCCTGGCCGGGCATGGGCTGTTTTTCGAGGGAGGGGATGCAGCCTCCCACGTGGCAGGCTGGTTGTTCTTCGAGAAAGACGATTGGCATTTCCCGCTGCTCAAGTCCGTTCGCTTGAACGCCCCGGAAGGCACCAGCATCGCTTTCACCGATAGCATCCCGCTGCTGGCTCTGCTGCTGAAGCCTTTCCGCACTCTGCTCCCGGACGGATACCATTACTTCGGGCTCTGGCATGGCTTCAGCTATCTGCTCCAGGCTGCCGCCGCCGTGTTCCTCATCCGCTCGCTGAAAGTTCGCCATCTGCCGGGCGCACTCCTCGCAGCCGCCTTCGCGATCACCTGGCCGGCGCTGACCCATCGCCTGGGGCACACGGCCCTGATGACCCAGGGCCTGCTCCTGATAGCACTGGGTATCTACTTCCGCAGCTTCCAGACAACCTGGAGCCTGAGCAGAACCAGTATCAGCTTTATCGCACTGACCTGCGCCGCGCTGCTGATCCATCCGTATCTGCTGGCGATGATCTATCCGGTTTTCATCGCCTGCCTGTTGGCTCGGCACCAGCGATCCCGTCTGACGCTCGCTCAGGGAGCACGCTGGATCATCACCTCCCTGGCAGCACTTCTGCTGATCATGTATGCCGGCGGATACTTCATCGGCAAGGGAGCAGCGATCGGCGGCTTCGGCGTCTACTCGATGAACCTGCTATCGCCATTTTGTGGCGGACTGCTCTGTGCACCCGTGGATGCCACCGGCGGCCAGGATGAAGGCTTCAACTACCTTGGCGCTGGCATTCTGCTGCTGTTGCCCATCGCCCTGGCTCTTCAGGGCGCAGATCTGTTCAGAGCGCTGCGCAAACATTGGCCGCTGACGCTGGTCATGGCGGGTTTTCTGCTCTACGCCGCTAGCGACCGCATCTTCCTCGGCCAGCATCTCCTGCTGGACGTGCCTCTGCCCCGGCTGCTGGAAGGTGCCTTTGGCATCTTCCGCGTCAGCGGACGATTCTTCTGGCTGGTTGGCTACGGCTTACTGTTCGCCGTGCTCGCCACTTTGCTTCGTCGCCAGAGCGGCGCATTGCTGCTGATCATCGCCGCCGCCCTGGCTCTGCAGTGGTATGACACCCATCCGCTGCGCGATCGAGTGCAGTTCTTTACTCGCCTGTCCCCCACTCTGGAGCTCGTCCCCTGGCGATCAGCACTGGCCGGACTGCACAACATCGAGATCTATCCCGCCTTTGGGTGCAAGGACAACCCGACTGAAGACTACGTCCGCTACCAATACATCGCTGCCAACCTCGGCCTGACGATCAACAGCGCCTACACGGCGCGAACGGTAGTGCATTGCGACCAGAAGAATGCCTTCTCGCAAGCTCCCGCGCAGGACGGCCAGCTGTATGTGAGAGCGGGCTTCCTGCGCAACTCGCTGGACTTGCCGCCCCTGTTTCAGCAAGCGATCGCAGCAGGCGATTGCCTGCTCGACACGGTCCACCTGATCTGCGCCAAGAACCATTCCGGCGCTTCCTGGGGTGCGGTCGGATCCCCCCTGACCCTGCAGCAGCAAGAATTCTCCGCGCACTGGGAGGCCGCGCAACTGCCCTCCCTGATCGGCCAATTGCAAGGAGACCGCCTGGTACCGCGCACCCCGGGCCAGGCGGGGTACCTCAGCTACGGTCCTTACATCGACCTACCGGCCGGCGTCTACCAGCACCGCATCGACTATCTCAGCCAGGCAGACGACACCACAACCGTGGGCAGCTGGGACCTGGTTGGGCAGCAAGCCTCGGGCACCGTCGTCACCCTGGCCTCCGGGCCGCTCAAGGGGACTTCAGGCAATAGCATCGCTCTCACCGGCAGAGCCGCCCTGAACGGCCCGCTGCAGAAGGTGGAGCTGCGCCTGTTCAGCAATGGCGGCGACGTCCAGCTCGAGGCCATCTCGTTGAGCGCAGATCATCCTGCGCTCAACGTTCAACAAGACAGATAAAACATGGACAGCCAGCTTTCGAGCGGGGAGATGACAAGGTGACCAGTGAACTGCATGTGCGCCCGAGGATGGAACAGGATGGGCGAATTCAGGATGGTGCTCCCGTGCTGCTTTCGCTGGTGGTGCCCGTCTACAACGAAGTCGAGACCGTGGCCTTGTTCGTGGAGCGCGTGGAGAGCGTGTTCAACGACCCCGTGACCGTGCAGGTGGAATACATCTTCGTCAATGATGGCAGCACGGATGGGACGCTGGAAATCCTGCTCCTGCAGCAGCGCCGCCTGCCGCGCATCAGAGTGGTCGACCTGAGCAGGAACTTCGGCAAGGAGGCTGCGCTGAGCGCCGGCCTGCGCTGCGCTACCGGCCAGGTGGTGGTGCCCATCGACGTCGACCTGCAGGACCCTCCCGAACTGATCCTGGAAATGATCGAGAAGTGGCGCGAAGGCTACGAAGTCGTTCTCGGACGACGTGTCGATCGTACCTCCGACTCCTGGGCCAAGCGCGCCTCGGCCAACTGGTTCTACCGCATCCACAACAAGATCGCCGACCCGGCCATTCCGGAGAACGTCGGCGACTTCCGTCTCATGGACCGTCAGGTCGTGGATGCTCTCAACGAGTTGCCCGAGTCGCGGCGTTTCATGAAGGGACTCTTCGCCTGGGTCGGGTTCCGCACCACCTGCCTGGACTACAGCCGCCCCGAGCGCATCGCGGGGTCGAGCAAGTTCAATGGCTGGCGCCTGTGGAACTTTGCCCTCGAGGGAATTACCAGTTTTAGCACCGACCCCCTGAAGATCTGGACTTACCTCGGCATCACCGTGTCACTGGGGTCGTTCCTGTTCGCGACGCTGATCGTACTCAAGGTGGTGTTCTTCGGCATCGACGTGCCCGGCTATGCATCGATCATCGTCGCCGTTACCTTCCTGGGCGGCCTGCAGCTCATCGGCATTGGCGTTCTGGGCGAATACCTGGGGCGGACCTATCTGGAATCCAAGCGCAGACCGGTGTATCTGGTGCGGCGCATTTATGAGAGCAAGGACTGAACATGCACCTGAAGGAAACCGACATCCTCGGCGAGCGCATCGGTGAGCATGGGTATTGCCGTTCCAAACGTGCAGTGACGCAGAGGTTTCGGGGAGATATCAGGCGCGCAGTTGAACGGTTCGATGGTGACCTGGCGCTGCTGACGGATGTGCTGGAGCACGTCGATGACGACGTAGGCCATGCCGGACTACCAGTGCTGCGAAGTTCCTGTTACTTCGGTGCCGCCGCTCCCACCACCACCAGCCTGCACCCGCTCGAGCGCTGCCAGGGTAAGGCGGATCGCCAGCCACGCTTGCAACTCAAGCGCCACAGTCCGCAGGGCACTGCGCCGCTCAATAGCCTTTGCGCGCTCCGGCTGCCCGCACTTGCCAGCAACCGCTGGACGGCCCTGACGGCCCTCTGCCTGGCCAGAAAGCCGTGATCCCCAAGGAATCGGACCCCACGCCGAGCCTGCAGAGCCGCCTGTGGCGTGAGCTGCTCATCGCCGCGCGTTTCGGGATTGTCGGGATAGGCGCCACTGCACTGCACATCAGCGTGGCGTGGAGCCTGATCACCTATATGGCGACGCCGGCACTGCTCGCCAACCTGATAGCGTTCCTTTGCGCATTCGGACTTTCATTCGGCGGCAACTACCTCTGGACGTTTTCCACTCCCGGCTCTCCGGCCAAGGCAATCCGTCGTTTCTTCGTGATTTCGCTGAGCGCCTTTCTGGCCAACAGCGCGCTGCTCGCCACCATCCTGGCCAGCGGATGGCTGTCTCCGCGGCTGGCAGTCGTGGCTTCCGCGGCCGTGGTACCGGGTTTCACCTTCCTGGCCAGCCGGCTGTGGGGTTTCAGGCAGCAACACCATGAATAGCGACTCCAAAACTACAAGAACACGGAGCTTATACAGCCATGATGGCGCCGATTAACGTCCGCTCGTCGCTCTGGATTCCAGTCCTGCTGGGCACCGCATTATTCATCGCGCTAGGCGGCCTGTCAGTGTTGCCGCCCTCCAGCATCGGCTGGCTCATGCGCGGCCTGCTGGACCCACCGAGCAACCTGCTGGGCTGGGAATTCTTCCGCGAAACACCGTTTCTGCAGTTCCCGCTGGGCGCCAACCCGCGTTATGGCATGGAGATGGGCAGTTCCATCGTCTTTTCCGATTCCCTGCCGCTCTTCGCACTACCGTTCAAGGCAATGGGGCCATGGCTGCCGGACACCTTCCAGTACTTCGGCCTGTGGATGCTGCTTTGCATGGTCATGCAGGCAGTCTTCGCCTACCTGACCCTGTCGCACTTCACCCAGGACAAGCGCCTGCTCACTCTGGGCACACTCCTGCTCCTGCTGATGCCTCCCTACCTGTTACGCTTCGCCTTCCACCTGGCGCTCGGCGGGCAATGGCTGCTGCTCGGAGGTCTTTACCTCTACTTTGCGCCACGCTACCGCGCCGGCTTCTGGCTGGTGATGCTGGCACTGGCAACTCAGATCCACGCCTACCTGCTGGTGATGCTGGCGGCCATCTGGGCCGCCGATCTCCTGCAACGCCTGGCGAAACACGAGTTGAACCTGGGGCAGTGCGTAGTGCATGGAGGGGCCGGCAGCGCAATGATCCTGCTGCTCATGTGGCTACTGGGCTACTTCATGCTGGGGCCAGCACCAGTAGCACCCGGCCAGTACGGGCGAATGAACCTGTTCTCACTGGTGGACTCTCGTGGCGAGTGGTCACGGCTTCTACCGGCGCTCAAGCGACCGGACGGTATCGAAGGCTTCCTCGACCATGATGGCTTCGCCTACATGGGCGTCGGTGTCCTTACACTACTGGCATTATCCGCCGTGTTGACAGCTTTGCCGCGCACAGAAAAACGTAGCGAACGGCCGTACCTGCGATGGCCGCTCGTGCTGATGAGCGTGCTGATGGTGTCGATTTCACTGACCAACACGCTGAGTGCGGGCCCCTTTGTAGTCACCTGGGTCGAGCTGCCCGGCTGGGCAGAACGGGTCTATCAGGTGTTCCGCTCTCCCGGTCGAATGATATGGCCGGTCTTCTACCTGTTGGCCGTCGCGGCCATTGCCGTCATCTGCGTCCGTACCCGCCCCCGTACCGCCCTCCTGCTGCTGGCGGTGGCCACCTGCGTACAGCTCTACGATCTGTCCAAGGGCCTTCAAGGCATGCGCCAGTACTTCCAACAGGAAGCCGGCTGGACCAGCCCCCTGATATCCCCGATGTGGGCAAGTCTGGGCAAGCGCTACCAGCGCATCCTTTTCGCCTACCCAACCCATGTTCCGGCCGATTTCATTTCGCTATCGGACTTCGCCCTGCATCACGGCATGTCGATCAACTCAGGCAACTTTGCACGTTCCGACCTCCAGGCCCAGGCGCGCGCGCGCGCACGTCTGGCCGAACAGGTAGCCAGCGGAGATTACGATCCCGATGCAATCTACGTATTCAATGAGCCAGAGCTGTGGGATCAAGCTATCAGGACACTGAAAAATGGTGCGATCGCCGGCGAACTGGATGGCATAAAGCTGGTGATCCCGGACCTCCAAAACTGCGCCGGATGCCGCACAACGGATTTCAAGACTCTACGCTGGGGCGACTGGCCGGCCTCACGCTTGCCGACGATAATCGGTCAGTTGCGAGAAGATCGCCTGGTGGCGGCCACTGGGGCCTCGGGATACCTCAGCTATGGCCCTTATACCCGGATTCCGGCGGGCCGCTATCGATACCGGATCACCTACGCTGCTAGCGGGGAGTCGTCGCTGCGTTTAGGCACGTGGGACATCGTCAGCAATGCAACCCAGTCTGCCGCCGTGCTTGCCCAAGGAGAATTGACAGGTACCGGCGGCAAGGAACGGACGATCGAGGGTCTCATCGAGCGTGACCAGGACACTCTCGACTGTGAAATACGCACACTCAGCAATGGCAACGGAGAACTCTCGCTGATTCGCATCCAATTGCAGCCCGAAGGGACGGATCACAGTCTTGCCCAGATACAGTCCACGCAAAAAACACCCTGACAGTCACCCGCCAACCGCAACTGTTACACCAAACCAACCGCTGGCTGCGGCTAACCGGCCAGAGGGCCGCGAGTCATCCTGAGCCTCCAAGTGTTGGACCTCAGGATGACCTGCCATGGAACGCCATCTCGAAACCCAGGCGCACCGCCCCGCATCAGGAGTACGTCGCTACGCGGGATTGCTCGTGCGCGGACTCCGCCGCTGGCACCATAACGCCCGCACCCGCCGCCAGCTCGCCGAGCTGACCAGCCTGCAACTGGCGGACCTGGGCATCAGCCCCAGCGAGCGCGTGAGAGAAATCTCGAAACCGTTCTGGCGCTGAATGCTGGTGACGCCGATCAGTCTTGGCTAGTCTGACCACAGTTAGAGTGGCCGCCCCGGCCACCTCTGTTTGGTCTTATCCGGAGCCACTCCATGAAGAACAGCCTTCGCCTGATTGCCGCCGCCGCCCTGATCGGTTGCACCACCGGCGCCTTCGCCACCAGTTTCGTCTACACCACCGACCTGTCGGTGCGCGCCACCGGTGCCACCTCTGACGGCACCTCGGATATCAGCAACTCCTTCAAGGACGACAAGATCGTCCTGGAAGCCCGTGACGACGCCGCCACCTTCGTCGCCAGCCAGGGCCAGATTCGCGGTGCGCACCTGGAAGCCGCCCTCGCCCACATCCGCAGCAAGCTGCCGACCCTGGCCGCTAACGACCAGCAGCTGGCCCAGGCCATCCTGACCATCTGATCCACCGCTCGATCCCTGCCGCGCCGGGCGCTCCGCCCGGCGCTCTGCGCTGGCTCTCCACAGCGCATTCCGTTAGCCTTGTCGGCCGTGCTTTTCCGATCGTCCGAGCCCATGCGTACCCTGTTCTTCCTGCTGCCACTGCTTGCCTGTTCCCTGCCTGCCCAGGCATTCGACCAGACGACCCAGTTTCCGGTGGGGACCAGTTACGCCACCAGCCAGGTCACCAGCGCGCCCTTCGACAACAAGCTGCTGCGCGGCGCCCGCGATGACGCGGCGCTGTTCGTCGCCTCCGACGGCGCCCTGCGCGGTGCGCGCCTGGAAGCGGCCCTGCACTGGCTGCGACGGGAACACCCCGGGCTGGCGGCGAATGATCGGGAACTGGCCGAAGCCATTCTTGCCAAATAAGTTGTGAGCAGCCCTCGCTGCCCTTTCGGAGACATCCATGCGCCTCAGTTCGCTGTCCAAGAGCCCTCTGATCCTCGGTCTGCTGTTCGCCGCCTGCGCGTCCACCGCCCAGGCCCAGTCGGTGGTCCGCGTGTTCAACATCACCACCAACGCCTTCGCCCGCAGCATCGATTTCACCTCGGACACCACCACTTCCGTGCGCGACATGAAGGTCGTCCGCGAAGCCCGTGACGATGCCGCCAGCTATGTCGGCAGCGATGGCGCGATCCGGGGCGCCCAGCTCGAAGCCGCCTTCAAGGTGCTGCGCGAGCAGGTGCCGCAGGCGCGCGAAGCTTCCGACCAGGACCTGGCTGAAGCCATCCTCGCTCTGTGAGACTCCGGGCTGGCCGCTGGCTGGCGGCCCTGGCGCTGACCGTCGCCGCCAGCAGCCACGCCGCGCTCCGCCTGGAGCTGGCTGACGAAGGCCTGAACGCTGCGCAGCGCCAGGCCAGCCAGCAGTTGCTCGACGAGGCGCTGCACACCCTGCCGGACAGCTTCGTCGCACGCCTGGATCGCAAGGTCCAGGTACAGTGGCGCGACGACCTGCCCAGCAACGGCATGGGCCGCACCCTGCGCCCCGGCGCCATCGCCCTGAGTACCCGCTATCTTGGCCCACTCACCGACGGCAGTGCCGCCACCGAGCAGACCGGCCGCACCCACGGCACCCTGCGCCGGGAACTGCTGGCCACGCTGCTCCATGAGCTGACCCACCTCTATGACCGCGCCCGCCTCTGGGAAACCGACGAAGGCCGGGGGATCCGCCGCTGCACGATGCGCGACAAGAGCATCGGCCGCGTTGGCGCGCCGGATGAATGCCGTGGCCAGACCGGCCGCCGCTTCACCCTCTCGGACGACCCGCGCCTGCTCGACCTTGCCGGTTGGCCGCAGTACGCCGGCAAGCATGGCGAGCGCGAGCAACACAATCGATTCCTCCTGCGCAGCCCGGACAAATACGAGCTGACCAACCCGCGCGAGTACGTCGCGGTGAACATGGAGTACTTCCTCCTCGACCGCAGCTTCGCCTGCCGCCGCCCGGCGCTCTATCGTTACTACGCAGAGCGCTTCGGCGAGCGCCCGCATGACCAATGCTCGACCCAGTACGCCTACCTGAACGCCGGCCGCGACTTCGGCCGCCAGCCGCTGGGCTACCTCGACCCGGAGCGGGTCTACGAGGTCGACTACCTGATCGCCGAGGCCAACAACGAGATTGCCAGCCGCTGGGGCCACACCATGCTGCGCCTGGTGGTCTGTGCGCCGGGCCGCCCGCGCGGCCCGGCCTGCCGCCTGGACCTGGACCAGCACCTGGTGCTGTCCTACCGCGCCTTCGTCGGCGACCTGCAGTTGTCCAGCTGGGACGGCCTGACCGGTGCCTACCCGTCGCGCCTGTTCGTGCTGCCGCTGTCGCAAGTGATCGAGGAGTACACCAAGGTCGAGCTGCGCAGCCTCGCCTCGATCCCGCTCAGGCTCAGCCGCGATGAGGTCAACAGCCTGGTGGAGCGCTCCGCGCAGAGCCACTGGAGCTACGACGGCAACTATTATTTCCTGTCCAACAACTGCGCGGTGGAGACGCTCAAGCTGCTGCGCAGCGGTATCCAGCGCCAGAGCCTGCAGACCATGGACAGCATCACGCCCTACGGCGTGCTCGGCCTGCTGGAGAACAAGGGCATCGCCGACGCCAGCGTGCTGGAAAACCCCAAGGAAGCGCTGCGCCTGGGCTATCGTTTCGACTCCTTCCGCGATCGCTACCAGGCCATGTTCGACGTGCTGAAAAAGCGCATGACCGTCCCGCAGGACAAAGTGGAAGACTGGCTCGCCCTCCCCGCTGTCGAGCGCCGCCCGTGGTTCGACAAGGCTGACCTGCGCTCCAGCGCCGCCCTGCTGCTGCTCGAGCAGGCATCCCTGCGCCGCCAGCTGCTGCTGGCCCAGGACGAGTTGAAGCGCTTGTACCTGAGCAACCCGGATGCCATGGCGAGCAAGCCCGACCTCGCCGCCGCCGGCAAGACGCTGCAGCAGATCCTCGACGACAGCGGCTTCCTCAGCCGTCCTGCCGAACTCCTCGACGGTGGCTACGGTCTGCCCCAGGCGCCGGAGACGGCGACCCTGGAGAAGCAGACGCAGCAACGCCAGCAGCGCCTGCGCCAACTCAGCGACAACCTCGACCGCGAAGTCCGCGCCCTGCTCACCCCGGAGCGCCGCGACGAGCTGGCTGCGCTGGAAGCCAACACCAAGCAGATCGGCGCGCACCTGCGCGAGCTGCACAAGGCATCGGGCGGGCTGGAGTTGCCTTGAGCTCAATCAGACGGGCAGTTCGCGAGCAAGCTCGCTCCTACGAAGAGCAATAATGCGCTACCTGTAGGAGCGAGCTTGCTCGCGAACAAAACCGAACCGCGAACCCTAGAGCTTCTCCTCCCACTCCTCCGCCAGCTGCTCGTCCAGGTGAATCCACGGCAGCCGGCTGTTCACCCAGATATGCCGATCCGGCACCACGGTGGCGACCTCCTCCAGCGTCGCCGTGGTGATATCCAGCGTGTCCGGCGCCTGATCGGTGAACAGGGCCAGCTGGGCGCCACAGTTGCGGCAGAAGTAGCGCACGCACGGCGGTGAAGAGCGGTACTCGGCAGGCTTGCCGTGGGTCCAGCGGAAGCTCTTCAACGGCACCGTGACCCAGGTGGTGACGATGCCGCCGGTGGTGCGCCGGCAGATCGAGCAATGGCAATGGGCGACGTCCGTCAGCTCGGCATCGCACTCGTAGCGCAACTGGCCGCAATGGCAGCCGCCGGCATGTACAGCACTCATCGTTGATCCTCCCGGTCAGTCGTACTCGGCCGCGCTGTGATCGCCCAGCAGCCGGCGTTGCCGCGGTGTGCAGGCGGCGAGCACCTCAGGGTTGAACGCCCAGTCCAGGTAGGGCGAGAACTTCTGCGCGACCATGCGCCGGCCATAGTGCACCTGCAAAAGGTAGCGCGTGCGCTGGCTCGTGTTGCGGCTCCCGGCGTGCCACAGGTCGCTGCGCAACAGCAGGCAGTCGCCGGCGCGGCACAGCACCGGCTCGGCGGCCCTGCCCTTCCACGCGGACTCATCCGGCTCTGGCGCGCGGCCGGCACGGTGGCTGCCGGGAATCACCCAGGTCGGGCACAGCGCCTCGTCAATGTCGTCGAGGTAGATCTGCGCGGTACAGATGAACATCGGCACGTCGACGGCGGGCAGCGCAACAGGCAGGTAATCCTGGTGCATTTCCGCACCGATGAACCCCGGATGGCAACGCCAGGCGGTCTGGCCGATCACATGGCAGTCACCGCCCAGCGCCGCTTCGGCCAGCTCGATCAACCCCGGCGGATCGAGGTACGGCAGCCAGCGCGGCGACCGGTTGAACACACACTTGTAGTGGTCCACCAGTCCTTCGTAATCCCAGTGCAGCGGCCGCAGGCTGTCGATCAGCGAGCGCACCTCAGCGACTTGTGCTGCGTCCAGCAAGCCGCGCAGCAGGACGAAGCCGTCCTCGAACAGAGCACGCAGAGCGTTCATGCCAGCGCCACGCCGTTGCCCAACCGCGCCTGGGCGCGCTCCAGCGCAGCGAGGAAGGCCGCCAGCGCCTCGCCGGGCTCGGCCCCCTGGCGCGTGACGCAATGGAATTCCGAGACGTACGCCAGCTGCGCTGGACGAATCGCGCGCAACCGGCCGTCGGCCACCCACTCGCCCGCATAGTGGCTCGGCAGGTAGCCGATGAAGGTGCCGCTGAACACCAGGTTGGCGATGGCCTCCATGCTGTAGGCATTGGTCGCGCGGCTGAACACCAGGCCGTGGGGCCGTCGGCTTTCCGCCATGTAACCGCGTCCGGCATACTCGGCGGCGCAGATCTGCTCCAGCGTCGGTTCGTCGTCCTGGCGGGCAAAGAATGGATGCTCGCGGGCGCAGTAGAGGTTCTGCTCTTCGCGGAACAGCGGCTGGTAGCGCAGGCCGGACAAACGATGGTGAAAAGCGCCAATGGCCAGTTGCAGGCGCTCTTCCAGAACAGCGTTCTCCAGCTCGTCCGGGCGCTGCGTATGCAGGTTCAGCCGCACCCGCGGGTTGTCCTGGCGGAACAGCTGGATCGCCAGCGGCAGCGGCCAGCAGTGCTGGCCAAGCACACCGTCGACGCAGCCCAGGTGCAGGATCTCGCGATTGCGCCCGCCCAGCCCGGTGACCTGCTCGCGGAAGCGCTCGATGTCGGTGAACAGGCCGAGCGCTGCGTCGTAGAGCTCCTGGCCCTCATCGGTGAGCTGGAAGCCGCTGCTGCCGCGCCGGCAGAGCGAATAGCCCAGGCGCAGTTCGAGGTCGCGCACCAGCACGCTCAGGCGCGAAAGGCTGGTATTCAGGCGCACCTGGGCGGCGGTGAAACCGCCCGCCTCGACGATGGTGCAGAAGGTGCGCAGCAGGCGCAGATCGATATCGGAAAGATTGCCCAGCATGGGAATTCTCGCGGCGGCGGGCGCAGGCCTTTCGTTATAGCGCCGACGGCGCCGCCGCGTGAACCCCCACGACGCTCAGCGGCGAGCGGCCAGCGAATCGGCGAGCACGCAGAGCAGCTCGAACATCATGGTCGCGCCCACGAGCGCGGTCGCCCCGCCCTGGTCGAACGGTGGCGACACCTCCACCACGTCCGCGCCGATCAGGTTCAGGCCCTGCAGGCCGCGGATCAGGTGCTGCGCCTGCAGCGTGGTCATGCCGCCGATCTCCGGCGTGCCGGTGCCGGGCGCGAAGGCCGGGTCGAGCACATCGACGTCGAAGGTCACGTAGGTCGGCTCCTGCCCCACCACGCGACGCACCTCCGCCAGCGTTGCCTCGACGCCGAGGTCGGCGAACTCTTCCATGTGGATCACCCGGATGCCCTGCTCGTTGGCAAAGGCTTCATCGTCTGCATCGTAGATCGAGCCGCGGATGCCGATCTGCACAGTGCGCTTCGGATCGAGCAGCCCCTCCTCGATGGCGCGCCGGAACGGCGTGCCATGGGTGTACGGGTTGTCGCCAAAGTAACGGTCGTTGGTGTCGGAATGGGCGTCGAAGTGGACCATGCCGATGGGCCGCTCGGCCGCCAGCGCACGAAAGATCGGCAACGTCACCAGGTGATCGCCGCCCACCGACAGCGGGATCGCGCCAGCGGCATGGATACGCCGGTAAAAACCCTCGATGCGCTTGAGCGAATCGAGCAGGTCGATGGGGTTGACCGGCGCATCGCCGATGTCACCGACGCGCACCAGATCGTAGGGAGCGATGTGGCTGACGTGGTGCACCTTGCGCATCAGGCTCGACTGGTTGCGCACCTCGCGCGGGCCGTGGCGGGCGCCGGCGCGGTTGGTGGTGCCGCCGTCCCAGGGCACGCCGAGCAGCGCGATATCCACCTGCGCGGGGTCTTCGAAGATCGGCAGGCGCATGAAGCTGGGGATGCCGGCGAAGCGGGGAATCTCGGCGGCGTCCATGGGTTGCGGGAAGTCATGGGGCATGGGGTCGTCTCCTGAAGGGAAGTGGCTCAGTCGGTCTGCGCGTGCAGGCTTGTGGCCGGCGCACCCGCGAGGCTGATCACCACGAAGGTGACCAGGCTGGCGAGCAGGCCGTAGGCGATGGGGGTATTGGCGAGGATGCCGTCGATGGCCATGAACAGGATCACCACCAGGCTGCCGACGATGATGCTGGCGATCGCCCCGCGGGCCGATGCGCGGCGCCACAGCAGCGCGCCAAGGATCGGCACCAGCAGGCCGCCCACCAGCAGGTTGTAGGCAATGCTCAGGGCGCCGATGACGTCGTTCACCAGGCACGCCAGGACCAGCATCACCACGCCCATCAGCAGGGTGAACAGGCGGCTCTCACGCAGGCCATTGGGCGCACCGGGGCGCAGGAAACGTGCGTAGACGTCCTCCTGCAGCACAGTGGCGGCGGCGAGCAGGCAGCCGGAGGCGGTGGACATGATGGCCGACAGCGCTGCCGCTACCACCAGCCCGCGCACGCCCGGCTCCAGTACCTGCCGGGTGACCTCGGCGTAGGCGTTCTCCGGCACCGCCAGGTTGGGGATCAGCACGTGGGCGGCGGCGCCGATCAGCGCGCAGGCCAGGCCGTAAAGCATGCAGTAGATACCGGCGCCTAGACCGGCGTAGCGCACCACCTTCTCGCTGCGCGCAGTGAACACGCGCTGCCAGATGTCCTGGCCGATCAGGGCGCCGAAGAAGTACAGCAGGAAGTAGGTGAGGATAGTGTCAAGGCCGATGTGGCCAAGGTCGAAGAAGCCCGCCGGCAGCACCTCCTGCATCCGCGACAGGCCGCCCGCCTCGTGGATCGACATGGGCAGCAGCACGGCGAAGATGCCAAGGGTCTTGATCACGAACTGGATGATGTCGGTGAGGGTCAGCGACCACATGCCGCCAATCACCGAGTAGAAGATGACGATGCCGCCGCCGCAGAGGATCGCCGGGATGCGCGGTACATCGAAGACCACCTCGGTCACCGAGCCGATGGCGATGGTCGCGGTGACCGCCACCATCAGGTCGTAGGCGACCATCACGATGCCGCCGATCAGCCGCGAGGAAGCCTGGTAGCGCTGCTCGAGGATCTGCGTGACGGTGTAGACCTTGAGCCTGGCGATCTGCCGCGAGAACACCAGGCTGAGGACGATGATCCCCAGGCCCAGCATGAACACCAGCCACAGGCCGGACAGCCCGTAGAGATAGCCGAGCTTCACCGTACCGATGGTGGACGCGCCGCCAAGCACCACGGCGGCCATGGTGCCCAGGTACAGGCCCGGGCCGAGCCGGCGCCCGGCGACGAGGAAGTCGTTCTGGTTGCGCGCCTTGCGCATTCCGTACCAGCCCAGGGCAAGCATGCCCAGGGCGTAGACCAGCATGATCAGGTAATCGAGCAGCATCGCGGGGCTCCTGTTGTTGTTGTGTGGGCCGCCCGGCAAGCCTGATGCGCCCCGCCTCGCCAACAAATCCCCGATGCCGGAAGCCAACTTTCGCCGGCGCGAAAGTGGCGGCCTGTCCCGTGCCTGGCGCGCCCTGGCCGCGTCTGCCGAAGAAAAACCTGCTCAAGCCAAGTGCTTGATTCGTATACGTATGTTATCGTTGTAAACACTGTATACAGCGTAAACGGAGCTGTTCAAAAAGTGACCACCGTTGTTTCGTTCCGCGCCGATGACAGCCTCGTGGCGGCGCTGGACCAACTGGCCCGCGCCACCCACCGGGACCGGCCCTACCACCTGCGCCAGGCCCTGGCGCAGTACCTGGAGCGCCAGAGCTGGCACGTGGCGGCCATCGATGAAGGCGTGGCGGACGCCGATGCCGGCCACCTGCTGGAGCACGCCGCCATCGAAGCCAAGTGGGGATTGGCATGAGCCTGCAGTGGACGTACAAGGCCGCAGCCGACCTGGACGCCATCTACGACCACTACGTCGTGCTGATCGGCCCGGAGAAGGCATTGAGGGCCATCCAGGACATCGTCGAGCAGGTCAGCCCGCTGGCGAACCTGGACCTGAGCAGCAGCGGCGTGCCGAGCGAAGTCCCCGGCGTGCGCGAATTGGGTGTCGAGCGCTGGCCCTACCAGGCCGCCTTCCGGGTAAAGGGCCGCTCTGTACAGATTTTGCGCATCGACCGTGTGGATAACTCGGGGTAAAAGTGGCCACATGGTTACAAGATATTTCAAAGTATTGACTTTTCTTTTTGATCAGAAATCAATCAATCGAACGTATCTATTCCTCTTGGTCAATCTGAAATTCCAAGCGCCATACTCGAATATTCTGTGACCGGAGATCTGCATATTGGTCATAAAACTTGAGCGGCGCCTGGCTATTTCCAGGCAACAAAAAACCCGGCCTTGGCCGGGTTTTTCAGTTTTTGCGCTTTTCCGCTGGGTGATTTCAGGCGGCTTGCCAGTTCACCGGCATTTGGCCTTCTTTCCAGGCGAAACGGTCGAGGTGGCTGACTACCACGTTCTGCAGGCGCTCAAGGCCTTCGGCATCAGCGGACTCGGCTTCCATCAGCAGGGCTTGCGCGGTGGCGTGCAGGCGGCAGGTGCCGAAATCGAAGGTCAGGACGCCCCGGTCTTCGGTCAGTTCGACCGGCAGCTTGTGGGCGAAGTGGTTGCACAGGCGCTTGAGGTAGCGCGCGGCATCGAGGGTAGGGACGGTGGCACGGCTCGAAGGCATCGTTTCTCTTCTCCATTTTGGGAGATGACATCCTAGGCGCCGGCAATCAAGGGAAAAACCCGCTATTTTGCCTTTCACTCTTTAGCGGAGCTTCACAATGGACAATCTTCGCGGCATGGCGGTGTTCGCCACCGTGGTCTCGCGCGGCTCCATGGCCGCCGCGGCCGAGGCACTCGGCATGACGCCCTCGGCGGTCAGCCAGCAGATTCGCAAGCTCGAAGCCCACGCCCAGGTCACGCTGCTGCACCGCACCACCCGCAAGCTGACGCTCACCGAAGCCGGTGAGGCCTTCTATCGCAGCTGCGCACAGATGCTGGCGATTGCCGAGGAAGCCGAGCAGCGCCTGGGCGAATGGCGCGAGGCGCCGGTGGGCGAACTGCGGCTGGCGGCACCGGTGGGTTTTTCCGGCAAGTTGATCACCGAAGCGCTGCGGCCGCTGCTGGAGAACCACCGGCAACTGCGCTTGCAGCTGTTCTTCCATGACGAGCAGATCGACCTGATCGAGCAGCGCATAGACCTCGCCATCCGCGTCGGCAGCCTGTCCGATTCCAGCCTGGTGGCGCGCCATCTGGCGGAATGGAACAACGTCATCTGCGCGGCCCCGACTTACCTGCGGCGCATAACTCCCATCGACCATCCCCAGCAATTGCAGAACGTGGACTGGCTGGCGTTGAACACCGTGGCGCACCAGGCGTACCTGAACTTCAGCGGGCCGGGCGGAGAAACCTGCAAGCTGCGCCTGGAGGCGCGCGTCGCCGCCAACAGCATGATCGCCCTGCGCCAGTTCACCCTCGATGGCCTTGGCGTGTCCTGCCAGCCGGAACCCGAAGTGCGCGAGGCGCTGGAGGAGGGCAGGCTGGTGCGCCTGCTGCCGGAATGGTCACTGCCGCCGTTCGGGATCTACGCCGTCACCCCACGCCGCGACGCGCAGCCGGCCAAGGTCAAGGTCGCCATCGAAGCGCTGCGCCGGCACCTGGGCGGGTCCGCGACACTGCGCTTCCACGCGCCGGTGTGAGCCGCGTTACCATGGCCTTCTCGATGATCGGAGTGAACAGAACATGGCCCTGAACTGGACCTGCAAGCACCACCTCGACCTGACCAAGGAAGAGCTCTACGCCATCCTGCAACTGCGCACCGAAGTCTTCGTGGTGGAGCAGAAATGCCCGTACCAGGAAGTCGATGGCCTCGACCTGGTCGGCGACACCTGCCACCTGATGGTGGAGCAGGATGGCCAGCTGATCGGCTACCTGCGCCTGCTCGATCCGCAACGCCATGACGGCGACGTGGTGATCGGCCGCGTGGTGATCGCGCCGGCCGGGCGCGGCACCGGTCTTGGCCACCAGCTGATGGAGCAGGCACTGCAGGCCATTGCCCAGCGCTGGGCCGGCCTGCCGATCTACCTCTCGGCCCAGGCGCACCTGCAGGGCTACTACGGCCGCTACGGCTTCGCGCCGGTGACCGAGGTCTATCTGGAAGACGACATCCCGCACATCGGCATGCGCCGCACCGCCTGACTCAGCGGGGCAGGGCGTCGCGCCAGGCACCAGGACTGGTGCCGTACCAACGGCTGAAGGCGCGGGAAAAGCTCTGCAAGTCACCATAGCCGAGCTGGTCAGTGATCTGCGCCAGTGACAGCTGCGGATCCTCCAGCAGGTCCAGCGCGCGAAAGCGCCGTTGCTCGTCCAGCAGTTCGCTGTAGCGCCAGCCGTGGCTGAGCAATCGCCGCGCGGCGGTGCGCTCGGTCAGATGGCGGAGCTCGCAGAATGCCTGGAAGCTCGCGCCCTGGGGCAGTTCGCGGGCAATGTAGTCGGCGGCCACGTCCAGCAGGGTTCGCTGGGTCTGGCTGCGTGCCTGGTCGAGCAGGCCGACCAGGGTGGCCTCCAGTTCGGCGTTGGGCGGTGACAGGGGGCGGCGATACAGCTCCGGCGCCAAATGCAGCACCACCGACGCGGAGCGCCAGCGCAAGGGCACGCGCAGTGCCTGTTGGTAGACGTGGGGATTGGCCGGCTCGACGCCGGGCAAGTCGATGGCCAGCAACGGATCGAGTGGAATGCCACTGGCCGACAGCTTGCGCCGCAACAGGCTGCAGATGCCCACCACGGTGTATTCGCTGCTCTGCCGCCCCGACAGCAGCGCACCCTGTTCGCTGAGCACCAGGGCGATCTGCCCGCGATCCTCGCGCAACTCGGCGCGCAGCGAGCCGTTGAAATACGGGAAGTACTCGCAGAAGTAGGCGCAGGCCGACTCCAGGGTCGGCGCCACGTCGAACAGATAAGTCAGGCCGTTGGTCAGGGTCGAGGCGAAGCGCTTGCCCGCCAGCAGGCCGATGGCCGATTCGCCGCTGGCCGCTTCTGCCTGGTCCCAGAAGCGCCGCGAGAGGAACAACGGCACCCGCACCAGCGGCGTGCGCAGCTCCAGCAGCGTGCGGCGGAAGCTCGCCTCCAGCTCATCGCCCGGCACACCGCGCGCCAACAGCTCCTCGATGGCCGGCAGCAGGGTCGGCGCGTAGAAGGCGTTGGACAGGTCGGCGGGACGGGGGCTCATGGGCTCGGCAGCTCGGGATGGCGGCGCGACCGACCTTACGCATTGCGCCCGACGCCCACAAGCACCGACGGGTTCAGGTCGGGTAATGGCGCGTGAAGAAGTCCAGCAGGTAGGCATTCACCTTTTGCGGCTGCTGGTTCTGTATCCAGTGCCCGCAGTCCGCCAGCACATGCTGTTCGAGGTTAGGCACATGCTCGGGCATGCGCTGCACGGTGTAAGCCTCGAAGCGCCCAACCGGGTCGCGGTCGCCGATCAGGAACAGTGTCGGCTGCTGCACCTTGCGCCCGGCCAGCGGCTCGGTGCGCTGCCAGCTGCGCTCGAAGTTGCGGTACCAGTTCAGCGCGCCGTGGAAGCCGTGGCCCTGGAAGGTTCGCACGTAGTACTGGAAGTCCTCGGCACTGCACCAGCTCGGGTGTTCCGGCGGTGTTGGCAGGCCGTCGAACAGGCGCCCATCGGGGGACTGGTCGGGCGCCAGGCGCACGTTGTCACCGAGGAAGTGCCGCAGGCTGATGGCGACGTCCGCGTCCAGCTCGGCCTCGGCGCGCCCCGGCTGCTGGAAATAGAGGATGTAGAAGAACTTGCCGGCGAACACCTCGCGCATGATCTCCACGGCGGGGCGCTTGGCGCGGCCGGCGAAGGGAACCGACAGCGTGGCCAGCACGTCGACGCGCTGCGGCTCCAGCAGCGCCAGGTGCCACGCCACCGGGGCCCCCCAGTCGTGGCCGACCATCGCTACGCGCTCGTGGCCGAGGGCATCCATAGCCCCCTGGATGTCTGCACACAGGGTCAGTACGTCGTAGGCATCCACCACGTCGGGCGCGCTGGTCTGGCCGTAGCCGCGCATCTCCGGCACGAACACGCGGTAGCCCGCGGCAGCGAGCACGCGCATCTGGTGCTGCCAGGAGTGCCAGCACTCGGGGAAGCCGTGCAGCAGCCATACCGGCTTGCCACTCAGCGGGCCGCAGCTGTAGAGGCTGAGCTGGATGCCGTTGACCGCCAGCAGCTGGTGTTCGAACTCGTTCATGGCCGGGCTCCCGCGAAGGGTGATGACACTGGGAGAACCACTATGCCAAGCAGCGCGCAAATCGCCGAAGCGCATTCATCGGCCGAATGCCGGCACCGCGCTCATCGGCGCAGCGCACGGATGATCGAAAATTGTCCTGCAGGGCTGGCGGCGCGGGGCAGGGCGCTCACTAGCATCCACCGCTCGCTTTCGCGCCCAACGCGGTACCCATGCTCGACCTACGCCAACTGGACCTCAACCTGCTGCTGGCCTTCGACGCCATCTACCACCAGCGCAGCATCACCCGAGCCGCCGAGGTGATGAACCTCACCCAGCCGGCGATGAGCAACGCGCTGCGCCGCCTGCGCCTGCTCTGCGCGGACCCGCTGTTCGTCAAGACGCACCTGGGCGTGGCGCCGACGCTGGTGGCGCACCGGCTCTCCGGACACGTCCGCGACGCCCTCGACAGCCTGCGTGACGCCCTGCACCACACACCCGCAGCGCTGGCCACAACGCCCACGCGCAGCCTGCGCCTGAGCTGCCCGGACGCTTTCCAGCCGCTGCTGCTCGACGCGTTGTGCGAGCAGCCGGAGCGGGACTGGCAGGTGCGCTATTACCAGACGCGTCGCCGCGAAGCGTTGCAGGAGCTGGCCACCGGCAAGCTCGACCTGCTGATCGACATCGACCAGCCGATTTCCCAGCAGAGCGGCCTGCGCAAGCTCCCCCTGCTCAGCGACCACTATGTGTTCGCCTATGGCGCGGCCTTGCAGCAGGCGCCGCGCACGCTGGAGGAGTACCTGCGGGTACCGCAGATCCAGGTGTCGCAGCGCCGCGATGGGCTTGCGCCGGTAGACCTGGAGCTGGGCCTGCGCGGCCAGCGCCGGACCATCGCCGTGAGTGTGCAGAGCGCACTGGCCGCGCGCCTGATCGCCGACCGCCAGCCCTTCGGCTTGACCCTGCCCAGCCGCGTCGCCCAGCTGTTGGGGCTGCAGCAGAGCCCGCTGCCGATGGAGCAGCCGCTGAGCCTGGAGTTGTGTCTCTATGTGGAAAGCCGCTACCGCTTCGAACACGCGATGGAGCGGGCGCTGGCCTGTATCCAGCAGGCGTTCGCCGGCCTGCAGAAACAGCCACAGCGACGCATCGCGCTAGAGCGCTAGTCGAGCGTTCCCAGGCATGCGGCCGGTGGATAAGCTTGCGGCCAACGGATGCCATCGACAGCGGGAACCCCATGAAGCGAACCCCTACCGCCAGCCTGTGCCCCGAACTCGACGCGATCCTTCGCGCGGAGCTGAGTGCCGGCAACCAATTGGGCGAAGGACCGGTGCGCACGGATTGGCCGCAGCCCGGTTCGATCTACGCCGCGTTGCGCGACAGCCTCCGCGTTCCACTGGGCGAGTTGACCGGGCCGGTGAAGCATTCGATCTGCCGCGATCCTCATTATGGCTGGCATGACGAGTGTTTCTGCGAACGGCATGGCGACCTGCTGGTGGCCGGCAGCACGCAACGTCAGCAGGCGTAGGAGCGGACTCCGTCCGCGATATGCAACAGGTCAACTCGGTGCAACCGGCCATCGATCGCGGACAGAGTCCGCTCCTGCACAGAGATCGGCGCCGCTGCGCAGCTGTGCCCCGTCAACCCGCATGACCTCCACGCGGCAAGCGCCGATCGGCCGCGAAGATCGCCTCGATCATCGCCTGCGCCGCCGGCGACAAGCCGTAGCCCGCGCGGCTGACGATGCCGTAGTGCAGGCGCAGCTCGGGGCGGTCCTGGGGCACGTCGACGATCTGCAGGATCGCCACCTCGCCACGCTGCACCGGATCGTGCAGGGCCTCCACCGCGGCGAGGCCCACCGCATCGGAACGCGCGACGATATGCAGGATCGCGGCGAACTGCGCGCACTCGACGTTCATGTGGAAATCACGCTCGCCGAGCACCTCGGCCAACACTTTGCGCAGCGGCGGCGGAATGCGCGTACCGACGCGCGGGTAATCGAGCAGGGCGGCCAGGCGCAGCGTGCCCTGTTCGGTCAGCGGGTGCCCCGGCCGGCAGAAGAAGCGCCCCGGGCGCAGGTCCATCCAGCGCACCTGGTAGTCGGGGTCGCCGGCGAAATTGCGCGCATCGCCGATGAAGAATTCCACCTGCTCTTCCTTGAGCAACTGGGCCATCTGCTCCCAGTCGCCCATCAGAAAGCCGACGTCGATGGCCGGGTGTGCGCGGATGAAATCCGCCATCGCCTCGGGCACCAGCAGCTGGGCGGGGTAGGGACCGCAGCCGAAGCGAAGTTCGCCGGCATTGAGGCCGTTGTACTGCTCCAGTTCGTTGCGCAGCGAACGGGTGCCGCTGAGCAGGCGACGGGCGTGCTGCAACACCAGTTGGCCCTGGCCGGTGAGGCGGAAGTCGCGGCTCTGGCGGTCCACCAGCTCGCAGTCGAGATCGCGCTCCAGGGTCTGGATGCTGCGGCTCAGCGCCGACTGGCTGAGGCCGATGGCATCGGCGGCGCGCTGGTAGTTCTGGAAGTCGGCGAGGGCGGCCAGGTGGCGAAGCTGTCGGAGTTCCATCATGCATCCTGCGCATTAAAGTGTTGAGTCGAATGAATTTGATGGATAACAGAGCGAGCTGATCTAGTAAACCGGTCACCGAACCGGTCCGCCACCATGTCGCCTCTGCTCTTCGCTTCCAGTGCCTTCGCCAGCACCATCCTGCTGCACGCCGCCCGGCTCGGGCTCAGCGCCGTCGACCTGCGTCTGCGCGCCGGCATTGCCGAAGCTTTGCTGGAAGACCACCGCGGGCGCATTCCAGCGCTGCAGGTGGAGCAGCTGTGGCGCGAGTGCGAGCTGGCCAGCGGCAATCCGCACTTCGGCTGCGAGATGGTCAACGGCATGGCGACCCATTGCTTGCAGGGGCTGAACATACTGCTGGATTCCGCGCCGGACCTGGGCACCAGCCTGCGCGCGTTCTGCGAGCACGTGCCGTCGGTGACCAATTGCGTGGACGCGCGGTTGGAGTTCGATGGCGAGAACACTCGCCTGGTCCTCGATCCGGTCACCCAGGACCTGCATCACTTCGGCCTCGACGCCGCCGTGCTCACCTTGATCCGCAATATCTCGCGGCGAATCGGCCGCTCGCCGCAGGGCGTGTTCAACGCCGTGGGGATCGGCCCGCGGCAGCGCTGCGAGGAAATGCTGACGCTCTGGAACGTGCCTTGGCAGGTCACGCCGACGCCATTCCTGCAACTGCCCACTGCGCTGCTGGGCACGCCGCTGCCGGGTGCCAACGAGTTCCTCTACCAGAGCCTGCACCGGCAATGGTGCGGCGCCGCGCAGACCGGGGAGGGCGATGGCCTGAGCCTGGCGCGCATCTGGCTGCGTTCGTCCGACCAGCCCATCGAGCGCATCGCCGAACGCATCGGTTACCGCCAGAGCGGCAACTTCATTCGCGCCTTCCGCAAGCGCTTCGGCATCACGCCCAAGCAGTTCCGTCTGGGCCAGTCGATCGGCGCATGATCGAAATTTGTCGCTCCCGGCTTGTGGCGGAAAGGGCCGCCGCCGTCATGGTGCTCCCGCGGTACCTCATACCCGGAGCCCATAATGACAAGAATCCATCCGGCCGCCGTTCCCCCCGTCTGCCGGGGGCGGCGCCCACGCAGCTTTGCCCAACCTCTCCTGCTGAGCCTCGCGGTGACCGGCGCCAGCCACGCGCAGGCCACCACCTTCGAGATGAACGACGACTGGAGCCTGTCCACCAAGACCACGCTGAGCCTGGGCGCCAGCTGGTCGGCGCAGGACCCGGACCGGCACCTGATGACCCACGCCAACGCGGTGCAGGCGCAGCACATCAATAACGCCGACGGCACCAGCGTCAGCGCCGACGACAACCGCCTGAACTTCAAGAAGGGCGACCCGATCTCGCAGATGTTCAAGGGCCTCACCGACTTCAGCCTGGAGGGCCAGGGGCAGGGCGCCTTCATCCGCTTCAAGTACTGGTACGACAACGCCTACGAAACCGGCGACGGGCGCTTCAAGGACTTCGACGACAGCGGCTGGCCGACCCTGGCCCGCTACCACGGCTTCGATACCCTCGATGCCTACGTGTGGAAGGACTTCGACGTCGACGAGCATCCGCTGAACCTCAAGCTCGGCAAGCAGGTGCTGTCCTGGGGCGAGGCGATCCTGATCCAGAACGGCATCAACGTAATCAACCCGCTGGACTACAGCGCTTTCAACAAGCCCGGCGTGGACATCAAGGAAGGCCAGCTGCCGGTGGAGATGCTTTCCTTCAACCTCGGCCTGACCGACAAGGTGAACCTCGAAGGCTTCTACCAGTACAACTGGCGACCCAGCGTGCTGGACGGCTGCGGCACCTTCTTCGCCACCAGCGATGCCATCCAGCCCGGCTGCGGGCCGCTGTACCTGAGCCAGACGCAGACCGACGCGCAGATGCAGGCCAGCGGCCTGTACGCCGCCCATGGCGACGACCAGGACCCGTCCGACCAGGGGCAGTGGGGCGTTGCCCTGCGCACGCTGATCAGTTCGCTGAACGACGCCGAAGCGGCGTTCTACTACGTCAACTACCACGCACGCCTGCCGTACCTGGAGCTGACCGCGCGGGACGCCAGCAGGCCCGGCAACTTCCCCATCGGACGGGTGCAGGGGCCGGTGTATGCCGCGGCCTTCCCCGAGAACATCCACCTCTACGGCATGAGCATCAACGGCGCGCTACCCGGCTGGGGCACCTCGCTGGCGGCGGAGCTGAGCTACCGGCCGAACATGCCGGTGGGCCTGAACGGCCCGGACATGAACGTGGCAATGATCACCGGCCCGGCCGGCAGCTCGGCCATCGACGGCATCCCCGCCAGCGCCACTACCAGCGGCCAGTCCCTGGATGGCTGGGTGCGCAAGCCGGTGTGGCAGATGACTGCCTCGGCCACCCAGATCATCGACAACGTGCTCGGCGCCACGCGCCTGACCCTGCTCGGTGAAGCTGGCGTGGTGCATGTCGGCGATGTAGGTGATGAACGCCTCGGGCGCAACGCCGCCTTCGGCCGCAGCGCGCGCCTGGATGGCGCCGCCTGCAATGCGCCGAGCACCGGAGTGACCAACCGCTACTGCACCGACGACGGCTTCACCACGCCCTGGTCCTGGGGCTACCGCCTGCGCGCGGGCCTGGAATACAGCGATGTGCTGCCCGGCGTGAACATGCTGCCCAGCCTGAACTTCCGCCATGACGTGGAGGGCTACTCCTACGATCCGGGCGGCCCGTTCCAGGAAGGGCAGATGGCGGCCGGCCTCTCCCTGGCCTTCAACTACCTCAACGATTACAGCCTGGAGTTCGGCTACAACGCCTTCTTCGGCAACAACAAGTACAGCACGCTCGACGACCGCGACTTCTACAGCGTCAGCGCCAAGGTCGACTTCTGAGGAACCTGCCGATGCAACTCATGCGAATCACTGCCCTGGCGCTCGCCATGGGCCTGGCCGTTGGCGCCCACGCCGACTCCGTCGCCGACCTGGGCGGCAAACTCACCCCGGTGGGCGCCGAGAAAGCCGCCAACGCCGACGGCAGCATCCCCGCCTGGGACGGCGGCCTGGCGCCCAACGCCGGGCAGGTCGACGCCAAGGGCGGCTACGCCAACCCCTACGCTGCCGAGAAGCCGCTGTTCAGCATCACCCCGGCCAACGCCGCGCAGTACAGCCAGTGGCTGAGCCCGGGCGAGCAGGCGATGCTCAAACGCTACCCGAATACCTACAGGATCAACGTCTACCCCAGCCACCGCAGCGCTCGGCTGCCCGACGAGATCAACGCCGAGACTCGAAAAAACGCCGAGCAGAGCAAGCTCGCTGACGGCGGCAACGGCGTGCTCAATTACCACCGGGGCGTCCCGTTCCCGCTGCCCAGGGAAGGCGTCGAGGCGATCTGGAACCACATCACCCGCTACCGCGGCGGCAGCATCGAGCGCACCTTCAGCTCGGCCAACGTGAAGGAAAACGGCGTCTACAGCCTGGTGCGCTCGCAGACCGAGATGAACTACGCCGAGACACTCTCCGACCTGCCGGCCGACGCCAATGTCCTGTTCCTCTTCAAGACCCGTGTACTGGAGCCGGCACGGCTGTCTGGCGAAGCCGTGCTGTCCCACGAGCCGATGGACCAGGTGGCCGAACCGCGCGCCGCCTGGCAGTACATTCCCGGCCAGCGCCGAGTGCGGCGCGCCCCGCTGATCGCCTACGACAACAGCGCGCGCTACAGCGACGGCATGATCACCGCCGACAGCCTCGACGGCTTCAACGGCGCGCCGGATCGCTACGACTGGAAGCTGGTGGGCAAGCAGGAGCTGTTCGTGCCCTACAACAGCTTCCGCCTGTACGACCGCTCGGTGAAGTACGCCGACATCCTCAAGACCAACCACCTCAACCCGGACCTGGCGCGCTTCGAGAAGCACCGCGTGTGGGTCGTCGAGGCCACTCTCAAGCCAGGCGCGCGGCACATCTACAGCAAGCGCCGCTACTACCTGGACGAGGACAGCTGGAACATCGTCCTCGGCGAGTTCTACGACAGCCGCGGCGAGCTGTGGCGCAACTACCAGTCCCACGCCATGCCGTATTACGACAAGCAGTTCACCTACGAAGCGCTGGCGGGGGCCTTTGACCTGATCAGCGGGCGCTACTTCGTCAACGGCCTGATGAACGAGGAGAACAGCGGGCTGAAGACCGGGCAGACAGCGAAGATGAGCGACTACACGCCGTCTGATCTGCGGCGCTGGGCGAAGTAAGGCTTCCGCTCCTTTGTCCCGGCTGGGCGTAGCCGGGGCGGTTGCGCCCTCTCCGGATTACGGAGAGGGCGTTTTTGTTTTTCGGCGGGATGCTGCTGGGCTGCCCGGCGCAAGTGCATTCCCTCACCCTAACCCTCTCCCAGGGGGAGAGGGGACTGTCCTGAGCGAGCTGCTCATTCGGCGTTAGCCGGCTGACTCAGAAACATCCGCAAAGCGCCGAACGGCCCCGGAGCGGGGCGTACAGCCAGGGCTGGGGTGAGGGCAAGCCCGAGCACAATTACCCCCCTTGTAGGAGCGAGCTTGCTCGCGAATGGGGTTTCCGGCGACTCCGGTGCCAGGCGGTTCGCGAGCAAGCTCGCTCCTACAATCGAACCGGAAGTCCTTCCTATCGACAAGAAAAAATCAGCATCGTATTCTGCACAGCGAAACATGATTCCGTAAAACAAAAGAAAGACGGAGCACAGCATGTCAGAAGCGGTACAGCTCGAACGCCGGGGCGAGATCGCCCTGGTGACGGTCGACAACCCACCGGTGAACGCCCTCGGACACGCCGTCCGCGCCGGGCTCCTCGCCGCCTTCCAGCAGGCCGATGCCGATCCGCAGGTGCGCGCGGTGGTACTGGTCTGTTCCGGGCGCACCTTCATGGCCGGCGCCGATATCCGCGAGTTCGGCAAACCGCCGCAGGCGCCTTCGCTGCCGGAAGTGGTCGAGGTCATCGAAGGCTCGACCAAGCCCAGCGTTGCCGTGATCCACGGCACGGCCCTGGGCGGCGGCCTGGAAGTCGCGTTGTCCTGCCATTACCGCATCGCCCGCCGCGATGCCCAGGTCGGCCTGCCGGAAGTGAAGCTCGGCCTGCTCCCCGGCGCCGGCGGCACCCAACGCCTGCCGCGTCTTGCCGGTGTGGAAAAGGCCCTGGACATGATCGTCAGCGGCACGCCGATCCGCGCAGCCGAAGCCCTGGAATTCAACGTCGTCGACGAACTGTTCGACGGCGACCTGAGCGAAGCCGGCCTCGCCTTCGCCCAGCGCCTGCTGGCGGACGGCAAGGGCCCGCGCCGCACCGGCGAGCGCAACGAGCGCGTGCAGCAAACCGGCCTCGCCGAGGTGATCGCCCACAAGCGCGGCGAAGTGCAGAAACGCCTGCCCGGCCAGTTCTCCCCACAGCGCTGCATCGACGCCGTGGAAGCCGCCACCCAATTGCCGCTGCGTGAAGGTCTCGCCCGCGAGCGCGCGCTGTTCCAGCAATGCATGGAGTCGCCGCAGCGCGCCGCGCAGATTCACGCCTTCTTCGCCGAGCGCGAAGCGGCCAAGGTCGAAGGCCTCGCGCCCGAGACTCAACCGCGCGAGGTGCGCAGCGCCGCGGTGATCGGCGGCGGCACCATGGGCGTGGGCATCGTCCTGTGCTTCGCCAACACCGGCATCCCGGTGAAGCTGCTGGAAGTGAACGACGAAGCCCTGCAACGCGGCCTCGACCGCGCCCGCAGCCTGTACGCCGCCAGCGTGGCACGCGGCAGCCTGGGCGCCGAAGAGATGGAGCGGCGCCTGGGCCTGATCAGTGGCGTACTCGATTACGCCGCGCTGGGCGACGTGGACGTGGTGGTCGAAGCCGTGTTCGAAAGCCTGGAAGTGAAGCGCCAGGTCTTCGAGCAACTGGACGCTGTGTGCAAACCCGGCGCAATCCTCGCCAGCAACACCTCCTCGCTGGACCTCGACGAAATCGCCGCCTTCACCAAGCGTCCGCAGGACGTGATCGGCCTGCACTTCTTCAGCCCGGCCAACGTCATGCGCCTGCTGGAGGTGGTGCGCGGCAAGGCCACCTCGGACGCCGTGCTGGCCTCCGCCATGCAGCTGGGCAAGCGCCTGAAGAAGGTCTCGGTGGTGGTCGGCGTATGTGATGGCTTCGTCGGCAACCGCATGATCTTCCAGTACGGCCGCCAGGCCGAGTTCCTGCTGGAGGAGGGCGCCACACCCGCGCAGGTGGACCGTGCGCTGCGCACCTTCGGCATGGCCATGGGGCCGCTGGCGGTGCGCGATATGTCGGGCCTGGACATCAGCCACGCGATCCGCTCGCGCCAGCGACCGAATCTGAAACCCGGCCAGACCCTGCCCACCGTACTCGACCACCTGATCGCCGCCGGCATGCTCGGGCAGAAGACCGGCACCGGCTTCTACCTGTACGGCGAAGGCGGCCGCGCCCCGCAGGACAACCCGGCGCTGCCGGCCATGCTGGAGCAGGCCGCGACCGAACGCGGCATCAGCCGTGGGCTGGTGAGCGACGAGGAAATCGTCGAGCGCTGCATCTACGCGCTGATCAACGAGGCGGCGAACATCCTCGACGAAGGCATCGCCCAGCGCGCCAGCGACGTCGACGTGATCTTCCTCAACGGCTACGGCTTCCCCGCCTGGCGCGGCGGCCCGCTGTTCCATGCCGACAGCGTCGGCCTTGCCCACGTGCTCGAAAGAATCCGCGAGTTCCACCAGCGTCTTGGCGCCTGGTGGAAACCCGCGCCGCTACTCGAACGCCTGGTGGCCGAAGGCCGCCGCTTCGCCGATCTCTGAGGACCTGCCATGGACATCCATTTCACCCCCGACGAACTGGCCTTCCGCGATGAAGTCCGCGCCTTCCTCGAAGCCAGGTTGCCCAAGGACATCGCCACCAAGGTGCGCCTGGGCAAGCACCTGAACAAGGGCGACCACCAGCGCTGGCAGCGCGTGCTGACCGAGCAAGGCTGGTACGCCACGCACTGGCCGGAGGAATACGGCGGCACCGGCTGGAACGCCGTGCAGAAGCACATCTTCGAGGAGGAATGCGCCGCGTTCGGTGCGCCGCGCACCATCCCCTTCGGCGTCAACATGGTTGCCCCGGTGATCATCAAGTTCGGCACACCCGAGCAACAGGCGCACTACCTGCCACGCATCCTCGACGGCACC
Source organism: Pseudomonas multiresinivorans (assembly GCF_012971725.1). Taxonomy (NCBI): domain Bacteria; kingdom Pseudomonadati; phylum Pseudomonadota; class Gammaproteobacteria; order Pseudomonadales; family Pseudomonadaceae; genus Pseudomonas; species Pseudomonas multiresinivorans. The sequence goes on from NZ_CP048833.1 coordinate 524,841, forward strand.
GACTGGTGGTGCCAGGGCTACTCCGAACCAGGCGCCGGCTCCGACCTCGCCTCGCTGAAGACCCGCGCGGCGCGCGACGGCGATCACTACGTGGTGAGCGGCCAGAAGACCTGGACCACCCTCGGCCAGCACGCCGACTGGATATTCTGCCTGGTGCGCACCGACCCGGAGGCGCAGCAGCAGCGCGGCATCAGCTTCCTGCTGATCGACATGCAGACACCGGGCATCACCGTGCGCCCGATCATCACCCTCGACGGCGAGCACGAGGTCAACGAAGTCTTCTTCGACAACGTACGCGTGCCGGTGGAAAACCTCGTCGGCCGCGAGAACGAAGGCTGGACCTGCGCCAAGTACCTGCTCACCTACGAGCGCACCGGGCTGGCCGGCATCGGCGCCTCCAAGGCGGTGCTCGCGCACCTCAAGCGCGTGGCCAGCCGCGAGCTGTGCGACGGCAAGCCGATGCTCGAAGACCCGCTGTTCCGCGCCCAGGTAGCGGAGGTGGAAATGCAGCTGATGGCCATCGAGATGAGCACCCTGCGCATCCTCGCAGCCGCCCGCGAAGGCGGCGTTCCGGGCGCAGAAAGCTCGATCCTGAAGGTGAAGGGCACCGAAATCCGCCAGGCCATCAGCCACCTGCTGCGCAAGGTGCTCGGCCCCTACGCGCTGCCCTTCATCGAGGACGAATTCGAGCTGGGCGCCGAGCCGCTGCACGCGGACTATTCGGCGGCGCCCGCCAGCCAGTACTTCAACCTGCGCAAGCTGTCGATCTTCGGCGGCTCCAACGAAATCCAGAAGAACATCGTCTCCAAGATGATTCTCGAACTGTGAGGCACCGAGCATGGACTTCAAACTGAGCGAAGAGCAGCAGATGCTGCAGGACACCGCGGCGCGCCTGGTGCGCGACGCCTATCCGTTCGACAAGCGCGAGGGCTTCAGCCAGAGCGAGCGGGGCTACAGCGTCGACTTCTGGCGCCAGCTCGGCGAGCTGGGACTGACCTCGGTGTCGCTGCCGGAAGGCTACGGCGGCTTCGGCGGCGGCGTGGAAAGCATGCTGGTGCTCACCGAACTGGGGCGCGGCCTGTGCCTGGAGCCGTACCTGCAATCGGTGGTGCACGGCGGCGGGCTGATCGCCCAACTGGGCAGCGAGGCGCAGAAGGAGCATTGGTTGCCGCGCATCGCCAGCGCAGAGGCGCAATTGGCCGTCGCGCTGGAAGAGCCGCAGAGCCATTACCAGTTGCATGACGTGCAGACCCGCGCGGAGCAAACCGGCGATAGCTGGAAACTCAGCGGCCGCAAGGCGGTGGTGATCGGCGGGCAGAGCGCCACGGCGATCCTCGTCTCGGCGCGGGTGTCCGGCAATGCGCGGGACGACGCGGGCATCGGCCTGTTCCTGGTCGACCCGCAGCAGGCTGGTGTCACTCGCCGCGAGTATCCAACCGTGGACGGCCAGCGCGCCTGCGAGCTGTTCCTCGACGGCGCTATCGGCGAAGCCATCGGCACGCCGGGTGAGGCGCTGCCGGCACTGCGTTACCAGCAGGGCCGCGCCATCGCCGGGCAATGCGCCGAAGCCCTCGGCAGCCTGCAGGAAGCCTGCGCGCTGACCCTGGACTACCTGAAGACGCGCAAGCAGTTCGGCATCCCCATCGGCAAGTTCCAGGTGCTGCAGCACCGCATGGTGGACATGCGCAGCGAACTGGAACAGGCCACCAGCATGGCGATCCTCGCCGCCTGCGTCGCCGACCAGCCCGACAGCGCCGAGCGCAGCCGCACCCTGGCGGCGGCCAAGTTCATCGTCACCCGCGCCGCGCGCTACGTCGCCGAGCAGGCGATCCAGCTGCACGGCGGCATCGGCATGACCTGGGAATACGTCCTCGCGCACCACGCCAAGCGGCTGGTGATGCTCAGCCACCAGCTGGGCGATGACGATCATCACCTGAAGGTTTATGCAGGACTGATGGAAGTCGCGTGAGGCGCAACGCCGTTTCGTTGTAGGAGCGAGGGGGACGCCTAGTTGTGTAAACCCAGTAGGTTGTTCAGTGGAATGCGGCTGATGGGTGGGCAGTAATGCAGACTGGAGTGAGGCCTGTGCCAGTTGTATTGGTGTAGCCAGAGGGCCAGATGCTGGGCGCGCTGCTCAGAGCTCTCGTAGCTACGGGCGTAGGCCCACTCCCGCAAGCTGGTTTGAATGAAGCGCTCAGCTTTGCCATTGGTACGTGGGGTGTAGGGTCTGGTGCGGATATGTCGTAAGCCCAGACGCCGGCATAGGCGGCGGAATAGACCTGATCGGTAGCAGGCACCGTTGTCAGTCATGACCCGAGTAAATCGAATCTTCAGCGAGCGGTAGTAGCGCAAAGCCTGGAGCAGAGCGCGACAGGCACTTCCACCTCGTTCATCAGCATGCAGGCTGGAGAAGGCGATGCGCGAGGCATCGTCGATGGCGACATGGACAAACTCCCAGCCCGCTCCGTCAGAGCCCATCAGCCGGGTTCCCGTAACTCGATGTCCCGGTCTCCAAAAGCGTGCGAGCTTCTTGATATCCAGATGCAGTAGATCACCTGGTTGAGCGTACTGATAACGCCTGATCGGCGGAGCGGGCTCCAACTCGGGGAGCCGATTGAGTCCGAGTCGTTTGAGGTGGCGAGCGATGGTACTGACTGCCAGCCCTAACTCGTTGGCAATTTGCCGATAGGTTTGACGGGCGCTGCGCCGCTCAATCAGCCTTTCGAGCCGGGACTCGGGTGTGGCATGGGGGCAGGCGTGAGGGCGCGAAGTGCGATCCATCATGCCGGCCTCTCCCTCTTCGCGGTAACGCCGAAGCCATTTGTAGGCCGTACGTACGCTGACACCGGCCGCCTGCGCTGCCTCTTCAGCACGTAACCCCTGAAGCATGCGCTGGACTAAAAGGGCTCGACCGCGCGGTGTAAGACGGGCATGTTTATGCAGGTTCATTCGGGGCTCCTGGAAGGATTGGTTGGTCGCACTTCCAGTTTTCCGGGTAAGCCCCGGATGAACAACCTACCGAGAGATCACACCTAGTCCTTGCTCGCGAAAGGATTCACCGGCGGCTCCAATGCTGGGCGGTTCGCGAGCAAGCTCGCTCCTACAAGGGGAAGTCCTGAGCGGAAGCCTGCCCTCTCCCTAACCCTCTCCCTGAAGGGAGAGGGGACTGTTCTGAGCTGATGGATATGCCGGCGCTCACCGGCTAACTACGTCATTTCCGAACACGCCGATCGACTCCCTCTCCCTTCAGGGAGAGGGCTGGGGAGAGGGTGCATGAGCGGCAGCGGAGTTGATCGCGAAAATCAGGCCCCGAGGCTCTCGATATCCCGCGCCAGAATCTCCAGCTCATGGGCCAGCGACCCGCGCAGCGTCTCCTCGCTGAGCTGGAACGACGGCGCCCCGCAGGTCAGCGCCATCAGCCCGCCGTCGGCCAGGCGCAGCGGCACACCTGCCGCGCGCACGTTGCGGTCCCAGTCGCCCAGCGACAGGCAGAAGCCATGCTCGTAATACTCCTCGAAGGACGCATCGAGCGAGGCGCGCATCACCGACCAATCCCCTTCGTGACGCTCCTGCAGCGCCGACAGCAGATGCTCGCGCTCCTGCTGAGGCGTGGCGGCGAGATAGGCGCGGCCGGCGGCGGTGGTGGCCAGCGGCAGGCGCACGCCGGCGTCCATGCGCAGGGACGTCGCTTCCGGCGGGCGGCAATTTTCCACGTAGATCATCGACAGCCAGTCACGACAGGTCAGGCCCACCGTGGTGTTGGTGCGGCGGGCGAAGGCGTCCATGTACGGCTTGGCCAACTGGCGCACGCGCAGGTTGGAAACGTAGGCGTAACCCAGCGCCAGCACGCCTGAATCGAGCTGGTACTTCTCGTGCTGCTGCGAGTAGCAGAGGTAGCCCAGCTGGGTCAGGGTGTAGGTCATGCGCGACACCGTTGCCTTGGGCAGGCCGGTGATCCGCGAGATTTCCTGGTTGCCGAGCACCACCGAGCCGTGGGTGAAGGCGCGCAGCACGTCCAGTCCGCGGGCGAGCGCCTCGACGTACTTGCGGTCCTTGGGGTTGCTGCTGTCTTCGACGTCGTCGCTCATGGGGCCTCGGCGGGGTATTCAGGTGGACGAGCGCCGCGCGCGGCGCGGGCGAACGATAGCAGATCGACCCCATTCCCCGCAGCGGTCCGGGCCTGCTCGTTGCGCCAGGCAAGCCTATCGCATACCATCAATTTCGACACGCTGTTTCACTGTGCAGAACAACAATTCGAAGCTCAGAGAAAAAGTACGGAGAAGTCGATGCCTGCCATTGCGACCGGATACGTGGCCAGCGAGATCGCCCGCCACGCCTACCAGAACCTGTACGACCTGCTGCAACGTGCCTCCCGCGAGTTCCCCGAACGCCACGCGTTCTCCTGCGGCGACAGCCATCTCACCTTCGCCGAACTGGACCGCCAGGCCGACGCCTTCGCCCGCTACCTGCGCCACCACGCCGGCCTGCAACCCGGCGACCGCCTGGCGCTGATGCTGCCCAACTCCCTGCAGTACCCCATCGCCACCTTCGGCGCGCTGAAGGCCGGCGTGGTGCTGGTGAACACCAACCCGCAATACACCGCCAGCGAGTTGCGCCACCAGTTGGCCGACTCCGGCGCCAGCGCCGTATTGCTGCTCGACCGCCTGCTGCCGCTGCTGCACGGCGTACAGGCGCACAGCGAGGTGCGGCAGATCCTGCTGACCTCGATCGACGACATGGAGCGCCCCCAGTTCGACAGCGACGAAACCGACTGCACGCGCTTCCAGCAGGCCCTGCGCCTGGGCGCCGAAGCGCCGCCGGTGCCCATCGAGCCGGGGCTGGATCGCCTCGCGCTGCTGCAATACACCGGCGGCACCACGGGCGTCTCCAAGGGCGCGATGCTCAGCCACCGCAGCCTGGTCGCCAACGTCGTGCAGACCCTGGAACTGTTCCTGCGCCCCGGCCTGCTGGAGCCGGCCACCGACGTGCGCATCGCGCCGCTGCCGCTGTATCACATCATGGCGTTCTCGACGAACCTGCTGTCCTCGGTGGGCATGGGCCTGCACACGGTGTTCATCCGCGACGGTCGCAACCTCGACGAGATCATCGGCGCCATGCGCCGCTATCCCTTCACCCTGATGAGCGGGATCAACACCCTGTTCGTCGGCCTGATGAACCACCCGGATTTCCCCGCCGTCGACTTCAGCCACCTGAAGTGGGTGACCTCCGGCGGGGCACCGCTGAACCGCGAAGTGGGCCGGCGCTGGGAGGCCGCGACCGGCGCGCCGGTGCGCGAAGGCTTCGGGCTCACCGAGGCATCGCCCGTGGTCTCCACCGGCACGCTGCACAGCCCGTATCGCGAGGGCTACGTCGGCCAGGCGCTGGTGGATACCGAGCTGCGCACGGTGGACGAGGAGGGCAACGACACCGGCCCCGACCAGCCCGGCGAGCTGTGGCTGCGTGGCCCGCAGGTGATGCAGGGCTACTGGCAGCGCCCGGAGGAAAGCGCCCAGGTGCTGACCGCGGACGGCTGGCTGAAGACCGGCGACATCGCCGAACTGGACGCCAACGGCATGCTGAAGATCGTCGACCGCAAGAAGGACATGATCCTGGTCTCCGGCTTCAACGTGTTCCCCAACGAGGTGGAAGACGCCGTGATGCGCCACCCCGGCGTGCGCGAGTGCGTGGCCATCGGCGTGCCGGACGAGCGCAAGGGCGAGTCGGTGAAGCTGTTCGTCAGCCTCAAGGATGAGTCGCTGGCGCCGGCGCAGATCATCGCCCACTGCCGCGAGCACCTCACCGGCTACAAGGTGCCGAGCTTCGTCGAGGTGCTCGACGAGCTGCCCAAGACCAGCGTCGGCAAGTTGCTGCGCCGTCAGCTGCGCGACCTGGAGCTGGCGAAAAGGACCACCGCGTGAGCGCAGGGTCTATGGTTGAAGCAGGTTCGCACGACGAGACCCGCCGCATGACCGAGTCCTTCCAGCGTATCGGCGTCATCGGCGCCGGCGCCATGGGCCGTGGCATCGCCCAGCTGTTCGCCAGCGCCGGCCTGCCGGTGCGCCTGTACGACAGCAACCCGCAGACCGTGGAGCAGGCGCTGACCTTCAACCGCGAGCTGCTGGAACGCGCGGTGGCCAAGGGCAAGCTCAGCCCGGAAGCGCTGGCGGCGACGATGCAGCGACTGTTGCCCACCCACAGCCTCGATGAGTTGGCCGACTGCGACCTGCTGATCGAGGCGATCATCGAGGACCTCGGCGCCAAGCAGGCGCTGCTCGCCGAGCTGGAAAAACGCGTAGCGCCGGACGCCGTGCTCGCCAGCAACACCTCGTCGCTGTCGGTCACCCGTATCGCCGCGCGCTGCCGGCATCCAGAACGGGTCGCGGGCTTCCATTTCTTCAACCCGGTGACGCTGATGCGCATCGTCGAAGTGGTGCGCGGCCAGCGCACCGACGAGTCGGTGGTGCGCCGCCTGAGTCGGCTGGCGGAGCAGGCCGGGCACTTCCCCGCGGTGTCGCCGGACAGCCCCGGCTTCATCGTCAACCACGCCGGCCGCGCCTTCAGCACCGAAGCGTTGCGCATCCTCGGCGAAGGCATCGCCAGCCCGGCGCAGATCGACCGTATCCTGCGCGACGGCGTGGGCTTCCGCATGGGGCCCTTCGAACTGCTCGACCTGACTGGCCTGGACGTCTCCCACGCGGTCATGGAATCGCTCTACCAGCAGTTCTACCAGGACCCGCGCTACACCCCGTCGCCGCTGGCCGCGCAACGTGTCGCCGGCGGCCTGCTCGGGCGCAAGAGCGGCGAAGGCTTCTATCGCTACCGCGACGGCCAGCCCGTGCGCGAAGCCGAAGAACAGCACGACACCGTACTGCTCAATCGCCCGTACTGGCTCGACAGCCAGGACCCCGAACTGCGCCACCGCGTCGCCGCGATCCTCACCCTCGGCGGCGTGGTGCTGGAGACCGGCGACGGGCCGTCGTCCCGCGCCATCTGCCTGGTCACGCCGCTGGGCGTGGATGCAAGCACTCGCATCGACGCCCTCGGCCTGCCGCCTGATCGCAGCCTGGCGCTGGAAACCTTCACCGAACTGGACCGCCGCCGCGTACTGATGCGCCAACCGGCGCTCGACCCGGCGCTGGAGGCCCAGGCCCGCCAGGCCCTGGGCAGCGACGGCGTGCCGGTGGAGGTGATCAACGACTCGCCCGGCTTCATCTGCCAGCGGGCGATCGCCGGCATCGTCAACCTCGGCTGCGAGATCGCCCAGCGCGGCATCGCCACGCCGGTGACGCTGGACCGCGCAGTGCAATTGGCGCTGGGTTATCCGTTCGGCCCGCTGGCCTTCGGCGAACACTATGGCGCGGCACGTATCCTCACCATCCTCCAGGGCCTGCAGGCGTGCTACGGCGAGGCGCGCTACCGGCCCAGCCCCTGGCTGCGCCGCCGCGTGCAACTAGACCTGCCGCTGCACAGCCCCGATCGGGCGGAGTAGTTCCACCGGCAGCGATGATCGTTTTCTGTCCGCTGGCGCTTACGGCCGGCAGCTCGGCGTGGCGCACTCTGCGGCGATGCCTGGCGCCGGCGCGCGCGGCGGGGCCGGGCGAGAACAATAACAACGAGGAACACGTCATGCGCCAATGGCTGCCCGCACTCGCCCTTCTGCCCCTGCTCGCCGGCCACGCCTGGGCCGCCGGGCCAACGCCACAGGAGGCCCGCGAACTGGCCTCGCAGGCCTATCTGTTCGCCTTCGCCACCGCCGAGCACGGCAAGACCCTGCAGGCCATCGCCGCCAAGCTGCCGGTCAATTACCTGTACAACAAGACCGCGCTGCTCGGCCCGGAAGACCGCACCGTGGTCTCGCCGAACAACGACACGCTCTACTCCTACGCGCTGCTCGACCTGCGCGAGCACCCGGTGGTCCTCGATGTGCCGGCCGTGCCGCAGCGCTACTACAGCTTCCAGCTGATCGACATGCGCACCAACAACCTCGACTACATCGGCACCCGCGCCACCGGGCGTGCGGCGGGCAGTTTCCTGATCGCCGGCCCCGACTGGGACGGCCAGGCGCCCGAGGGCTTCAAGGGCCAGGTGATCCGTTCGCCCAGCCGCATCGTCTTCCTGCTCGGCCGCACCGCGGTCGATGGCGAAGCCGACCTCGACGCCGCCAAGGCCGTGATGGACGGCTACAAGCTGCGCAGCACCAAGCCGACGCTGCTGCCGCACAAGATGGACGTGCCGGAGTACCTGCCGACCAAGGAAGGCCCGGCGGAAAACGCCTTCATCGACTTCAACGGCCTGTCGGCCTGGCACGCCTGGACTCCGGAAGAACAGGCGCGGCTGAAGCAGTTCGCGCAGATCGGCGTGGGCACCGGCAAGCCTTTCGACGCGAAGCAGCTGCCGGCGGACATCGCCCAGGCGGTGGAGCAGGGCGCCGAGGACGGCCGCGAGAAGATCCGTGCCGCCACCGAACGCTTCGCCGCGCCGGTGAACGGCTGGCAGAATTCGCCGACCAATATCGGCCACTACGGCAACGACGACCTGACCCGCGCGGCGGTCGCCTGGAAGTACATCTACGCGAACGACCCGGCCGAGGCGATGTATCCGCTCACCCGCGTCGACGCTGCCGGGCAGGCACTGGACGGCAGCCGCGCCTACACCCTGCACTTCGCCCCCGGCCAGCTGCCGCCGGTGGATGCCTTCTGGTCCGTCACGCTCTACGACGGCAAGACCCAGATGCTCGCGGCGAACCCGCTCAACCGATACGCCATCAACAGCGCCAGCGACCTGAAGAAGGACGCCGATGGCGGCCTGACCCTGACCATCCAGCATGCCCAGCCGGCCGGCACCGACAACTGGCTACCGGCGCCGCCGGGGCCGTTCAACCTGATCCTGCGCATGTACCTGCCCCAGGCAAAGGCGCTCAAGGGCGAATACCTGCCGCCAGCCGTCCAGCCCATCGCCAGCAGCGCAATCACCAGCAAGGAGTAGCCATGAACCCGATCCTGACCCGCCGCCGGCTCATCGGCGCCAGCGGTGCGCTCGGCTTCGGCCTGGCGCTTCCCGACTGGCTGCTCGCGGCCTCTTCCCAGACGAGTGATCCGGCCATGCCCCAGGCCTCCACCGACCAGGAAACCGTCCGCCAGGCGTGGCTCTACGCCTACCCGATGCTGATGCACTACCAGACGATGCAGAAGCAGGCGCTCGATGCGAAATCGCCGGAGTACGTCGGCGGCTTCGGCGTGTTCCGCCACTACAGCGAACTGTTCACGCCGAACAACCGCGACATCGTCACGCCGAACAACGACACGCCCTATTCCTGGGCCTGGCTCGACCTGCGCGCCGAGCCCTGGGTGCTCAGCGTGCCGGCGGTGGCCGAGGACCGCTACTACGTGCACCAGCTGGTGGACCAGTACACCTTCAACTTCGGCTATGTGGGCGTGCTCAGCACCGGCCGCGAAGCCGGTGACTACCTGATCGCCGGGCCGGACTGGAAGGGCGAGACGCCGGCCGGCATCCGCCAGGTGCTGCGCAGCGAAACGCAGATCGCCATGGTCCTGGGCCGCACCGGCCTGCGCGATGCCAACGACTTGCCGGCCGTGCGCGCATTGCAGCAGCAGTACCGTCTGCGACCGCTGCACGAGTTCGCCGGCAGCACGGCACCGGCGGCCCCTCCGGCGGTGAACTGGCTGCCGTGGGAATTTCCCCGCGACCTGGGGCCGGGCTTTATCCCGCACCTGAACCAGGTCCTCGCCTTCTGCCCGGTGGACCCGAGCGAGGTCGAACTGCGCAAGCGCTTTGCCCAGGTCGGCATTGGCGCCGGGCTGGCCTTCGACCCTGCCGCCCTCTCCGCCGCGCAGCGCACGGCGCTGGGCGCCGGCATCCAGCAAGGCGTGGCGGAACTGAAGGCAAAGGTGGCGACGCTGCGTTCCTCCGCTGGCCTGTTCGGCACCCGCTCGGCGATGCACAACGATTACCTCAGCCGCGCCGCCGCGGCGGCCAGCGGTATCTACGGCAACAGCGTGGAGGAGGCGATCTACTTCGGCACGCGCAGCGACAGCAGCCAGCAACCGCTGGTGGGCGGCCAGCGCTACCGCCTGCACTTCCCGGCCGACGCGCTGCCGCCGGCGAAGGAGTTCTGGTCGATCACCCTCTACGACCTGCCGGACCGGCAACTGGTAGCCAACCCGCTCCAGCGCTACTGCCTGAGCAGCCGCGATCACCTCGCGCGCGACGCTGACGGCGGAGTGACGCTGTACATCCAGGCGGATTCGCCCGGCCAGGCGCTGGAGGCGAACTGGCTGCCGTCGACCCAGCAGGGGCCGTTCAACGTCATCCTGCGCATCTACGGGCCGGAGCAGAAGGTGGTGGGCGGGGAGTGGAAGATGCCAGGGGTGGAGCGGGTCTGACACAAGCCGCCACCGTCCTGCATTGGTTCGCGAGCAAGGACTGAGTGTCCCCCTCGGTCCTACAGGTTGAATCGGCGCTTTGTCTGTAGGAGCGAGCTTGCTCGCGAACCCGCCCCACGCCAGAGCTCAACGAAAGGTGATGCGCTCCCCGGCAGCGAGGCGTTCCAGAGTCGCCTTGCGTTGATCCGCCGGCAGCGCTCCCAGCTTCTCCACCCGCGCATAGAACGCCGGCCAGTTACCGCCCACCTGCCTGAACAGCGCGGCGAACGCCGGCACCCACTGGTCATACAGCCCGAAGGGCAGCAGCTTGGCGTTGTTCATCGGGCCGTTGACCCAGGCGTCGAACGGCGCCTTGCCGCCCCAGTCCTGATCACGCAGCTGTGCATAGTCGTGGCGCAGGCGCTCGAACTCGGCGGCCTTGCCGGCACGCTTTTCCGCGTCGCTGCGCGGGCTGGCGTACAGCGCCTGCAAGCGCTCGCGGGTATCGAGCACCAGCTGCGTGAAGCGCTTGCGCTGCTCGTCCAGCAGGGGCGATTCATCCGCCAGGTTGCGCGCGGCGCGCCAGCGGCGGCCGCCTTCTTCCTCGACGAAGGAGGCGTAGGACTCGTTGAACGCCGTATCGCCGGGCAGGTAGAACTTCTGGTGCGCCAGCTCGTGGAAGATGGTTTCCGCCAGGCGCTGGTCGCCCCAGCGCATCATGCTGCTGAGGATCGGATCGTTGAACCAGCCCAGGGTCGAGTACGCCTCGACGCCGCCGACATAGACGTCCAGTCCCTCGCCCTTCAGGCGCTTTGCCTCGGCCTGCGCGCCCTCGGCGCCGTAATAGCCGCGATAGGCCACGCAACCGGCGATGGGAAAACAGTGGGTCAGCGGCTGTAGCGACAGCTCGGGCGTGGCGAAGACGTTCCACACCACGTTGGGCCGATGGATGTCGGCGTAGAGGCGGTAGCTCTGGTTGTCCGGCAGGCCCAGCTCGGCACTGGCGAAGGCGCGCGCCTCCTGGGACAGCTCCAGGCGCTGGCGCAATGCGGGGTCGCGGCTCGGGTCCGCGACTACTTCGGCCACCGGCTCGCGGGCGGCCAGCAGGCGCAACTGACCATTGGCCAACTGGCCGTAATAGCCAACGGTCGAACAACCGCTCAGCGCCCAGATGGCCAGGCAGGGAACCCAGCGGCACAGGCGGCGGTCGAGTGTCGGGATAAGAAGGCGGAAGGGCATGCGCGGAACATAGCACAGCGCCTGGTCCGCTCGCTGCCGCCCCTTTCTGACCAGGAGCCAACCCGATGCGCACCCTCCTCATACCTGCCGGCCTGCTCGCCCTGAGCGGCTGTTCGCTGCTGATGCCCCAGCCGGACCCGAACCGCGCCTGGGTAGACCTGGACACCAACAACCAGAGCGACCTGGCCGCCATCGAAGTGGACAGCAAGGAGTGGTCCAGCACGCGCTACTTCGAAGTCGACCCGGGCTCTCACGAATTGCGCGTGCGCTTCCAGTTCCAGGTCGAGCCGGTGGACATCGGCCCGGTGGACGAGGCGCTGTGGCGCGATTGCGAGATGACGGTGCAATACAAAGACTTCAGCGCCGGCCAGCGCTACCGCCTTGAGACCGGCAGCATCGGCTTCCGCCCCTGGGCCAAGCTCTACGACGCCCAGGGCGGCGAGATCGCCCGTGGTCGCGAACGGGGCTGCGCCAAAGCCTGAGCGGGGTATGCTGTGGACTGACCACAGTCCACGGTAACTCTTCATGCGCCCGCGCTTCCTGCCTGCCCTTGTCCCGCTGAGCCTCGCCCTGCTCGCCGGCTGCGCCAGCCCGCTGCCCGCCCACGACCCGCAGATGGCCTGGATCGATCTCTACACCGCGGCCGGCAGGACCCTGATGGCCGAGCGCCTGGACGGCAAGTCAGTGAATGACGGCCGCTACTACCAGGTGACGCCGGGCCGCCACGAACTGCTGGTGCGCTTCCAGTACGAAATCCCCAGCGGCGGCGGCATGGGTGCGATGAGCGACCCTTCGGAGCTGACTTGCCGGGTCAAGGTGACCTACGACGATTTCGCCGCCGGCCAGCGCTACCGGCTGGAGCTGCGCCCGCAATTGCGCAGCGCCCTGGCCTTGCTGACCGATGCCAATGGGCAACTGGTGGCGAAGACGGACTTCCAGGGCGCGGTGAGTTGCGGGCCGTTCTAGGGCCAACGCAATCGGCGGAGCTTGCGTAGGAGCGGACTCCGTCCGCGATGATTTCGCCGCGCGCCGGTGGCCGATCGCGGACAGAGTCCGCTCCTACGCGGTCGCCCATTTCGGCGCGGGGATGATTCAGCCGTCGTTCTTCTGATAGATGATCCGTCGTTTACCGTTGTCGCAGGTGCCGACCACCATGTTCGGGTCCTTCACCTCGGCCTTGTCCACGATCTCCAGGGTGTAGGAGGTCACACCGGCGGCCTGGATCTTGGTCTCGATCTCGGCCTTGAGTTCCTCGCAGGGCTTCACTGCCGCCCAGCTCGCGCCGCTCGCCAGCAGCAGCGCCGCACCGGTCGCCAAGGCCCACTTCATCGTCGTCATCACATTCCCTCGTCAAAGCCCCACGGCGGGGCACCCTATCCTAACGGTGGACCGCCACCGCCGGACAGAGTGCCCGGCAGGCTCATTCGAGGCTGGCGTCGAGGGTGATGCGCGCGTTGAGCACCCGCGAGACCGGGCAACCGGCCTTGGCCTTGTCGGCGATGGCCTGGAAGGTCTGCGCATCGGCGCCCGGCACTTTCGCCTTCAGGGTCAGGTGCACGGCGGTGATGGTGAAGCCATCGGTGAGTTTCTCCAGGCTGACTTCGGCCCGGGTGTCGATGCTTTCGGCGGTCAGGCCTTCCTCGCCCAGCATCATCGACAGCGCCATGGAGAAGCAGCCGGCGTGAGCCGCGCCGATCAGCTCCTCGGGGTTGGTGCCCGGCTTGTCCTCGAAGCGCGTGTTGAAGCCATAGGGCTGTTCCTTCAGCGCTCCGCTTTCGGTGGAAATCGTGCCTTTGCCGTCCTTCAGGCCACCCTGCCAATGAGCCGATGCCGATTTTTTCATGTCGCTTCCTCCGCTTGGGTTGCAGTCAGAACTTTCGAGGCTGAGCAGGCGGGAGGGTTCAGCTTTTCGCGCACAGCGCCATCGGTGTAGGAGCGAGCTTGCTCGCGAACGGCATTGCACCGTGCCATTCGGGTTCGCGAGCAAGCTCGCTCCTACAAGTCAGAGCCATTAAAAAGGCCGGGCCCCTCGCGGGTGCCCGGCCTTGCTCAGCGTCGAAGGGCCTGGAGGGCTCACTTCGAATAGACGATTTCCTTGGTGCCGCCTTCACAGGAGCCGACGACTTGCTTGCCGCCCGCGCTGCCCTTGTCGACGATCTCCAGGTTGAACGAGGCGACGCCTTTGGCCTTGATCTTCGCCTCGATCTCCGATTTCAGCTCTTCGCACGGCTTGCCGGCAGCCATCGCATGGCCCGCCAGGGCGAAGATCCCCACAGCCAACAGGAACTTCTTCATCGGTAACGCTCCCTCGTCGTTCACAGGAAAAGGCCCGAACGGGCCGGAAAACCGGGATACCCCGGTGCGCACATCCACGCGCCGCACCAGCATGGCCCAGGCGCGTGACAAAAAAGCCGCGTGACAAAAAAGACCTAGCTGTTGGCAATCCTGAAACCGACCTTGATCGTCACCTGGTAGTGACCGACCGCGCCGTTCTCGATATGCCCACGGGTATCCACCACCTCGAACCACTCCAGGAAGTCGATGCTCTTGGCCGCTTCTGCCAGCGCATTGTTGATCGCGTCCTCGATGCTGGTGCGCGAGGAGCCGACCAGCTCGATCTTCTTGTAGGTGTGGTGATTCGACATCGCGTGCTCCCTGGCGCGCTCCGCGGCGCGCGGTGAGTGAGTGTCCCTGTTGGACCCTAGTCGATGGCTACAAGTGCAGCAAATTGCCGGTAGCGGCGAATTGCCGTCTCTTTGTGGAAATGTATAATGCGAAGCATTCTTATTTAATTTTCCAGGGATGGTCCGCGTGGCCGGCTCACTCTCCAGCAAGCTGGGGTTCTTCTTCAGCGACCACCACCGCTGGCTGCTGCAGCACGTGCAGCGCTACCTGGATAACCGCGCCGACAGTGAAGACACGGCAGCCGAGACCTTCTGCCAGATCCTCAGCGCCAGGGTCGATCCGCAGACCATCGAGCAACCTCGGGCCTACCTCTCCACCATCGCTCGCCGGCTGATCTACGATCGCCACCGGCGCCGGCGGCTGGAGCGCGCCTACCTGGATTACCTCGCCCTGCAGCCCGAAGCGCTGGAGCCTTCGCCGGAAGACCGCGCGCTGCTGCTCGAAGCATTGCTGCTGGTGGACCGCACCCTGGACGGCCTGCCCCAGGTGGTCCGCCGCGCCTTCCTGTTCAGCCAGCTCGACGGCCTGGGCTACGCCGAGATAGGCCGCCGCCTGGACGTCAGCGAACGTACCGTGGGCCGCTACATGAAGCAGGCGCTGCGACAGATCTACCTCAACGAGCTGGTGCCATGAGCGAAGTTCAGCTGGATACGGCCGGCGAGCAGGCCATCGACTGGATGGTGCGGCTGCGCTCAGGCCACGCCGATCTGCGGATGCAGCGCCAGCTGCAGGCCTGGCTGAACAGCGACCCGGCCCACGCCGACGCCTGGGCCCGCCTGCAACGCGGCCTGGGTGCGCCCTATGACGATCTCCGACGCATGCCCGGCGCCGCCGACCTGCTGCTGCACCAGCACGGTTCGCGTCGCCAGTTGTTGCGCGGGCTGGCCGGGCTCGGCCTGCTCGGTGGCGGGCTCTGGCTGACCGCCAGCAGCACGCCAGTGCGTGACCTGATCGCCGACCTGCGAACCGGCACCGGCGAACGACGCAGCTTCACCCTCGAAGACGGCAGCCGTCTCAGCCTGAACGCCGGCAGTTCGGTGGACCTGGCCTTCGACTCGAACCAGCGCCTGATCCTGCTGCGCCACGGCGAACTGGTGATCCAGGTGGCACCCGATGCGCAACGCCCGCTGATCGTCCGGACGGCCCAGGGCGAAGCCCGGGCGCTGGGCACGCGCTTCCTGGTCAGCCAGGAGGCTCACGCCACCCGTCTGGTGGTGCTGGAGCACCGCGTCCGCGCCAGCCTCGCCGGGCAGTCCCAGTGGCGTGAACTGGGCGAAGGCGAGGCGGCGCTGCTGGCCGCCGACGGCATCCATCCGCTCAGCCAGCAGGCCTACCGCGCGGACTGGCTGGACGGCCGGCTCAGCGTCAGCGACGAGCCGCTGGAAGCCGTGATCGACTCCCTGCGGCCTTACCTGCCGGGGTTTGTCCGCGTCGACCCGCGCGCACGGCGACTGCGTGTGCAGGGTGTATTCCCGCTGGACGAACCCACCCGCGCGCTCGCCGCACTGGGCGAAACCCTGCCGCTGGAAATCCGCCGCTTCGGCCCCTGGCTGACCCTGATCAGCCTGCGAGAGCCTTGATGGCGCTGCCCTGGAAAAATATTTCGGCAGCGCCTGTCCGGATTTTCCGTCTCGGCGCACCTAGCTCCTGAATACGAATAATTCTCAGGAGATTACTGTGTCCTCACCCTGGCCCCGCGCCCTTGCCACCGCCTTCGTGCTGGTGGCCAACGCTCCCTGCCTGCTCGCCGCCGAACCCGCCCGGCTGCACTTCGAGCTGCCCGCCGCGAGTCTTGCCACCACGCTGAACGCCATCGCCCGGCAAAGCGGCGAGGTGATCTCGCTGGACCCTGCGCTCGTGCGCGACCAGCATGCACCCGCCGTCCAGGGCGAACTGAGCGTGGAACAGGCGCTGGAGAAGGCCCTGTCCGGCAGCAACCTGCGCCTGAAGGTCACCGCCAGCGGCGCTTTCAGCGTGGAAGCAGCCCCGACCGACGGCGCCCTGGAACTGGACAGCACCACGGTGACCGGCCAGGGCCTGGACGCCACTACCGAAGGCAGCGGCTCCTACGCCGCGCGTGCCACCACCATCGGCAAGGGTGAGCACAAGCTCAAGGACATTCCCCAGTCGGTCAGCGTGATCACCCGCAAGCAACTCGACGACCAGGACATCACCGACCTGCGCGACGCGGTCAACCACAGCACAGGGCTGGTCGGCGCCACCGGTATCGGCCCGGGCATGGTGATTTCCTCGCGCGGTTTCCAGATCGACGACTGGCAGTACGACGGCGTGCCGGTCCCGCGCAATACCTATGTGCTGGGCAACTGGGCGAACCAGGACCTGGTGTTCTTCGACCGCGTGGAAATCCTCCGCGGCGCCTCCGGCCTGCTGCAGGGCGCGGGCAGCCCCGGCGGCGCCATCAACCTGGTGCGCAAGCGCGGGCAGAACACGCCCACCGCCACCTTCACCGGCAAGGCCGGCTCGTGGGATCACTACGGCCTGCAGGCCGACGTCGGCGGCCCGTTGAACGAGAGCGGCACAATTCGCGGGCGCATGGT
Source organism: Pseudomonas multiresinivorans (assembly GCF_012971725.1). NCBI lineage: Bacteria > Pseudomonadati > Pseudomonadota > Gammaproteobacteria > Pseudomonadales > Pseudomonadaceae > Pseudomonas > Pseudomonas multiresinivorans. Next base: position 541,705 of record NZ_CP048833.1, read on the forward strand.
GGCCGACCAGGACGACACGCATTCCTTCACCGACTACGTGTGGAGCAAGACCACCTCGCTGTATGGCGCGCTGGACTTCGACCTGAGCCCGGACACCACGGTCGGCATCGGCTTCAGCGACTCCGACCTCGACTCGCGTCCGATGATGCGCGGCTTGCCGCGCTACCCGGACGGCAGCGACATCGGCTTTTCGCGCTCCACCTACAGCGGCGCGACCTGGAACAGCAACGACATCGAGCAGACCACCGTCTACGCCGACCTGACCCACCGCTTCGATGACAATTGGAAATTCAAAGCCGCCGCCGTGCGCATGCGCGAGCACAACGACTCGACCCACCAGCGCATGCACGGAGATGTGCAGCCCGACGGCAGCGGCCTCAACTTCGCCGACTGGATCACCAACTTCGAGTCCACCCGGATCGGCCTGGACATGTACCTCGACGGCAAATTCGAGGCGTTCTCGCTGGAGCAGGAACTGATCCTGGGCGGCAACTACACCAAGTACACCACGGACGACTTCTACGCGCGGCGCTTCGTCCCCGGCGGCAACATCTTCGATATCGACCACCATCGCCCCAAGCCGAGCCTCGACGACATCCTCTCCTCGCCGGGCGGACGCTCCACCAACGCCGACTACGACATCCGCCAGAAGGGCCTGTACAGCAGCTGGCGGGTCAAGCTCGCCGAGCCGCTGACCGCCGTCGTCGGTGGCCGGGTGAGCTGGTACGACTACGCCTACAACCTGCCGGACGACGACTACACCGACAGCATGACCGAGACCGGCGAAGTCACGCCGTACTTCGGCCTGGTCTACGCGCTGACACCGGAGTGGTCGGCCTACGCCAGCTACACCGACGTGTTCGAACCGCAGAGCGCGCGCGACGCGCAGCAGAAGATGCTCGAGCCGGTGATCGGCAGCAACTACGAGGTGGGCCTGAAGGGCGAGCTGCTGGACGGCCGGGTGAACACCTCGCTGGCGCTGTTCCGCTACGACCAGAAGAACCGCGCCGTGCTCGACGAATCCTCCGGCTACGCCTGCGACGGCTGGTACTGCTCCACCGCCTCCGGCAAGGTGCGCAGCCAGGGCATCGAGGCCGAGGTGAGCGGCGAGGTGCTGCGCGACCTGCAACTCTTCGCCGGCTACACCTACAACACCACCAAGTTCCTCGACGACCCGGAGAACAAGGGCCGCGTGTTCAGCCAGTGGACGCCCAAGCACATGCTGCGGATGTGGGCCGACTACCAGTTACCGGGCGACTGGAACCGCGTCAGCACCGGCCTGGGCTTCGTCACCCAGAGCCACACCGTTAGCTTCGACCGTGAGTTCGACATCCCCGGTTTCACCGTCTGGAGCGCGCGCCTGGGCTACCGCCTGAGCCGCGAAATCGACCTCGCGGTGAACGCGAACAACCTGTTCGACAAGCGCTATTACCTGCCCGGTTACGCCGCGGCCGATGGCGCCAACAACTTCGGCGACCCGCGCAACCTGATGTTCAGCGTGAAGTACACGCCGGAGTTCTGAGGCGCGCTCAACCCAGCTCCTGGCGCAACCACTGCGCCAGGCGCTCGGCACGTGGATCGGCGCGCCGCTCGGGCACCCACAGCGCCAGCCGCGCGGTGGTTTCGACGAACCCCCAGGGCGCGGCCAGGCGGCCGGCGGCAAGGTCGTCGGCCACCAGTTGCTGCGGCGCAATGGCCACGCCCAACCCGGCCACGGCAGCTTCCAGCAGGTAGTAGAGGTGCTCGAAGCCCTGGCCCAGCTTCAGCCGCGCCGGCTCCAGGCCGTGGCGCGCGGCCCATTCCGGCCAGGCCTGCGGGCGCGAGACGGTGTGCAGCAGAGACTCGCCCAGCAGTGCCTCGGCAGGCGCCGCACGCAGTTGCTCGAAGCGCGCCGAGCGCGGGCTGAGCACCGGGCCGATGCGCTCCACCGCCAGCTCCAGCACGCGCATGTCCGCCGGCCACGGCGGCGCGGCGAAACACAACGTTGCATCGAGGCCGCCACGGCGCGGATCGAGATCGCCATCGCTGGCCGACAGTTGCAGGCGCAGGTCCGGCAGGTCGCGGTTCAGGCGATCCAGGCGCGGGATGAACCAGCGGGCGAGCAGACTGCCTGGGCAGCCAAGAACGAACGGCGCGTCACCGCCAGCCTGACGGCGCAGTTCGGCGCAGACGCTGCGCAGGCGCTCGAAGGAATCGCTGGCCACTTCGCTCAGGCGCACGCCGGCATCGGTGAGTTTTACGCCGCGCCCTTCCTTGACGAACAGCGCAACGCCCAGTTCTTCCTCCAGCAGGCGGATCTGCCGGCTGATCGCCCCATGGGTGACACTCAGCTCATCCGCCGCTGCGCTCACACCGCGCAGGCGGGCAGCGGCTTCGAAGGCGCGCAGGGCATTGAGGGGCGGAAGGTCGCGGCTCATGGCATTCAACCTGTGAGTTTTTCTGACATATCATGGCGATCTTATCGCTTTTCCCCGTCATCACACAGCCGTATCCTGAGTGCCATTCGTAGGCGCCGCGCCGCCATGGTCCGCCCCTACAAGATCAGAGCCCCTCTCCCTAACCCTCTCCCGCAAGCGGGAGAGGGGACCGTTCGGTGCAGGATGAAACCTTGGTATCAGCCGGCACATACGGCTCCCTCTCCCTTCAGGGAGAGGGCTGGGGAGAGGGGAAGCCCAGACACAATGTCTCGGAAAGAGGCAGGTTCCAACCAGGAGTGATCCCATGTCCACACTGCGCACCGGTCCAGACGCCAAGGGCCTGTTCGGCAGCTTCGGCGGCCAGTACGTCGCCGAGACCCTGATGCCGCTGATCCACGACCTGGCCCGCGAGTACGAGAAGGCCAAGGACGATCCGGAATTCCTCAAGGAACTGGCCTACTTCCAGCGCGACTACGTCGGCCGCCCGAGCCCGCTGTACTTCGCCGAGCGCCTGACCGAGCATTGCGGCGGCGCGAAGATCTACCTCAAGCGCGAAGAGCTGAACCACACCGGCGCGCACAAGATCAACAACTGCATCGGCCAGATCCTGCTGGCCAAGCGCATGGGCAAGCAGCGCATCATCGCCGAGACCGGCGCCGGCATGCACGGCGTGGCCACTGCCACCGTGGCCGCGCGCTTCGGCCTGCAATGCGTGATCTACATGGGCACCACCGACATCGATCGCCAGCAGGCCAACGTGTTCCGCATGAAGCTGCTGGGCGCCGAAGTGATCCCGGTCACCGCCGGCACCGGCACCCTGAAGGACGCGATGAACGAAGCGCTGCGCGACTGGGTGACCAACGTCGACAGCACCTTCTACCTGATCGGCACCGTGGCCGGCCCGCACCCGTATCCGGCGATGGTCCGCGACTTCCAGGCGGTGATCGGCAAGGAAACCCGCGAGCAACTGGCCGAGAAGGAAGGGCGCCTGCCCGATTCGCTGGTCGCCTGCATCGGCGGCGGCTCCAACGCCATGGGCCTGTTCCACCCGTTCCTCGATGACACCAGCGTCAAGATCATCGGCGTCGAAGCCGCCGGCCACGGCATCGAGACCGGCAAGCACGCGGCCAGCCTGAACGGCGGCGTACCGGGCGTGCTGCACGGCAACCGGACCTTCCTGCTGCAGGACGAGGACGGCCAGATCATCGACGCGCACTCCATTTCCGCCGGCCTGGACTACCCCGGCATCGGCCCGGAACACGCTTGGCTGCATGACATCGGCCGCGTCGAGTACACCTCGATCACCGATCACGAAGCCCTCGACGCGTTCCACCAGTGCTGCCGCCTGGAAGGCATCATCCCGGCGCTGGAGTCCTCCCACGCCCTGGCCGAAGTCTTCAAGCGCGCGCCCAACCTGCCCAAGGACCACATCATGGTGGTGAACCTGTCCGGTCGTGGCGACAAGGACATGCAGACCGTCATGCACCACATGCAACAGGAGCCGCAAGCATGAGCCGCCTGCAGACCCGCTTCGCCGAACTCAAGCAGCAGAACCGCGCCGCTCTGGTGACCTTCATCACCGCCGGCGACCCGGGCTACTCGACCTCGCTGGACATCCTCAAGGGCCTGCCCGAAGCCGGCGCCGACGTGATCGAGCTGGGCATGCCGTTCACCGACCCGATGGCCGACGGCCCGGCGATCCAGCTGGCCAATATCCGCGCCCTGGGCAACGGCCAGAACCTCGCCAAGACCCTGAAGATGGTCCGCGAATTCCGCGCTGGCAACGACACCACCCCGCTGGTGCTGATGGGTTACTTCAACCCGATCCATTACTACGGCGTGGACAAGTTCATCGCCGACGCGAAGGAAGCCGGCGTCGACGGCCTGATCGTCGTGGACCTGCCGCCGGAGCACAACGAAGACCTCTGCCACCCGGCCCAGGCCGCGGGCATCGACTTCATCCGCCTGACCACCCCGACCACCGACGACAAGCGCCTGCCCACCGTGCTCGAGGGCAGCTCCGGCTTCGTCTACTACGTCTCGGTGGCCGGCGTGACCGGCGCCGGCGCGGCGACCCTGGAACACGTCGAGGAAGCCGTGGCGCGCCTGCGCCGCCACACCGACCTGCCGGTATCGATCGGCTTCGGCATCCGCACCGCCGAACACGCGGCGAGCATCGCCCGCCTGGCCGATGGCGTGGTGGTAGGTTCGGCGCTGATCGACAAGATCGCCGAGGCCACCAGCTCCGCCGATACGGTGCAGGGCGTACTCGGCCTGTGCCGTCATCTGGCTGAAGGTGTGCGCAACGCTCGCTGAGGACTGCCACACGGCTCCGCGTAGGATGGGTGGAGCGAAGCGATACCCATCGATTCTGTGAGCCGGCAGCATGGGTATCGCTGCGCTCCACCCATCCTACGAACTGAGGATTACGCAGGATGGATCTTCTGTAGGAGCGAGCTTGCTCGCGAACAGTTCTTGCCGGCAGCTCTGATGCTGGGAAGGTTCGCGAGCAAGCTCGCTCCTACAGGAAGCATGAAAAAGCCCGGCGAATGCCGGGCTTTTTTGTTTCAGGCGCGGCTTACTCCACGCTTTCTTCCTGCGGCTCTTCCTCGGCGCCGGCAGCAGCGCCGCCGCCCAGGCCGAGACCCTGCGCGGAGCCCATGGCGAAGGCCATGAATTCCGGCACGCTCATGTCCTTGCCATTGAACTTCACCTGGTCGTTGGCGTAGGCCAGCGAGCTGGACAGGGCATTGCCATCGAGCACGGCCCACTGCGAGTTCAGGGCCATGCCGCTGAACAGGTCGGTCATGGCGTCGGACTGCTGCTTGAGCGCCACCGGATCGACGCTGCCGGCAGCCTCGCCACCCAGCGAACCCTGCAGCGCGACGATGTCGCCGATCACCGCCTTGTCCACCTTCAGGTCAGCCTTGAGCGCGGCGAGGATGCTGCGCGCCATCTCGTCCGGCGTGGCAGCGGCGGCGTTTGGCTTGCGCAGGTCGACCGACAGCGAAGCCTTGGCTACGCCGTGGCTGGTCTGCAGGGACAGCTCGTCCAGCGAGAGCACCGGCGAACCTTCCAGCAGGGCCAGGCCGAGCTTCTTCAGTTCCTCTTCCTGCGCCGGGGTCAGCTCGGTGCTTTCCAGGCTGTCCAGGGCCATCTTGTTGTAGGACTCCTTGAAGGTCTTGAGCACGCCCTCGTCGAGGTTGCGCAGGCTCAGGTCCAGCTTCACGCCGCCGATTTCCTGGCCCTGCACCACAACCTTGCCGACGCGGTAGGAAACGCTCTGGTCCAGGCCCTTGCCGCCCTGCTTGAGGGTCTCTTCGACCACGGCGTCGCGCAACTCGACTTCCGGCGCACCCGGCGACTTGATGTTCAGGCTCTTGATGGTGGCGGAGCTGGGGCCGAGGGCAAAACCGTTGGCATTTTCCTTCTTGTCACCCTGCATGCCCAGGTCGCGCAGCTGTACGCGCGCCGGCTGACCGGTGTTCTCGTCGGTGAAGTCCAGGTCGACCTCGGCGAGGTTGCCCACGGCGCTGACGTCCTTCTTGTCGCCGGAGACGTTGAAGGTGATCTTGGCCGGGGACAGGCGCAGCTTGTCACTGTCCTTGGCGAATTCCAGGGCGGCGGTCTCAACGGCGCCTTCCTGCTTCTGGTCGTAATGGATGGTCAGCTCGCCGAACAGCGGAGCCTTGCCGCCAGCGGCGGTGAACAGCGGAGCGGTGAGTTCGTTTTGCTCCAGGGCGAAATGGCTCTGCGCCATGACCGGCGCGAGCTTGCCCGCTGCCAGGCGCGAGGCCGGGAAGGGGCCGTGTTCGAGGCGGTCGGTGAAGACCAGGATCTGCGGCTCTTCGCCTTCCTTGCCGGTGAAGGAGAGGTTGTAGCGCGCGGTGCTGGAGAACAGCCCGCGCTGGATGTCCACCAGGGTCAGGTGGGCGCCCAGGCCGGGGGCTTCCTGCTGGAACAGTTGGTTGGCTTCGGTGATGCCGCGGTTCACTTCCTGCTCGACACGGCTGCCGGTGTACCAGGCGCCGGCAACGGCAGCGCCGACGATGGCAACGGGGATGGCGATGGCCAGGGCGGTCTTCTTCATGCTGATTCCTTTCAAGTGCGGCCGTACGGGGGACGTCCTGTCGACCGTGATTGTGGGGGTGGCGGCGGGATGCTAGCAGGCGCACTGCCATCACTCCAGCGCCGTTGGCGACCGACTTCACAGCGCCAGCATTGACCGTCGGGACACGGCTGTCAGGATAGAACGCTCCGACCCACCGGGAAGAACCACCCATGCCCCTGCTGCACAGCCTGCACCACGTTGCCCTGATCTGCTCGGACTACCCGCGCTCCAAGCACTTCTACACCCAGGTGCTGGGCCTGAAGGTGGTCGCCGAGACGTATCGCACCGCGCGTGACTCCTGGAAGCTCGACCTGGAATTGGGCTATGCGCGGCTGGAGCTGTTCTCCTTCCCCGGCGCGCCGGCCAGGCCGTCTTATCCCGAAGCGCAGGGGCTGCGCCATCTGGCGTTCGCCGTGGATGACCTGGAGAGCGCCGTCGCCCATCTGCAGAACCACGGCGTGGCCTGCGAGCCGATCCGCGAGGACGAGCTGACCGGCAAGCGCTTCACCTTCTTCGCCGACCCGGATGACCTGCCGTTGGAGCTTTATGAGCGCTGATTGCCTGCGGCCAACGCCTTTGTAGGATGGCGTGGAGCGCAGCGATACCCATCAATTCGGTGCGCCGACTGAGTTTCGGCGCCCGGTAACGCCCTCACCCTAACCCTCTCCCAAGGGGAGAGGGGACTGTCCCGAGAGCTCTGAAAATTTGGCGCTCGCCGGCTAACTCCCCTGTTTCGATGCGCGCCGAACCGCCCCCCCTCCCTGAGGGAGAGGGCTGGGGTGAGGGAGAAATCCAGGGCGCCAATGCCCAGTCGAAACACCCGCAGGAGCGAGAAATCTGACGGCGGATTACGCCGGCACGGCTTCGCTGTCCAGGGCACCGCGCAGGCTCGCCAGGTCGCGCAGCGGCGGCGCGCCGAACAGGCGGCTGTATTCGCGGCTGAACTGCGAAGGGCTCTCGTAACCGACACGATGCCCGGCTACTGCCACTTCCAGCCCCTCGGAGAGCAGCAGCCGCCGCGCTTCCTGCAGGCGCAACTGCTTCTGGTACTGCAGCGGGCTCAGGGCGGTCACTTCCTTGAAGCGGTGGTGCAGGGTGGACACGCTGAGGTTTACCTCGCGGGCCAGGTCCTCGATGCGCAGGGACTTGTCGTAGTTGCGGTTGAGCCACTCGATGGCGCGGGTGACGCGGTGGGTCTGGCTGTCGGTCATCGCCAGGTCGTGCAGCAGGTGGCCCTGCGGGCCGCGCAGCAGGCGGTAGAGGATTTCGCGGACGAACAGCGGCGCCAGCATCTCGATGTCGCGCGGGGTATCCAGCAGGCGCATCAGGCGCAGCAACGCGTCGAGCACGGTGCAGTCCAGGCGTTGCAGGTAGATGCCCCGGCTGGCCGGGCGCGGCGCACTGCCGGCGAGGCCGGCCTCGGCGATCAGCCGGGTCAGCTCACCGGGGTCGATGTCCAGACGGATCGACAGGTAGGGCTTCTCCGGCGAGGCCTCGATCACCTGGCCGGATACCGGCAGCGTCACCGACACCACCAGCAGGTTGAGTTCGTCGTAGCGATACACCTCGCTGCCCAGGCGCACTTCCTTGCAGCCCTGGGCGATCACGCACAGGGCGGGGCGATAGAGGGTCGGCATGCGGCCCTCGTGGGGGCAGTCGCTGCGACCGACCAGCAGGGAATCGATGGCGGTCTCGAAGACGCCTTCACCCTGGCAGTGGCGCTGGATAATGTCGGCCAGCTCCTGGCGGCCGGCGGCAATGGGATCGTAGGCGGGAACGGACTGGGACATGCACAGGACCTCCAGTGGCGGCGCTCGAAGCTTACGCCCACGGCACAGCGCCCAGTGTGACAGTAAGGCAGCCGCTGGAGGATCAGGCAAGCAATCGGCAGGAATGGACAAGCCGCAGCCCTCTCCACGCGCGCACCGCGGCGGTGCATGGCCCGGAAACGGCCTGTTACAGAGGCTGGCGAACCTGCCGCAGGATCAGGCAAGAAGGCGGCAGCATCCGGATAACGCGCGGGCCTGACGGGGCCGTACTCTTGCTGTCAGTCGTCCGAGGAGCCACTTCGGACTTCTTCCTGTAATGCGGAGGACAGGACATGCACTGGCAAACCCCCATCGAACACGAATTGCAGATCCACCCCCGGGCGGGGCACGAGGCGGAACTCGGCGCCCTGATCGACAATCTGGTCGACGGCGCACGCCGGGCGCCGGGGTGCCTGCGCTGCCAGTTGGTCGCCCGTGAGAACGGCCAGCCGTGGCTGCTGCAAGGCAGCTGGAAAGACGAAGACGCCCTGCTGGACTACTTCGCCACGCCCTCATTGCAGCTGCTCGGCGAAGTGCTTTTATGCCACTGCCGAAGCCTTAGCGGCGGCATAGTGGAAACCCTCGATCAGGCCACCGGAAAGGTGGCCTGAGTCTTTTCAGGTAGAGAGCTTTCAGGCCCTTCAGTACTCCAGGCTCCAGCCCAGGGTGAAGGTGCGGCCACGGCCCTGGTAGTCATAGAGATAGGCCGGCCCGTAGGTCGGCGAATAGAACAGCGCGGCGCGCTGGCCCCAGACGGTGCTGTACTGCTTGTCCAGCAGGTTCTGGATACCGGCGCTGAAGGTGCCGAAGCCGGTCTTCTGCTCGCCCATCAGGTCGAAGGTGGTGTAGCCGTCGATTTCATGGTCCGCATCGTCCTTCAGGTTGAACGCGTGCTGGGCCTGCAGGCGGGCACTGCGCTCACCATCGCCCCAGCCGACGAACGCGGTGGACTTGGACAGCGACGCATAGCGCGCATCACGCTTGATCCAGTCGCCATCGGCATCCTCTTCTTCCGAACGCACCAGGTGCAGCGTGGTGCCGCCCTGCCAGCCGTTGTCGAAGTAACGGGTGACTGCGCCCTCGAAGCCGAAGTCGCGGCTCTTCTGGTCTTCCACGTCGATGGTCAGGGTCGCCGCGTCGGTGGTGATGATCTTGTCCGACCAGATGTAGTAGACCGCCGCCTGGGTCTGCCACTGCATGTCGCTGTAGCGCCAGCCGGTCTCGACCTGGCGGCTCTTGATGCCGGCCAGTGGGTTGTCGTCCACCGACAGACCAGCCTTGCCGTAGTACTTGGCCGGATCGGGAAGGTCGAAGCCTTCGCTGTAGTTGGTCCAGACCTGGTGGCCGTTCTTGAAGTCGTAAATGGCGCCGAGGTTGAACAGGTTGACCTGGTAGTCGTTGCTGCCACCGGGCACGCCTTTGAAGTCGTCCACCTCGACGTCCATCTTCTGGTGGCGCGCGCCGCCGGAGAGGGTCAGGTTGTCGGTGGCCTTCCAGTCCAGCTGGCCATAGAAGGACAGGCCATCGACGATGTAGCTCGGGTAGCGCGGTGCGCTGCTGGCGGTTTCCAGGTCCAGGCCGCCGCTCTCGGAGGACAGGCGCTGGTCGAAGACCTTCTGCTCGGCGTTGAAACGCTCGTGGTCGAGGTCCACGCCATAGGTGAACTTCAACGCATCCCACTGCTTGCTGAACAGGCCCTTCAGGCCGCTGACCTCGAAGTTCTGCTGCGAGCCGGCGAAGTACACACCCTTGGAGCCGGTCGGCTTGCCGGTGTTGTAGTAGGGGAACGGATAGAAGTTGTCGTCTTCCTTGCGGTAATACGCCTGCAGGTAGAAGTCCTGCTCCAGCAGGTTGCTGTGGTGGTAGTTGGCATTGAGCAGCACGCGGCGCGAGCGCGGTTCCAGGTCGGTGTCCAGGCCGCTGCGGATTTCCGCATCCTCCAGGTTCGACGGGCCCTGGTACTTCAGGTTGGGAAAGTAGATACCGGTGCTGCCGTCGTTGCCCGAGTCGTAGTACTGCGCCAGCAGGTCGAGGCTCTGCTCGTCGGTGAACTGCGCGGTGAGGTTGCCCATCACGTCGACGGTGCGGTTGTACTGCAGGTCGGTCTGGGTGTTGTCGATGAAGATCTGGTTGCCACCGCCATCGTAGAAGGCTTCGTTCTTCTCCGCCGAGACGCCCAGGCGGCCGGCCACGCGGTCGTTGCCACCGCTGATGGACTGCGCGGCGCGAGTGGACAGGTCATCGCTGTTGTTGAAGCCGCTGGTGGCGCCCAGTTGCGTCTCGAAGCGCGCATCACCGGCTGCGCCCTTCTTGGTGATGATATTGATGATGCCGCCGGTGGCGCCGCCGCCGTAGATGGCGCTGGCGCCGGAGAGCACTTCGATGCGCTCGACGTTGAACGGCGAGATGCTGTCGAACTGGCGCGACAGGCCGCGCGAGCTGTTCTGGCTGACGCCGTCGATCATCACCAGCACGTTGCGCCCGCGCATGTTCTGGCCGTAGTTGGTGCGGCCCTCGGGCGCCAGGTCAAGACCGGGAACTAGCTTTCCCACGGCCTCCTTCAGGCTGACGCCGGTGTCGAGCTGTTCACGCAGCTGGGTCTGGTCGACCACCCAGACGGTGCCGGGGATCGAGCTGATATCGGTGGGCGTGCGCGCCGCCACGCTGATCTGCATCGGCGCCAGGCTCAGGGCCGCGGAGTCGTCCTTCTCGCGCTTGAGCAGCACGGTGCGCTCGTCGGTGAAGCGCCAGCTCACGCCACTGCCGGAGAGAAGTTGGTTGAGCGCTTCCTCGGTGGTGTAGGTACCGTCCAGCCCTTCGCTCTGCAGGCCCTGGATGTCCTCGGAGTTGAACAGCAGGTGCAGCCCGGCCTGGTCGGCAAACTGGGTCAGCGCGCTGTCCAGGCTGCGCGGGGCGATATGCAGCTCGACGGCGGCAGCGTTCGCAGCATGGACGACGGGCGCGGCGGCGCCGAGCAGGGAAGCGAGCAGGATCGCGCGGTGCAGCGGGGAAGGACGGTAATGCATGCGGGTGAAATCCGTTCTTGTGTGGGCAGGGTCGCGTATTGAGAATTTTTCGCGTTCCTGCCTACGACGAAACGGTCATGCAAACCTTGCAGTGCTGAATGAAAAATATTTTCATTTTCTTGTTTGGACAGCCACAGCGAGACCTTCCTGTAGGAGCGAGCTTGCTCGCGAACGAATTTCCCGGCAGCTCCGAGATTGGGCGGTTCGCGAGCAAGAACTAGGCGTCCCCCACGCTCCTACAAAAAACGGTCAGGCGTTCGGCGCCGGGCGGATCAGCACCAGCCAGGGCAGGTGGGTGACCGTGACCGGCTGCAGCCGCTCCAGCGTCTTGAGCAATGCGCCTGGGTCCTGCAGGTCGAACACCCCGCTGACCTTGTGTTGGCGCAGCGCGCTGTCGGTCAGCACGATGCGCCCGGGCAGGTAGCGCTCCAGCTCGTCGAGCACCTCGCCCAGCGGGCGCTGGTTGAAGATCAGCTTGCCGCGCTGCCAGGCGCTGGCACTGGCGAGATCCAGCGGCTGCGCCGGCTCGGGCGCGGTGCGCTCGCGGTAGCTCAGGCGCTCGCCGGCGGACAGCCGCACCGGCGCGCTGCCAGCGCTGTTCACCTGCACCACGCCCTCGGTCACATCGACACGTACCTGCGGCCCGCGGCTGTCCACATCGAAGCGCGTGCCCACGGCGCGCACCTCGCCGCCCCTAGCTTCGACGATAAAGGGCCGCTCCGCATCCTTTGCCACCTCGAACAAGGCTTCGCCAGCATGCAGGCGCAGGCGCCGCTGCTGCGGGCTGAAGTCTACGGATAGGGCGCTGTCGCTGTTCAGCCAGACACGGCTGCCATCGGCCAGCTGCAGCATCCGCCGCTCACCCGTGCGCGTGGCGTAGTCGGAGTACAGCCCGGCCAGCGGTTCGGGCTGGGCAATGGTGACGGCGATCGCCGCGACACAGGCGGCAGCGGCCAGCGCCAGCCAGCGGCGCGGGCGCCGGGCGCGGCGGCGGTAATCCTCGGCGTGGCGGGTTTCCGGCAAGCTCCCCCACAGCGCCTCTGCCTCGCGGGCGGCGCGCTCGTGTTCCGGGCTCTGCCCGCGCCAGCGCAGGAAGTCCATGCGCTCGGCGGCACCGGCACTGCCTGAATGCAGCTGCACCAGGCGCTCGATGGCTTCATCGCCCAGCAGGTTCTGTTCGACGCGGCTCATGGCGCGTCTCCCTGGCGCTGCGCCCAGTCGCGGCAATGGCGCATGGCCTGGACGATGTACTTGCCCACCATGCTCTCGGAAACGCCCAGGCGCTGGGCGATCTGCGCGTGGGTGAGGCCGTCGAGGCGGTTCATCAGCAACGCCTGGCGGGCATTGGCGGGCAATTGGTCGAGGGCGGCGTCGAGGTGCTCCAGCGCCTCATGGGCGAGCAGGCGGTGCTCCAGCCCGGACGCGGGATCGCTGAGGTCATCCGCGGCGGCTTCATCGACATGCAGCTCAGCCAGCCGGCCCTCGCGGCGCAGGTTGTCGATGGCGATGTTGCCGGCGACGCGGAACAGGTAGGCGCGCGGGTCCTGCACCTCGGCTTCGGCGGGGTGGTCGGCCAGGCGCAACCAGGTGTCCTGGGCCACGTCTGCCGCGCGCTGGTTGTCGCCCAATCGCCGCGCAAGGAAGCGCATCAGGTCCGCGTAATGCGCCTGGAAGCTCTGCAGCAGGGAGGAGGAGGCGAAGCGCCGCATGATGGCCGAAATACCCCGAAAAACCGGCCAACGTCTGTCAGACCGATGCGAAGGGACGGCAGCATACACCGAATCGAGAATTATTATCGAATGCAAAAACGTGTCAGCTCGTGAACTGCGAGAGGTCCAGCGGGCGCACTTCGCCCATCCACAGGCCGTGGTCGCGGTGGTCGCGCAGGTCATCGCCGGTGTTGGGATGAACGAAGATCACCAGGCCATCGCGATTCAGCGCCAGCCACGGCACCAGGGTGGCGAAGGTGGCGTTGTCGAAGGCCAGTTGGCAGCTCCAGTCCGGATGCGGGCCGACCGGGCGCTCGTGCACCCGACCCATCTTCGCGCCGAAGCGGCGCGCCGCCTCTTCGCACAGCGCGCGGGCGCGCTCGAGGCTGCTCGCGTCGAAGTAGACGTGGGCGTGGAAATCCTTGATCGGGGTGTCGTTCATCGGTCCTGCTCCAGTTCCGCCTGCAGCCAGTCGACGAAACGCTGCACCAGGCGCATGCGCCGCTTGCGCTCGGGCAACACGGCGTAATAGCCGAACCTCGACTCCACGGATTCGGCGATGGGCCGGCACAGTAACCCCTGCTCCAGCAGTTCGTCGACCAGATGCCGCCAGCCAATGGCAACGCCCTGCCCGGCAATGGCCGCCTGGATCAGCAGGGTGTAGTTGTCGAAGCGCAATCCGGCGGGGGCCGGCGCCCCGTCGATGCCCAATGCGCGGTAGACCCCTGGCCAGTCGAACCAGCGGCTCGACGCCTCGGGATGAAGGTGCAGCAGCGGCAACTCGGTCAGTGCCTGCGCCGTCAACGGAAGCTCACGCCCATCCAACAGACGCGGGCTGCACACCGGGAATACTTCCTCGCTGAACAGCCGCAGCGCCTCACCGTGCTTGAAGCGCCCGTCACCGAAGGCGATGGCGACATCGATGTCGCTGCGCAGGGAAATCGGGCTGCGATCACTGCTGATCAGGCCGACGTCCAGCTCCGGGTGTGCCTGGCGAAAGCGCGGCAGGCGCGGCATCAGCCAATAGGCGGCGAAGGCGAAGTCGGTGGCGACTTGCAGCACCTCGTGGGGATGTTTCGCGGTGACCGCCGCAACGCCGGCATCGATGCTCTCCAGGCCGGCCTGAACATGCTGTTGCAGGACCTGCCCGCTTTCGGTGAGCGCGATGCCGCGGTGGATGCGGTCGAACAGGCGCACTGCCAGCAGCTTCTCGAGGCGCTTGATCTGCTGGCTGACCGCCGGCTGGGTGGTGCCCAGCTCGCCGGCGGCGGCCGTGAAGCTCAGCAGGCGGGCCGCGGCCTCGAACACGCGCAGCAGCTCAAGGGGCACGCTCATACCCGGCTCTCACATAAGCAGCTGTTATCCGAAGCATGTCGCACCATGCGGTTTACCCCCGGTCCAGCTGGAAACAGACTCGATGCAGTTCTGCAAAAGCACAGCATCCCATAACAGCGCCAACAGGATAAGCCCAACGCCATGAAGCGCCAGCGCCCGAACATCCTCTTCATCATGGCCGACCAGATGGCCGCGCCGCTCCTGCCTTTCTACGACGCTCAGTCGCCAATCAAGCTGCCCAACCTCTCGCGCCTCGCCGGCGAAGGCGTGGTCTTCGACTCGGCCTACTGCAACAGCCCACTCTGCGCGCCGTCGCGCTTCACCCTGGTCAGCGGCCAGTTGCCGACCAGGATCGGCGCCTGGGACAACGCCGCGGATTTTGCCGCCGACATCCCCACCTACGCGCACTACCTGCGCCGCCTGGGCTACCGCACCGCGCTCTCCGGCAAGATGCACTTCTGCGGCCCGGACCAGCTGCACGGCTACGAGGAACGCCTGACCAGCGACATCTACCCCGCCGACTACGGCTGGGCGGTGAACTGGGACGAGCCGGACGTGCGCCCGAGCTGGTACCACAACATGTCTTCGGTGCTGCAGGCCGGCCCGTGCGTCCGCACCAACCAGCTCGACTTCGACGAGGAAGTGGTGTTCAAGGCGCGCCAGTACCTCTACGACCATGTGCGCGAACACCCCGAGCAGCCGTTCTGCCTGACCGTGTCCATGACCCACCCGCACGACCCTTACACCATCCCGCGCGAGTACTGGGACCTGTACCGCGACGAGGACATCCCGCTGCCTGCCGTGCAGATCGCCCAGGGCGAACAGGACCCGCACTCCCAGCGGTTGCTGAAGGTGATCGACCTGTGGGGCCAGGAGATGCCCGAAGAGAAGGTCCGCGCAGCACGCCGTGCCTATTTCGGCGCGTGCAGCTATGTCGACGCGCAGATCGGCGCGCTGCTGCGCACCCTGGAGGATTGCGGCCTGGGCGAAGACACCCTGATCGTGTTCTCCGGCGACCACGGCGACATGCTTGGCGAGCGCGGCCTCTGGTACAAGATGCACTGGTTCGAGATGGCCGCCCGCGTGCCGCTGCTGGTGCACGCGCCCAGGCGCTTCGCCCCGCGCCGGGTCAGCCAGTCGGTTTCCACCGTCGACCTGTTGCCAACCCTCGTCGAACTGGCCGGCGGACAGCTCGAGCCCGGCATCAACCTCGATGGCCGCTCGCTGCTGCCGCACTTGCAGGGCACCGGCGGCCACGACGAAGTGATCGGCGAATACACCGCCGAAGGCACCGTCAGCCCGCTGATGATGATCCGCCGCGGCGACTTCAAGTTCGTCTATTCCGAGCAGGACCCGTGCCTGCTGTTCGACCTGAAGAACGACCCGCGCGAGCTGGAAAACCTCGCCGATTCGCCCGTCCACGCCAACCTGCTACGCGACCTGCTGGGCGAAGCCCGCGCGCGCTGGGATGTGCCGGCCATCACCCGGCAAGTGCTGGCCAGCCAGCGTCGCCGCCGGCTGGTGGCCGATGCGCTGACCCACGGCACGCTCAAGAGCTGGGACCACCAGCCCATGGTCGACGCCAGCCAGCAGTACATGCGCAACCACATCGACCTTGACGATCTGGAGCGCCGCGCCCGCTATCCGCAACCGTGACAACAAGCACAACAAGCCGAAGGGGAAGGGAGCATGAAGAACACCGTACGAAGAGCATCGACGCTGTTGCTGGCCGGCGCACTCGCGCTGGGCGGCCCGCTGGCCCGGGCCGAAGATGAAGCCTGCAGTACGGTGAAGCTGGCCGATCCGGGCTGGACCGACATCGCCGTCACCAACGGCATCGCCGCCTTCCTTCTCGACGGCCTGGGTTACAAGGTGAAGATCGACACCCTGTCGGTGCCCATCACCTACGGCGGCCTGCGCGACGGCCAGGTGGACGCCTTCCTCGGCAACTGGATGCCGGCGCAACAGGGGTTCCACGACCAGTTCATCGCCAGCAAGCAGGTCACCCAGCTGGCGAAGAACCTGCAGGGCACCGAGTTCACCCTCGCCGTGCCGACCTATGTGTGGGACGCCGGGGTGAAGACCTTCGCCGATCTGGACCAGCATGCCGACCAGTTCAACAGGAAGATCTACGGCATCGGCTCCGGCGCACCGGCCAACCAGTCGATCCAGAAGATGATCGGCGGCGACGAATTCGGCCTGGGCGACTGGAAGCTGGTGGAGTCCAGCGAGCAGGCGATGCTCGCCGAGGTGGGCCGCGCCGTGAAGCGTGATCGCTGGGTGGTATTCCTCGGCTGGACGCCGCATCCGATGAACGTGAAAGTCGACATGAAGTACCTCACCGGCGGCGAGAAATACTTCGGCAGCACCGGCAGCGTGTTCACCGTGACGCGCAACGGCTACACCGAGCAGTGCCCGAACAGCGGCAAACTGCTGGCCAACCTGTCCTTCGACCTGAAGATGGAGAACGCCATCATGGCCGAGGTGCTGGAGAAGAGCGTGAAGAATCCTGACGCGGTGAAGGCCTGGATCAAGGCCAATCCACAGAGCCTCGACACCTGGCTTGAAGGCGTGAAGACCCGCGACGGCGGTGATGCGCTGGCCGCCGTGAAGGCCAAGCTGTAGCCCGTGAAGGAACGTCTGATCCGCCTGCTGCCCTTCCTCGCCTGGCTGCCGCAGGTCACGGGGCGTGATGTGCGCCGTGACCTGGGCGTCGGTCTTTCCGGCGCGGTGCTCGCTCTGCCGCAATCCATGGCTTACGCGCTTATTGCGGGGCTGCCGGCGGAGTACGGTCTGTACGCGGCGATGCTGCCAGTGCTGATCGCCTGCCTGTGGGGCTCGTCGAAGCACATGGTCGGCGGGCCGACGGCGGCGATCTCGGTGGTGCTGTTCACCGCCATCGCCCCGCTGGCGCCGCCGGGCAGCGCGCAGTTCATCCAGTACGCACTGCTGCTGACCTTCCTCGCCGGATTGTTCCAGTGGCTGCTGGGCCTGCTGCGCTTCGGCGTGCTGGTGAATTTCGTTTCTCACTCGGTGCTGCTGGGCTTTACCTGCGGCGCCGCGCTGGTGATCGTCGTTGGCCAGTTGCCCTATCTGCTCGGGATTACCGCGAGCGGGCAGGGCACGGCGCTGACCAGTGCCGCCGCGCTGTGGGGGAAGCTGGCGGAGTTCCATGGGCCTTCGGTGCTGGTCGGCCTGTTCAGCCTCGCGCTGAGCCTGCTGGTGAAGCGCCTGTGGCGGCGCGGGCCGGCGCTGCTGGTCGGCCTGTTCGGCGCCAGCGCGCTGGTCTGGGCGATGCCCGCGACCTTTGCCGGCGTCGCCAAGGTGGCCGCGTTCCGCAGCGCGCTGCCGCCACTCAGCCCTTTGTCGTTCGACCTGTCGGCGATTGCCCAACTGCTCCCCGCTGCCGTGGCCTGCGGGATGCTCGGGCTGGTCACCAGCCTGTCCATTGCCCGCGCGCTGGCCGCGCGCTCGCACCAACCGCTGGATGCCAACCAGGAAGTGCGCGCCCAGGGGCTTTCCAACCTGATCGGGCCGTGGCTTTCGGGCACGCTGTCCGCCGGCTCCTTCACCCGCTCCGGGCTGAATCAGGATGCCGGCGCGCGCACGCCACTGGCCGGGGTCTTCTCGGCACTGTGGGTCGCGCTGCTGGCGTTGGCGGGTGCCGGGTTGATCACCCATATCCCGCTGTCGGCGATGGCGGCCGGCATCCTGCTGATCTGCTGGAATCTGGTTGATCGCCCGGCGCTGCGCGCCCTGTGGAAAGGCAGTCGTGCCGAGTCCCTGGTGATGCTGCTGACCCTCGCCGCCACCTTGCTGCTGCCGCTGCAGAACGCCATCTACGCCGGTGTGCTCGCCTCGCTGTTCTTCTACCTCAAGCGCACCTCGCAGCCACGTGTGCAGCAGTGGGCGCGCGAAGATGAAGAAGTGCTGCGCATCGAGGGCTCGATCTTCTTCGGCGCCTGCGACTACCTGCAGAAACTGATGCAGCACACCCGCGGAGAGCGCCTGGTGCTGGACGCCCACCACGTCAACTTCATCGATTTCGCCGGCGCCCAGATGCTTCAGCAGGAGGCCCGGCGCCTGGCCAGCGAAGGCCGCAGCCTGGTGCTGCGCAATGCGCGGCCGCGGGTGCGTGCGGAGCTGGAAAGGCAGATGGAGAAGGGCGGGGTGTTGCAGGTGGAGGAATAGCGCCTGGCTTCATCTGTAGGAGCGAGCTTGCTCGCGAACAGATTCTCCAGGCGACTTCGCTGCTGGGCGTTGGTTCGCGAGCAAGCTCGCTCCTACAAGTGGTCGCACGCCCTTCCGAGCGCTCAGCCCTTGAGCTGCCGGCGCAATTCTTCCAGCACCGGCGCCGAGTCCGGCCGTACGCCGCGCCACAGCAGGAAGGCCTCCGCCGCCTGCTCCACCAGCATGCCCAGCCCGTCGATGCAGCGCGCCGCGCCATGCTCGGCAGCCCAGCGATTGAACGCGGTGATGTCCTTGCCGTACATCATGTCGTAGCAGACGGTGTGGCCCGGCTCGATCAGCGCCGGATCGATCGGCGGCAACTCGCCGGCCAGCGATGCCGAGGTGCCGTTGACGATCAGGTCGAAAGGTTCGTCGCTCAAGTCGAAGCCCCCTCCGCGCACGGTGCCCAGGTCCTTGAATTCGTTGGCCAGTTGTCTGGCCTTCGACGCCGTGCGGTTGGCGATGACGATGCAGGCCGGCTGCTCGGCGAGGAAAGGTTCGAGGATTCCGCGCACCGCTCCCCCGGCGCCCAGCACCAGGATACGCGCACCGTGCAGGGTCACACCGTGGTTCACCGTCAGGTCGCGGGTCAGCCCGGCGCCGTCGGTGTTGTCGCCCAGCAGTCCGCCGCCGTCCAGCTTCTTCAGGGTATTCACCGCGCCGGCCCGGCGCGCGCGTTCGCTCAGCTCGGTGGCCAGGCGGTAGGCGTCTTCCTTGAACGGCACGGTAACGTTGCCGCCCAGGCCCTCAACGAAGAACTCGCGGGCGTTCCCGGCGAAGTCATTCAGCGGCGCCAAGCGCGCGTCATAGCTCAGCGCCTGACCGGTCTGTTCGGCGAACAGGCGGTGGATCTGCGGCGACTTGCTGTGGCCGATGGGGTTGCCGAAGACGCAGTAGCGGTCCATGGGAAGTCCTGGAGCGAGAAGATTGGAAAGGGCAGGAGCTTGCCGGGTTTTCTATCGGGGTACCAGACCAGGTTCGCGAGCAAGCTCGCTCCTACAGTGAAGCGCTGGAGTACGTTTGTAGGAGCGAGCTTGCTCGCGAACCACCCGAAAAGCGCAGATCAGGCCTGCGCCAACCAGTCCCGATCCGTGAGGAAGTACTCGGTGAGGCGCGCTTCCTCGCTGCCCGGCTCCGGCTTCCAGTCATAGCCCCAACGTACCTGCGGCGGCAGCGACATGAGGATCGACTCGGTACGCCCGCCCGACTGCAGGCCGAACAGGGTGCCGCGATCGTAGACCAGGTTGAACTCGACATAGCGGCCGCGGCGGAAGGCCTGAAATTCGCGCTGCTGCTCGGTGTACGGGATGTTCTTGCGCTTGCGCACGATGGGCAGGTAGGCGTCGATGTAGGCATCGCCGATGGCCCGCAGGAAGGCGAAGCTGGTGTCGAAGTCCCACTGGTTCAGGTCGTCGAAGAACAGGCCGCCCACACCGCGCGGCTCGTTGCGGTGCTTGATGTGGAAGTAGCGGTCGCACCATTCCTTGTAGCGCGGGTAGACGTCCGCGCCGAAGGGCGCGCAGGCGTCGCGGGCGACCTGGTGCCAGAGCACGCAGTCTTCTTCGTGGGCGTAGTAGGGCGTCAGGTCGAAGCCGCCACCGAACCACCACACGGCCTCTTCACCTTCCTTCTCGGCGATGAAGAAGCGCACGTTGGCGTGGGAGGTCGGCACGTGGGGGTTGGTCGGGTGGATCACCAGCGACACGCCCAGCGCCTGGAAGCCGCGGCCGGCCAGTTCCGGACGGTGCGCGCTGGCGGACGGCGGCAAGCCGCTGCCGAATACATGGGAGAAATTCACCCCGCCTTTCTCGATCAAGGCACCGTCGCCGATCACCCTCGTACGACCGCCGCCGCCGGCCGGACGCTGCCAGGCGTCTTCGACGAAGCGTGCGCTGCCGTCTTCGGCTTCGAGTGCGGCGCAGATGCGGTCTTGCAGGTCGAGCAGGTAGGCCTTCACGGCCTCGATGCGGTCGGTCACGAGAATCACCTTGGAGCGGGAAAGCCACGCGTGGCGCGGGCCGGAGCGGGGTTCAGGTACGAAAACGGGCGCAAGCATACCATCGCCGCCGGCAAAGCTGGTCTTGACGGCCGTCAAGCTGGCGGCTTGGATGAAAGTCTTTTCCCCGGCGAGGCAGAGCCTCGCGTCATCAGGAGAGCGACATGGCCAAGCGTGTTCAATTCGCCAAGACCGGCGGCCCGGAAGTCCTCGAAATCGTCGACTACACCCCGGCCGAGCCCGGTCCGAATGAGGTGCGGGTGCGCAACCGCGCCATCGGCCTGAACTTCATCGACACCTACTATCGCAGCGGCCTGTACCCCGCACCGGCGATGCCATCCGGTGTCGGCACCGAAGGTGCCGGTGAGGTGGAGGCGGTGGGCAGCGCGGTGACCAGCGTGAAGGTCGGCGACCGCGTCGGCTACGCCACCGGGCCGCTGGGCGCCTACAGCGAGCAGCACACGCTGCCGGCCGCCAGCGTGGTGAAGCTGCCCGATGCGATCACCTTCGAGCAGGCCGCCGCTGTCATGCTCAAGGGCCTGACCGTGCAGTACCTGCTGCGCCAGACCTACAACGTGCAGCCGGGCCAGACCATCCTCTGGCACGCGGCTGCCGGCGGGGTCGGGCTGATCGCCTGCCAGTGGGCCAAGGCCATCGGCGCACACCTGATCGGCACCGTCAGCTCGGCTGCCAAGGCGGAACTGGCGAAATCCCACGGCGCCTGGGAAACCATCGACTACAGCCACGAGAACGTGGTGGAGCGCGTGCTGGCGCTGACCGACGGGAAGAAATGCCCGGTGGTCTACGACTCGGTGGGCAAGGACACCTGGCTGACCTCGCTGGACTGCACCGCGCCGCGCGGCCTGGTGGTGAGCTTCGGCAATGCCTCCGGCCCGGTGGACGGGGTGAACCTGGGCATCCTCTCGCAGAAGGGCTCGCTCTACGTCACCCGCCCGACGCTGTTCGGCTACGCCAGCACGCCGGAACGCCTGCAAGCCATGGCGGACGACCTGTTCGGCATGATTACCAGCGGCAAGGTGAAGGTGGAGATCAACCAGCGCTTCAGTCTGGCCGAGGCGGCCAAGGCGCAGACCGAGCTGGCGGCGCGGCGTACCACCGGCTCGACCATTCTGCTGCCGTGATCTGAAGATCATTCGCGATCAAGCTCGCTCCTCAGGGTGCATCCGCTCTTGTAGGAGCGAGCTTGCTCGCGAACCGAGTCGCGTCGTGGCGACCGGCTTACGACGGGCGAACGGTCTCGCCGGTGCGCAGATCGCGGATCAGGCTGGGATTGCGGCGCCCGCCCAGGGAGCCGCCGAGCACGCCGTCCAATTCGCCGCGGAAGTACTGCTCGACGCGCAGGCGGCTGCGCGCGGCGGGGCGCCCGGCCGGGTTGGCGGACGTGGAGATCAGCGGGCCGGTGTAGCGGCACAGTTCGCGCACCAGCGGGTGGTCGGTGACGCGCAGGGCAACGGTATCGTGCTCGCCGGTCACCCACTCGGGCAGGCGGCCCTGGTGCGGCACCAGCCAGGTGTTCGGGCCGGGCCAGCTGGCGGCGAGCTTGTCCTGCCAGGCTTCGGGCAGGTCTTCGAGGAGGAAGTCGAACTGGCGGATGTCGCCGGCCACCACGATCATGCCTTTTTCCACCGGTCGCGCCTTGATCGCCAGCAGGCGGTACACGGCGTCGGCGCTCCACGGGTCACAGCCCAGGCCCCAGACGGCTTCGGTCGGATAAGCGATCACACCGCCATCGCGCACGACCTGGGCCATGCGCTGGGTACGCCAGTTGCTGTACATCGGGAGTTCCTCGGATCTGCGATGCGCGGCAGTTTACGTGCTCAGGGGGCGCGATGCACCCAGACGCCGGCCTCGCAGGCCACCCGCCCGTCCAGCTCCAGTTCGGTGAGTTCCGCCAGCACCTGCGGCAGTTCCAGTCCACTGCGCAGGGCCAGTTGCTCGCTGCTCTGCGGGGCGGCGCGCAGCAGATCGACTAGTGGATGGGACGGCCACGAAGGCGCGGCTTCCACCCTCGGCGCGCTGTGCGTCCAGCCCTGCAAGCCCTCGAGGATGTGCTCGACCGTCTCCACCAGCGTCGCGCCCTGGCGGATCAGCTCGTGGCAGCCGCGCGCGCCGGGATGATGGATCGAGCCGGGGATCGCATAGACCTCGCGGCCCTGCTCGGCGGCCAGCCGCGCCGTGATCAGCGAACCGCTGGACGGGCTGGCCTCCACCACCAGGGTGCCCAGGGACAGGCCACTGATGATCCGGTTGCGCCGGGGAAAGTTCGAAGCCTGGGGCGCGGTGTGCAGGGGAAACTCGGAAACCAGCGCGCTGCCCTGCTCGACGATACGCCTCGACAGGCCCAGATGGCGGCGCGGATAGAGGTGCTCCAGGCCGGTCCCCAGCACGGCGACCGTCTTGCCGCCGCCGTCCAGCGCGCCTTCATGGGCGGCCCCATCGATCCCCAAAGCCAGCCCGCTGGTGATCACGAAACCACCGCCGGCCAGGCTCCGGGCGAAGGCCCGCGCGGTATCCAACCCCGGCTTGCTGGCCCGGCGGCTACCGACCATCGCCAGCTGCGGCCGCTCCAGCAAGGTCGGCTCGCCAGCCAGGAACAGCAGGGGCGGTGCATCCTCCAATTCTGCGAGCAGTGCCGGATACCCCGGCGAATCCCACATGAGCAGGTGCTGCTCCGGTGCCTCCAGCCAGCGCATGGCCTGCGCCGCCTGCTCGCGAATACGCGCGTCGCGGCGTGGCTCTGCACAAGTCGACGGCAGCCCCAGGGAGCGCCACGCCGCCGCTGGCGCGCTCAAGGCGGCAGACGCCGAGCCGAAAGCGTCCAGCAGCCGGCGAAAACGCCGTGGCCCAAGTTCGGGCAAGGCATGCAGGCGCAGCCGCGCTTCAAGCTCGGCTGGGGAGAGGGTGGGGTCGACGGGCATGGCGAAATCCTCGATGCCAGGAGATCGCCGGACTATGTCGCGCCTGCCGGTGCCGCCGCTGTCGGACCCTTCCGGATTGCGCCCACAAAAAACCCCGCCGGAGCGGGGTTTCTTCAAGTCACGCGCGCATCACGGGTTCAGGACGCGGTCGTTGACTTCCAGCGAGCGGGTAGCGGTCAGCACCAGCCCGTAGCTCAAGCGGTTGTAAGTACGGAAGACCATCACCAGGCCCGAGCGCTCGTCCGGGATCTTCACCATTTCGTCGGTGACACGATCGCGGACGGTTTCGCCCAGCTTGTAGATGGCCAGCACGTTGCCTTCGGCCAGGCCATCGCGGGTGCCCTTGTCGATGGTCACCACGTCGAACTTGCCGATCTGCGTCACGCCGCGCGGCACGTCGATGATGGTGCCCTTGATCGGGGTGCTCGGCTCGCTGGGCATGAAGGTCGAGGTGATCGCACGTTCCTCGGTGGGGAACAGGCGATCGCCCGAACGGACTTCCTGGGTGGTACGGGTCAGCATCAGGGTGGCGACGTCGCCTTCCTTCGCAGTGACGTTGGCGCCGCCTACATCCATGGCGTCGATGCCCAGGACTTCGTTGGTTTCCGGGTCGGTATAGACCTTGGCCTGGCGGAAGATGCCGTAACTGCTCTCTTCGGACAGCGAATCGCCGCGGGCGTAGGCACGGTCACCGGCACCGCTGATCACGCTCTCCTGGTCGCCAGCGACCACGTAGGGAGCGCTGGAGAAGTCGGTGTCGCTGTCGACGATACGGTTGGACAGCAGGAAGGCGTTGATCTTGTCCAGCGGAATGGTCGGGATCGCCTCGGCGATCGGGGTGCTGCGCACCCGCGGCGACAGCTTGATGGTTCCGCGGGACTCGCCGCGGTTGAGCATCAGGCGCGGCTGGCCGTCGATATACACCAGGCTCAGCACGTCACCCGGGTAGATCAGGTGCGGGTTCTGAATCTGCGGATTCACCTGCCAGATTTCCGGCCACTTCCACGGCTTGCTGAGGAACTTGCCGGAGATGTCCCAGAGGGTGTCGCCCTTCACTACGGTATAGCGATCCGGATGGCCGTCCTTGAGCTGCACGGCAGCCTGCGCCATCCCGCCTGCAGCGAGCAGCAGCAGGGCGAGTAGTGTTTTCCTCATGCGGTGAATCCCTTTATTATGTGTACACATGAAACGCCTGGAAGCCGCCCCTACCGCGCTTTCCAGCCGTTTTTCGATGCTGCTCAGCATATTAGCAGCCGATTTTGACTTTATTCCACAAGTGCATCACAAACGTATATGGCCATTCTGAACATTCTCGAATTCCCCGATCCGCGTCTGCGGACCATCGCCAAGCCGGTCACGGTCTTCGATGACGCCCTGCGCACGCTGATCGACGACATGTTCGAGACCATGTACGAGGCGCCGGGCATTGGTCTTGCGGCAACGCAGATCAACGTACACAAGCGCGTCGTGGTGATGGACCTCTCCGAGGACAAGTCCGAGCCTCGGGTCTACATCAACCCCGAATTCGAATACCTCACCGAGGAAATGGACCAGTACCAGGAAGGCTGCCTGTCGGTTCCCGGCTTCTACGAAAATGTAGACCGCCCGCAGAAGGTGCGGATCAAGGCCCAGGACCGCGATGGCAACCCGTTCGAGGAAGTAGCCGAAGGCCTGCTCGCCGTGTGCATCCAGCACGAGTGCGATCACCTCAACGGCAAGCTGTTCGTCGACTACCTGTCCAACCTCAAGCGCGACCGCATCCGCAAGAAGCTGGAAAAGCAGCACCGGCAACAGGCGTGACCCCATCCCCAAAGGCTTGCCCCGGCAAGCCCCCGCCAGCTCTTTCATAGAGAGCTTTTTGAGAGCCCGATATGAGTCAGAGACTGCGCATCGTCTTCGCCGGTACCCCGGAATTCGCCGCCGAACACCTCAAGGCCCTGCTGGGCGGTCCCCACGAGCTGGTGGCCGTCTACACCCAGCCGGACCGCCCGGCCGGCCGTGGGCAGAAGCTGATGCCCAGCCCGGTCAAGCAGCTCGCCATGGCGAATGGCCTGACCGTGCTGCAGCCGCCGACCCTGCGCGACCCCGCCGCCCAGGCGGAGCTGGCCGCACTCAAACCGGACCTGATGGTGGTGGTCGCCTATGGCCTGATCCTGCCGCAGGTGGTGCTGGATATCCCGCGCCTGGGCTGCATCAACAGCCACGCCTCGCTGCTGCCGCGCTGGCGCGGCGCCGCGCCGATCCAGCGCGCGGTGGAAGCCGGCGACGCCGAGAGCGGTGTGACCGTGATGCAAATGGAAGCCGGCCTGGACACCGGGCCGATGCTGCTCAAGGTCAGCACGCCGATTTCCGCCGAAGACACTGGCGGCAGCCTGCACGACCGCCTCGCCGAACTGGGCCCGAAGGCCGTGGTCGAGGCCATTGCCGGCCTCGCCGCCGGTACGCTCAAGGGCGAGGTGCAGGACGACTCCCTGGCCACCTATGCACACAAGTTGAACAAGGAAGAGGCGCGCATCGACTGGTCGCGCCCGGCCGACGAGCTGGAGCGCCGCATCCGCGCCTTCACGCCGTGGCCGGTTTGCCACACCACGCTCGGTGACGCCGCGCTGAAAGTACTTGGCGCCAAGCCGGCAGAGGGCAAGGGCGTTCCCGGCATGATTCTCGACGCCAGCCGCGACGGCCTACTGGTCGCCTGCGGTGAAGGCGCGCTGCTGCTGACCCGCCTGCAACTGCCTGGAGGCAAGCCGCTGGCCTTCGCCGACCTGTTCAACAGCCGCCGCGAGCAGTTCGCCGCCGGCCTGGTGCTGGGCAAATGAGTACCAATCCTCGTCTGGCCGCAGCCCGTGCGCTGGCCGCGGTGCTCGCCGGCCGCGCCTCACTGGGCAGCTCGTTGCCGACCCAGATGGAGAACGTCGAGCCACGCGACCGCGGGCTGGTGCAGGAACTGGCTTTCGGCAGCGCCCGCTGGCAACCGCGCCTGTCCACCCTCGCCGCGCGCCTGCTGCAGAAGCCGTTCAAGGCTGGTGACCGTGATGTCGAGGCCTTGCTGCTGGTTGGCCTGTACCAATTGCTCTACACCCGCATTCCGCCCCACGCAGCCATTGGCGAAACCGTCGGCTGCGCGGACAAGTTGAAGAAGCCCTGGGCCAAGGGCCTGCTCAACGCCGTGCTGCGCCGCGCCCAGCGCGAGAGCGAAACCCTGCTGGCCGAGGTCGACAAGGACCCGGCCGCACGCCTGGCGCATCCGCGCTGGCTGCAGAAGGCACTGAAGAAATCCTGGCCGGAGCAGTTCGAAGCGATCTGCGCCGCCAACAACGCCCACCCGCCGATGACCCTGCGAGTGAACCGCCGCCATGGCAGCCGCGATGCCTACCTGGAAGAACTGAACCGCGTCGGCTTCGAAGCCACCGCCTGCGAGTTCAGCCGCAACGGCATCAACCTTGTGCAGCCGTGCGATGTGCGCGAGCTGCCGGGCTTTGCCGAAGGCCGCGTCAGCGTGCAGGACGAAGCCGCGCAACTGGCCGCCGACCTGCTGGAACTGGCACCCAACCAGCGCGTGCTGGACGCCTGCTGCGCCCCCGGCGGCAAGACCTGCCACCTGATGGAAGCCGAGTCCGCGCTGGCTGGCGTGGTCGCCGTAGACCTGGAAGAAAGCCGGCTGGTGCGCGTGCGCGAGAACCTCGCACGCCTGCAGCTCGACGCCCAGCTGTTCGCCGCCGACGCCCGCGACACGGCCAAATGGTGGGACGGCAAACCCTTCCAGCGCATCCTGCTGGACGCGCCTTGTTCCGCCACCGGCGTGATCCGCCGCCACCCGGACATCAAGCTGACCCGCACCGCCGAAGACATCGAGGCGCTGGCGCAACTGCAGGGCGAGCTGCTCGATGCCCTGTGGGCCACACTCGAAGTCGGTGGCGTGATGGTCTACGCGACCTGCTCGGTGATGCCGCAGGAGAACAGCGAGCAGATCGCCGCGTTCCTCGGTCGCACCCCCGGCGCCCGCGAGCTGGACCTGCCCGGCCCCTGGGGCATCAAGCAGCCCCACGGCCGCCAGCTGCTGCCACAGCAGGGCGGGCATGACGGCTTCTACTATGCCAAGCTGATCAAGATTTCGGCCCGCTAGGCCAAACGGGCTGCTGCGCGTCGACGATACGTCGTCAGATCACGGTTTCGAATGCTCATTTACATTCGTAAACTCCGCTTCGAAACCGCGTTCTTCCTAGTCTCGTTCTAGCTCGCAATCCCTCCCCCGAGGAGTTAACAAAGAGCTCTCATGAAAATCATCATCCTTGGTGCCGGCCAGGTTGGCGGCACTCTGGCCGAGCACCTCGCCAGCGAAGCCAACGACATCACGGTCGTCGATACCGACGGCGAACGCCTGCGCGACCTCAACGACCGCCTGGACATCCGCACCGTCCACGGCAAGGCCTCGTTCCCCACCGTGCTGCGCCAGGCCGGCGCCGACGACGCCGACATGCTGGTGGCGGTGACCAACAGCGACGAGGTGAACATGGTGGCCTGCCAGGTCGCCTACACCCTGTTCAACACCCCGACGCGCATTGCCCGCGTGCGCGAGGCGGCGTACCTGACCCGCGCCGGGCTGTTCGACAACGAGGCGATCCCGGTCGACGTGCTGATCAGCCCCGAGCAGGTGGTGACCAACTACATCAAGCGCCTGGTGGAATACCCCGGCGCCCTGCAGGTGATCGACTTCGCCGAGGGCAAGGCGCAGCTGGTGGGCATTCGTGCCTACTACGGCGGCCCGCTGGTGGGCCAGGAGCTGCGCCAGCTGCGCGAGCACATGCCCAACGCAGATACTCGCGTGGCGGCGATCTACCGGCGCAACCGGCCGATCATTCCCCAGGGCGACACGGTGATCGAGGCGGACGACGAAGTATTCTTCATCGCCGCCAAGGCCCATATCCGCGCGGTGATGGGCGAGATGCGCCGCCTGGAGGACAGCTACAAGCGGATCATCATCGCCGGTGGCGGCAACATCGGCGAGCGCCTGGCCGAGGCCATCGAAAGCCGTTACCAGGTGAAGATCATCGAGATGAACCCGGCGCGCTGTCGGCACCTCTCGGACAACCTCGACAGCTCCATCGTGCTCCAGGGCAGCGCCTCCGACCGCGACCTGCTGCTGGAAGAAAACATCGGCGACACCGACCTGTTCCTCGCCCTGACCAACGACGACGAGGCCAACATCATGTCCTCGCTGCTGGCCAAGCGCCTGGGCGCGCGCAAGGTGATGACGCTGATCAACAACCCCGCCTACGTCGACCTGGTGCAGGGCGGCGAGATCGATATCGCCATCAGCCCGCAGTTGGCGACCATCGGCACCCTGCTGACCCACGTGCGCCGCGGCGACATCGAGAGCGTGCACTCCCTGCGCCGTGGCGCCGCCGAGGCCATCGAGGTGGTCGCCCATGGCGACGCCAAGTCGAGCAAGGTCATCGGCCGCAGGATCAACGAAGTGCAGCTGCCGCCGGGCACCACCATCGGCGCGGTGATTCGCGACGACGACGTGCTGATCGCCCACGGCGAAACGCAGATCGAGTCCGGCGACCACGTGATCCTCTTCGTGGTGGACAAGAAGCGCATCCGCGACGTCGAGCGCCTGTTCCAGGCCGGCCTGACCTTCTTCTGATCGACCCGGGGGCCGCCACATGGCGGCCCTGCCAGTTAATTCCGAGGCTCTTTCAGACAGGTCCTACTGCGCCATCCAGCCTCCCTTGTCACCCTGCGCGGCCTGTTCCTGCTTGTCTGCCTCCGGTCATGCGCTACTCATCCATCGGTCGAATCCTCGGCGTACTGCTGATGCTGTTCAGCGTTACGCACCTGCCGCCACTGCTCGTGGACCTGCACTACGCCGAGCGCTCCTGGCAGCCCTTCGCGCTGTCGTTCCTGGTCACCTTGCTGACCGGCTTCGCCCTCTGGTGGCCGTGCCGCCAGCACAAGCAGGACCTGCGCATCCGCGATGGCTACCTGGTCACGGCGCTGTTCTGGGTCGTCCTGGGGTCCTTCGGCGCCTTGCCGTTCGCGTTATCCGACGCGCCGCACATGGGCCTGGTCGACTCGCTGTTCGAGTCCTTCTCGGGCCTCTCCACCACCGGCGCGACCGTGCTCACCGGCCTCGATGCGCTGCCCCACGCCATCCTCTACTACCGCCAGCAGCTGCAGTGGCTGGGCGGCATGGGCATCGTGGTGCTGGCGGTGGCGGTGATGCCGATGCTCGGCATCGGCGGCATGCAGCTGTACCGCGCGGAGATGCCCGGCCCGCTCAAGGACCACAAGCTCTCGCCGCGTATCGCCGATACCGCCAAGACCCTCTGGCTGATCTACTGCGGCCTGACCCTGGCCTGCGCGCTGGCGTACTGGGCCGCGGGAATGAACCTGTTCGACGCCGTCGGCCACAGCTTCTCCACCATCGCCATCGGCGGCTTCTCCACCCACGATGCGAGCATCGGCTACTTCGACAGTCCGCTGATCGAGCTGATCTGCATGACCTTCCTGGTGATTTCCGGGATCAACTTCAGCCTGCACTTCCTCGCCTGGCGCCAGCGCAAGGTCAGCCACTACCTGAAGGACCCGGAATGCCGGGCCTACCTGGGCATCCTGCTGGTGCTGTTCCTGATCACCGCGGCGACGCTGATCCTCAAGCACCACTACGACTCGCCCTTGCAGGCGATCCGCTATGCGGCGTTCATGGTGGTTTCGGTGGCGACCACCACCGGCTTCGGTCTAGCCGACTTCAGCACCTGGCCGACCCTGCTGCCGTATCTGCTGCTCTACAGCACCTTCATCGGCGCCTGCGCCGGCTCCACCGGCGGCGGCATGAAGGTGATGCGCATGCTGCTGGTGTACCGCCAGGGCATGCGCGAATTCCTCCGCCTGCTGCATCCCAACGGGGTGTTCCTGGTCAAGCTCGGGCGACGCACAGTGCCCGACCGCGTGGTGGAGTCGGTGTGGGCGTTCTTCTCCATCTACCTGCTGACCTTCGTGACCCTGATGCTGGTGCTGCTGGCCCTGGGCGTGGACCAGCTCACGGCGTTCTCCACGCTCGCCTCCTGCCTGAACAACCTGGGCCCGGCGCTGGGCGAAGCGGCCGTGCATTACGGCCATCTGCCGGGCAGCGCCAAGCTGGTGCTGAGCCTGGCAATGGTGCTGGGGCGGCTGGAGGTGTTCTCGCTGCTGATCCTGCTGACGCCCGCCTTCTGGCGCACATGAGGCACGGATCTTGGGGCAGAATGGCGGCCTGCTGACGGAGACCCGCCATGATCGATTCACTGGAAAAGATGCTCGCCAAGGGCGTGGACAACTCGCTGCTGCGCTTCGGCCTGGGCAAGGGCTACCTGGATGCCGGCGACGCGACGAAAGCCGCCGAACACCTGCGCCGCTGCGTGGAACAGGACCCCAAGTACTCCGCCGCCTGGAAGCTGCTGGGCAAGGCGCTGCAGGTCGAGGGTGACCTGGACGGCGCCCGCACCGCCTGGACCGATGGACTGGCCGCCGCGCAGGCCCACGGCGACAAGCAGGCGGAGAAGGAAATGACGGTGTTCCTGCGCAAGCTGGACAAGGCAAAGGGCGCGTAAACGCCCTTTTCTGTACCGCCCTCGGTCCTACAAAGAGCAATGCTTCAGGGAGCGCAGGAGCGGACTCTGTCCGCGATCGCCTCCCGACTGCTTCGAACTGTCCGGTGGCGCATCGCGGACGGAGTCCGTTCCCACAACAGTTGCTACAGCACCTGCGCCGCCACCGCATCCACCGCCGACTTGGCGATGCCGACAATCTCGTCCGCCTCGGCGCGAGTAAGCACCAGCGGCGGGGCGAAACCGAGGATGTCGCCATGGGGCATGGCGCGGGCGATCATGCCTCGCTCAAGGCACGCAGCCGACACCTTCGGGCCGACTTTCAGCGCCGGGTCAAAGGGCCTGCGCGCCTCGCGGTCGGCCATGAACTCCAGCGCGGCCAGCATGCCGTCGCCGCGCACTTCACCCACCAGCGGGTGGCCCTCGAAAGTCTGGCACAGCTGCTGGTTCAGGTAACCGCCGACCTCCGCGGCGTTGGCGGTGATGTTTTCCCGCTCAAGGATGTTCAGGTTGGCCAGCGCCGCCGCCGCGCAGATCGGGTGGCCGGAGTAGGTCCAGCCATGGCCCATGGCGCCTTCGCGGCTGGACGCGCTATCGATCACGTCCCAGACCTTCTCGCCGACGATCACCGCCGACAGTGGCGCATAGGCGCTGGTCAGGCCCTTGGCCGTGGTGATCAGGTCCGGGCGCATGCCGTAGCGCTGGCTGCCCATCTTGTCGCCGACGCGGCCGAACGCGCAGACCACTTCGTCGGCAATCAGCAGCACGTCGTACTTCGCCAGCACCGCCTGGATCGCCTCCCAGTATCCCTTGGGCGGGACGATGATGCCGCCAGTGCCCATCACCGGCTCGCCGATGAAGGCGGCCACCGTATCCGGGCCTTCGGCGAGGATCAGGTTTTCCAGCTCCTGGGCGCAGTGGCGGACGAAGCTCGCCTCGTCCATGCCCGCCGGCGCCTTGTAGAAGTGCGGGCACAGGGTGTGCTTGACGCCTTCCACCGGCAGGTCGAAGTGCTGGTGGAAGCTCGCCAGCCCCGTGAGGCTGC
Source organism: Pseudomonas multiresinivorans (assembly GCF_012971725.1). Lineage (NCBI taxonomy): Bacteria > Pseudomonadati > Pseudomonadota > Gammaproteobacteria > Pseudomonadales > Pseudomonadaceae > Pseudomonas > Pseudomonas multiresinivorans. The sequence goes on from NZ_CP048833.1 coordinate 573,910, forward strand.
CGGTGACGATCCCCGAGCCGTGGTAGCCGCGCTGGCGCGAGACGATCTTTTTCTTCTGCGGCCGGCCCAGCACGTTGTTGTAGTAGCGCACCAGCTTGACCTGGGTTTCGTTGGCGTCGGAGCCGGAGAGGCCGTAGTAGACCTTCTTCATGCCTGACGGCGCCCAGTCGCGGATGATCCGCGCGGACAGCTCGATGATCGCCTCGGAAGAATGCCCCACATAGGTGTGGTAGTAGGCCAGGTGCGTGGCCTGTGCATGGATGGCGTCGGCGACTTCGGTACGGCCGTAGCCGATGTTCACGCAGTACAGGCCGGCAAAGGCATCGAGCAGCTCGCGACCCTGGTGATCGCGGATGCGCACGCCGGAGGCGCCGGTGATTATCCTCCCCGGCAGCGCGCCACTGGCGTGATCGTGGGCGTGGGTCGAGGGGTGCATGAAGTGCGCGCGGTCGTCTTCGAACAGCTTGGCGTAGTCGGTCATGGCGGTGTTCTCCCGGTCAGATGGCGCCGTGGTGCAAGGCGAAGTACTTGGTTTCGACGAAGGGCTCGAAGCCCTCGCTGCCGCCTTCGCGACCCAGGCCAGAGGCCTTCATGCCGCCGAAGGGAATGGGGTGGCCGGTGAACTTGGCGCCGTTGACCGCCACCATGGCGAATTCCAGGCGCCGCATCAGCGGCCAGATGTGATCCAGGCGTTGCCCACAAAGGTAGGCGGCCAGGCCGTACTCGGTGTCGTTGGCCAGCCGGACGGCTTCGTCCAGGTCGTCGTACGCGCTCACACCGGCAATCGGCGCAAAGTTTTCCTCGCGCCAGATGCGCATCTGCGGGGTGACGTCGGCCAGCACGGTGGGCTGGTGGAACCAGCCGCCCAGTGCATGGGGTTCGCCGCCGGCGAGCAGGCGCGCGCCCTGGTCGATGGCGTCCCGCACGCGCTCGCAGGTCACGTCGAAGGCGCCCTGGTGCATCAGCGGACCGATCTGGCTGCGCGCATCGCTGGCAGGGCCGACGCGCAGCTCGCGGGCGGCGCGAGCGAAACGCTGCAGGAAAGGCTCATAGAGTTCGCGGGCAACCAGGATGCGGTTGGCCGCGCAGCAGTCCTGCCCGGAGGTCTGGAACTTGGCGTCGATGGCGAACTTCACCGCCTGCTCCAGATCGGCGTCGGGCAGAACGATGAAGGGCGCGTTGCCGCCCAGCTCCAGGGCGACTTTCTTCACGTCGCGGGCGGCGGCTTGCAGCACCAGCTTCCCCACGCGGGTCGAGCCGGTGAAGCTCACGGCGCGCACGCGGCTGTCGCCGACCAGGGTTTCCATGGCCATCTGCGGCTCGCCCAGCACCACGTTGAACACGCCGGCGGGGAAGCCGGCTTCTTCGGCCAGCTGCGCCAGGGCGAAAGCGGAATAGGGCGTCTCGTGGGCCGGCTTGACCACCACGCTGCAGCCGGCGGCAAGGGCGGCGGCGGCCTTGCGGGTGATCATCGCCGAGGGGAAGTTCCACGGCGTCAGCAACGCGGCGACGCCCACCGGCTCGACCACCGTGCCCAGGTGCGCATTGGGGATATGGCTGGGGATGTTGCGGCCGTTCAGCCGGCGCGCCTCTTCGGCGAACCAGGGGATGAAGCTGGCGGCGTAGTCGATCTCGCCAAGGGCCTCGGTCAGCGGCTTGCCCTGTTCAAGGCTGAGGATCTGCGCAAGGTCGTCGCGGTGCAGGCGGATCAGCTCAGCCCAGCGACGCAGCAGGGCGCCGCGCTCATCCAGGCTGCGCGCGCGCCAGGCCAGGAAGGCCGCGGCGGCAGCGTCAATGGCACCGACGATCTGTTCGCGGTCGAGCAGCGGCACGTGGCCGATGGCTTCGCGGGTCGCGGGGTTGTCGACGGCGATGCTGGCGCCGCTGGCGCTGTGCAGCCAATGGCCGTTCACGTAGCAGAGCGACTTGAACAGCAGGGGATGGGCGTAGGACATGGCGGCGGCTCCTTGGAGGATGGCATGGGAACCATCCTAGGGGCCGCGGGCGCGCGGTTTTTTCCTAAGCGGGGGACGACGGCGGCAAATCTTTTTGCAGTTCTGCCGCCGCTGTTGGGCTTTTTCGGGTGGTGTCAGGCCGTTGCGGCGCGACGCAGGTTGCGGGTGATGGCGCTGAGCAGCATGCCGTAGAGCGGCACGAAGAGCATCAGCATGACCGCCAGCTTCACGCCGTAGTCGACCCAGGCGATCTCCACCCAGTGCTCGGCCATGAAGGCGTTGTCGCTGTGCCAGAAGGCGATGGAGAAGAAGGTGAAGGTGTCCAGCAGGTTGCCGAACAGGGTCGAGACCACCGGGGCGATCCACCACTGGCGCATGCGGCGCAGGCGGTCGAAGACCTGGATGTCGAGGATCTGCCCGAACACGTAGGCCAGGAAGCTGGCCAGGGAAATCCGCGCTACGAAGGTGTTGAATTCGCCCAGCGAGGCGAAGCCCCTGAAGGCGCCTTCCTGGAAGATCACCGAAATGACGTAGGAAGCCAGCAGTGCCGGGATCATCACCCGCGCGATGACCAGCCGTGCCGGGCGCTTGCCGAGCAGGCGGACGGTGAGGTCGGTGGCCAGGAAGATGAACGGGAAGCTGAACGCGCCCCAGGTGGTGTGCCAGCCAAAGAGCGTCATTGGCAGCTGCACCAGGTAGTTGCTGGCGATGATGATCAGGATGTGGAACGCGACCAGGCCGGCGAGTGCGCCGCGCCGTGCCGCCGGAAGGGATGCCGACATGCTTGGGCCTTTTTCGTCGATGGGGTGAGGGAACCCATGCCCGGCACCATGCCGAGCGGCGCGCATTGTATACGATCCGGACCGAAAAGTCAGGTTTTATTGTGCAATTTTTGTTCAGCTGAGTTTAGATGCACGGGGCTTTCTTCACCCCAGCCCTCTCCCGCGGGTCAGCGGTCTTTGGTTTTGTAGGAGCGAGCTTGCTCGCGAACCCACCCACCTCCAGCGCGGCCGGTGAATCCGTTCGCGAGCAAGCTCGCTCCTACAGGGAACCTGCCTCCAGCGCCTCGGCAGGAATCGCCGCATCCTGGGTCTTGATCACCTTGGTGACGATATAGGTGAAGTAGCGCTCGATCCCCACATCCTCCAGCAACAGCTGGTCGATGAAGCGCTGGTAGTGGTCGATGTCGCGCGCCTGGATCATCGCGATGTAATCCACCCCGCCACCGGTGGCGTAGCAGAAGCCGACCTCCGGCGACTGCTGCAGGCGCTGCTCGAAACGCCTCATGTCCTGCGCGGTATGCCGCGCCAGGGTGATCTCCACCAGCACCTGCTGCTGCTTGAACAGCGCCGGCCAATCGATCTGCGCGCGGTAGCCCTTGATCAACCCGGCCTCCTCCAGCTTGCGCACACGCTCCCAGGCCGGGCTGACCGAGAGGTTGATCGCCTCGGCCAGGCTCGACTTGGTGATGCGCCCGTCGCCAGCGAGGATGCGCAGGATCTTCAGGTCGTAGCGGTCGAGCTTGATCATGACGGGCTCTCGTTCAGTCCAGTACCTCGGCGACCACCGCCAGGGTGTCGCCACTCTGCACCAGGCCGGGGAAATGCCGCGCGGCGAGGATACCGCTGCGCTTGGCGCGGTACTCCACCGGCGCCGCGCCGGTGCGCAGCACGTCATGCACCCGCGCCAGCACTTCGCCACGCTCGACACGCTCGCCCAGGTCGCGGCACATCTCCAGCAGGCCGCCGTGCTCGCTGGCGACGAAACAGTCACCGTCGGGCATGTCGAGCATCAGCGACTTCGCCGGCTCGATCTCGCCGCGCAGGATGCCAGCCTCAACCAGCAGGTTACGTACACCACGCCGGGCGATAGCCACAGTGCGCGCGCTGCTGGTGCCGCCGCCACCCAGCTCGGTGGTGACGAACAGCTTGCCCTGTTCCTCGGCGGCGCTGTCGTACATGCCCACCGCATCCAGCTCCAGCATGCGCATGGCGTAGGGCGCGGCGAAGGCGCGCATCAGCGCCTCGCTGGCTTCCTGCTGGGCCTTGTCCGGCAGCACGTGGCAGGCGGCGAAGGGCAGGAAATCCAGGGTCCGGCCGCCGGAGTGGATGTCCAGCACCACATCCGCCAGCGGCAGCAGGGTGCGCTGGAAGTAGTCGGCGATCTTCTGCGTCACCGTGCCGTCCGGGCGGCCGGGGAAGCTGCGGTTGAGGTTGCCGGCGTCGATGGGCGAGGTGCGCTTGCCGGCATGGAACGCCGGCGTGTTCATGAACGGCACGATGATCACACGGCCGCGCACGTCCTCGGTCCGCAGTTCCTGGGCCAGGCGGCTGAGCGCCACCGGGCCTTCGTACTCGTCACCGTGGTTGCCGCCGGTCAGCAGCGCGGTGGGGCCGTCGCCGTTCTTCACCACGCAGACCGGGATCATCACCGCGCCCCAGGCCGAATCGTCCCGCGAGTAGGGCAGCTTGAGGTGGCCGTGCTGCACGCCGTCGCGCTGGAAATCGACGCTGGCGGCGATGGGGTTTTCGCGCAGCTCTTTATCGAGGGACTGTGTCATCGCCTCACTCCTTCACGAACAGCTGGCGCGGGTAGTCGCAGAAGGTTTCCACGCCGCGCTCAGTGATGAGGATGCTCTCGGTGATCTCCAGGCCCCAGTCGTCCATCCACAGGCCGGGCATGAAGTGAAAGGTCATGCCTGGTTCGAGCACGCTGTTGTCGCTCGGGCGCAGGCTCATGGTGCGCTCGCCCCAGTCCGGCGGGTAGCTGATCCCGATGGGGTAGCCGCAGCGGCTGTCCTTGTGGATGCCGAACTTCTCCAGCACGCCGAAGAAGGCGCGGGCGATGTCGCCGGTGGTGTTACCCGGTTTCGCCGCGTCGAGGCCTGCGGCGATGCCTTCGACCACGGCTTTTTCCGCATCGAGGAAATGCTGCGGCGGCTGGCCGAGGAACACCGTGCGCGACAGCGGGCAGTGGTAGCGCTTGTAGCAGCCGGCGATCTCGAAGAAGGTGCCGGCGCCGCGCTCGAAGGGTGTGTCGTCCCAGGTCAGGTGCGGCGCGCTGGCGTCGGCGCCGGTGGGCAGCAGTGGGACGATGGCCGGGTAGTCGCCGCCGTGGCCGTCGGCGCCGAGGATGCCGGTGCTGTAGATCTCGGCGACCAGCTCGTTCTTGCGCATACCCGGCTCGATGCGCTCGACGATGTGCGCGTGCATCTTCTCGACGATGCGCGCGGCGATGCGCATGTACTCGATCTCGCGCGGCGACTTCACCGCGCGCTGCCAGTTCACCAGGGCCGTGGCATCGACGAACTTCGCGTTCGGCAGGTTCACCTGCAGTGAGCGGAAGGCGGCGGCGCTGAAGTAGTAGTTGTCCATCTCCACGCCGATGGTCCGATCCGACCAGCCGCGCGCGGCGATGACCTCGCGGGACAGGTAGTCCATCGGGTGGCGCTCGGTGGACTGCACGTAGTGGTCGGGGTAGCCGACGATGTTGTCCGCCTGCATGAACACGGTACGCCGCGCGCCGTTGGCGTCCTGGCCGCGGCCGAACCAGACCGGCTCGCCGTCCAGCGCCAGCAGCACGCACTGGTGCACGTAGAAGGACCAGCCGTCGTAGCCGGTCAGCCAGGCCATGTTCGACGGATCGGTAACCAGCAGCAGTTCGATGCCGCGCTGTTGCATGCTGGCGCGGACCTTGGCGATCCGCTGGGCATATTCCTCCCGGCTGAAGGGGAGGTTGACGACGATCTCGGACATGCGGAAATCCTCTTGGGGGAATCGTTGTCGGGCTTCGTTGGGATAGCCCGAGACTTTTGGTTCCCCTCACCCCAACCCTCTCCCAGAGGGAGAGGTAGCAATCCGAGCCGGCTGACGCCGCGGCTTCATCCTGCACCTGACGGTCCCCTCTCCCGCTTGAGGAGCGGGGCGCGCAGCCAGGGTTAGGGCGAGGGCGCTCTTCCCGCGAAGCGGGACGAAAAATTCTCAGCTGCTGAAACGGAATCCCTTGCCCATCCGCTGTGCCCGCTGGAAGGCCAGGCCGGCGATAGCGGTGTCCTGGGCGCCGGTGCCGGTGAGGTCGCAGAGGGTGATGTCCTCGGCGCGCACACGGCCCTGGCGCAGCCCGGCGATGACTTGACCGAGCTCGGCGAAATCCGCGTCGAGGCTGACGTTGCCGGCCGCCACCGCGTGGTGCAGCTCGCCCAGCACCAGGGTCTGGCTGAGGCGGTCGGCGACGTAGTGGTCGACGGCGGCCAGCGCTTGGGCGGCGATCTCGTTCTTGTGCTCGGCGTCCGAACCCATGGCGGTGATGTGCAAGCCGGGGCGCAGGTGTTTTTTCTGGATCAGCGGTTCGCGGCTGGGCGTGGTGGTGATGGCGATGTCGGCGCCTTCCAGCGCTTCGTCGACGCTGGCGCAAGGCGTGACCGCAATGCCCAGGCTGCCGCTCAGCTCTTCCGCACATTGCCGCGCTTTGGCGATATCCCGCGCCCAGACGCTGGCGCCTTCGATGGGCCGCACCAGGCACAGCGCCTTGAGCTGCAACCGCGCCTGTTCCCCGGCGCCGATCAGCGCGACCTGGCGCGAGTTCTCGCGGGCCAACCATTTGGCCGCCACTGCGCCAGCGCAGGCGGTGCGCACGGCGGTGAGGTAGCCGTTATCCAGCAGCAGCGCGTCGAGCAAGCCGGTTTTGGAGGACAACAACATCATCATGCCGTTGAGGCTGGGCAGGCCCAGCTTGGGATTGTCGAAAAAGCCGGGGCTGACCTTGATGGCAAAGCGCGGCAGGCCGGGCAGGTAGGCGGTCTTCACGTCGACTTCGCCGTTGTGCTCGGGCACGTCCAGGCGAAGGATCGGCGGCATCGCCACCGGTGCCGTGGCCAGCAGGCGAAAGGCCTGTTCGACGGCGTCGAGGCTCTCCCGGTCTATCGCCACGCAGGCGCGCAGGTCGGCTTCGCTGAGCAGGGTGACGTCAGCCATGGGCAGTTTCCTCGAGGATCTGTTGGTGTTGTTCGATGGCGATGTTGCGGCCGCTGACCACCACCACCACCGGGCCGATCGGCGCGATCAGGCCGTCGAGCAGCGCGGCGATGCCCACGGCGGCAGCGCCTTCGACCACCTGCCGCTCCTCGCGGTAGGCGTGACGGATACCGGCGGCAATGGAGGGCTCGTCGAGCAGGTGCAACTGGTCGCAGTAGTCACGGGCGAGTGCGAAGGTGTAGCGGTTGTCCAGGCCGATGCCGCCGCCGAGGGAGTCGGCCAGGGTCGGCAACTCTTCCACGTCCACCGGGTGACCGGCGGCGAGGCTGGCGGCCATGGCGGCGCCTCGGCGCATGCTGATGCCGTGCACGCGAATGCTCGGGTCCGCCTGCTTGAGCGCCAGCGCCACGCCGCCGAACAGGCCGCCACCGGAGAGCGGTACCAGCACCTGGCGCACGTCCGGCAGTTGTTCGAGGATTTCCAGGCCGAGGGTGCCCTGGCCGGCGATGATCTGCGGGTGATCGAAGGGCGGCAGCAGCGCCGCGCCCAGCTCACGGGCAATGCGTTCGGCTTCGGCCTGGGCGTCGTCCTGGCTGTTGCCGATGATGCGGACTTCAGCGCCCAGTTCGCGGATCGCCTGCACCTTGTTCGCCGGAACCAACTGCGACAGGCAGATGGTGGCTTGCACGCCGAGCACGCGCGCGGCGTGGGCCAGCGCCCGGCCGTGGTTACCGGTGGAGGCCGCGACCACGCCCTTGGCCTTTTGCTCATCGCTGAGCTGGGCGATCGCGTTGCTCGCCCCGCGCAGCTTGAAGCTGCCGGTGATCTGCTGGGATTCAAGCTTCAGGTACACCGACGCGCCGAGCAGGCGCGACAGGCTGGGTGAATGCTCCAGCGGCGTCTGCCGTACCAGGCCCTGGATGCGCTGGCGTGCTCGGTACAGCTCGACGAGGGGAATCGGCTCCATCTCGGCCTCCGGGGAATGCAGTGGGGCCGAGTGTAGGGGCGGGAAATTGTCGCGATGAATGTACTAGGACGATGTCGTCTTAAGCAGTGATTTCCGCATGACGGGGCGCAAGAGCCCTACGAAGCCGGCGGAAAAAGGGCTGAGGCTCGCGCAGAATATTTCGAGTAGGAGCGGACTTCGTCCGCGATCGGCATCCGGCGCGTGCGGTAATCATCGCGGACGAAGTCCGCTCCTACGCGCGCCGGAGGTTCGGCATGTAGGAGCGAGTCCGGTGTCAGAAATCGTGAATCTTCGGGTACTGCCCGAACAGCTCGCGCATGTCCTCCAGCGCGGACGCCATGCGCTCGTCGCTGCATTCGGCGCCCATGCACAGGCGCACCGCGCGCGGCCTGGGCGTGCCGCGCACCATGAACGGATCGGGTGGCGTGACAGCGATGTGCCGGTGGCGCAGCTCGCGCACCAGGCTGTCCAGCTCCCAATGCTCGGGAATGCCGATCCAGGCGCTGAGGGAATGCGGATCGCAACCGCGCAGGTGCTCGCCAAGATGGTCGCGCACCAAGCCCTGGCGCTTCTCCAGCACCTGGCGCTGCAGGCCGATCAGCGCCTGGGCGTTACCGTTGCGAATCCACCGTGAGGCGACTTCCGCCAGCAACGGCGTGGCCATCCAGCTGTTCACCCGCAGGATGCTTTCGGTGCGCAGCGCCAGCCGCCGCGGCATGGCCAGGTAACCGATGCGCAGGCCAGTCAGCACACTCTTGGTGAAGCTGGTGCAGTAGAACGACAAGTCCGGCAGGTAGTGGCTGAGCGGTGGCGGGCGGCGCTCGCCAAGCAGCGGGCCGTAGACGTCGTCTTCGATCACGTGAACGCCGTAGCGCTGGGCGATAGCGGCGATCTCGCGGCGGCGCGAGTCGGGCATCAGGCAGGAGGTCGGGTTGTTCAGGTTGGGCGTGCAGACCAGCGCGGTGATGCGCTCGTTCGCGCAGAGGTCTTCGAAGTGCTCGGGGTCGATGCCCTGCTTGTCGATATCCACACCCTTCAAGGTAAAACCCAGCACCTGGGAATTGCCGATCACGCCGTGGTCGGTGAGCTGTTCGCAGAGCACCACATCGTCCGGCCCGGCCAGTGAGGCGAGCGCGAGGAAGATGCCGTGGGCCGCGCCGTTAGTGATCAATACGTCATCGCGCTCGCGCTGCAGGCCCAGCTGCGCCAGCCACTGCACACCGGCATCGCGGTGCGCATCAAAGCCGGCGACCGGGCGGCAGGCGCGCATCCAGGGCTGGTCGGGTTCCTGCGCCAGCGCGCGACAGGTGTCCTGCCAGAGGCGGTCGTGCTCGCGGGTGTGGACGATGCTGGCAATGGAGAAATCCACCAGCGCGCGCTCGGGGTGGTCGACCATGTAATGGGCCATGCCCTCGGTCATCCGCCGCGAGACGAAACTGCCGCGCCCCACCTCGCAGCGCACCAGGCCCTGGCGCTCCAGTTCCTTGTAGGCATTGGTCACCGTTTGCACGCTGATCCCCAGGCCATCGGCGACGTGGCGCTGCGGCGGCAGGCGCTGGCCATCGCTCAGGCGGCCCTGCTCGATGTCGCCGGCAATGGCCTGCACCAAAGTCTTGTACTTGGATTCGCCGACCCGCAGGTCGGCCAGGGCGCGACGCCAGGCTTCCATCTTCAGCGCTCCGTCTGGTCAGGGGTGCAGAGTGACCGACCAGCACACCGGCGGCAATTGTCCTAGTGCAATGTCGATAAAGAAGTGGCTTGCGTATGCTCGGGCGCAGGACACCGCGTGGCACACCGGGCCCCATTGTCAGGCCCGCGCAGAAAAAACCGCCGGATGCGTTCGTCGCGACGGTGGCTTTTTCCCGCCGCGCAGCTGTCGATCGGGAAGAGCCGCAAGGCGCCCGGCCTTAGTCTGGCGTCGAGCTTCTCGGCAATGTCTGCGACAGAGCCGAGAGAACTTCGGAAGGCCCCACCCAGGGCCCGACCTACAAGAACAACAGTCGTACGACATTGCTACCTGCCATCCATCGCCGCGCGCCATGAGCGTTCGGCAAGAGAAGTCCAGGAGATCCGAAGATGAGTACCGCCCCTGTTTTCCTGCGCCGCCTGAGCCTCGCCTGTACCCTCGCCGCCGGCGCCCTGGCCAGCGCCGGCAGCTACGCCGAAACCACCCTGGAACGTATCCAGAGCACCGGCACCGTGCGCATCGGCTATGCCAACGAAGCACCCTTCGCCTACACCGAGACTTCCGGCAAGGTCACCGGGGAATCCCCGGAAATCGCCACGCAGATCTTCACGAAAATGGGCGTGAAGAAGATCGAGCCGGTGCTCACCGAATGGGGCGCGCTGATCCCCGGCCTGCGCGCCGGCCGCTTCGACGTGATCGCCGCGGGCATGTACATCACCCCGCCGCGTTGCCAGCAGGTGATCTTCACCGACCCGCACTACCAGATTCCCGACACCCTGCTGGTGAAGAAGGGCAACCCGAAGAACCTGCACAGCTACGCCGACGTGAAGAACAATCCGGACGTGAAGCTGGCGATCATGTCCGGCACCGCCGAGATGGGCTACGCCCGCGCCGAAGGCGTAGCGGAAGAGCAGATCGTCCAGGTGCCGGATACCACCGCGCAGTTGCAGGCCGTGCGCGCCGGCCGCGCCGATGCCAGTGTCGGCACCGCGCTGACCATGAAGGGCCTGGCTGCCAAGGGCGGCGACGCGGTGGAAGCCATCAGCGACTTCAAGGACGACCCATCGCACATTGGCTACGGCGCCCTGGCCTTCCGCCCGGAGGACAAGGACCTACGCGACGCGGTGAACCAGCAGCTCAAGGGCTGGCTGGGCGGCGCCGAGCACCTGGCGACGGTGAAACCGTTCGGCTTCGACAAGTCCAACGTCACCGACAAGACTGCTGCCGAGCTCTGCAAACAGTGACCGTCGCGGGCGCGCGCCTGCCATAGGACGCGCCCGGCCGGCCATTGAGTCGAACCTGTCGTTACAGGATGCGCATCATGGGTGAATTACTTCCTCTGCTGCTGGAGGGCGCCTGGGTCACCGTCCAGGTGACTGTCTTCGGTTCCCTGCTGGCGGTGGCCGCCGCCATTCTTGCCGCGCTCGGCCGGCTCGCGCCGTGGCCGGCGGTACGCTGGCTGGCGATCGGCTACATCGAGCTGTTCCGCGGCACTTCGCTGCTGGTGCAGCTGTTCTGGCTGTACTTCGTGCTGCCGCTGCCGCCGTTCAATCTGGAGATGAGCGCCTACAGCGTGGCGATCATCGGCCTGGGCCTGCACATCGGCGCCTATGGCGCGGAAGTCATGCGCGGCGCCATCGGCTCGGTGCCCAAGGGGCAGTACGAGGCGGCGCTGGCGCTGAACATGACACCGTTCACGCGCTTTCGTCGGATCATCCTGCCGCAGGCGCTGCTCTGTGCGATTCCGCCGGGCACCAACCTGCTGATCGAGCTGCTGAAGAACACCTCGCTGGTGTCACTGATCACCCTCTCGGACCTGACCTTCCGCGCACGCCAGCTGGACCAGGCGACCTTCGAGACCATGAAGATCTTCGCCCTCACCCTGGTGCTGTACTTCGTCCTGGCCCAGCTCATCGTCTTCCTCATGCGGCGCCTGGAGCGCTGGCTGGGGCACGGCCGCATCCACGGAGGCCTGTGATGAAACTCTTCGACTGGGACTTCGCCTGGCAGATCCTGCCGCAACTGCTGCACGCGTCGCTGCGCACCATCGCCATCACCCTGGTGGGCTTCGCCCTGGCGGTGGTGTTCGGCCTGCTCTTCGCCATCGCCCGGCGCAGCCGCCACGCCTGGCTGTCTTGGCCGGCGGCCTGGCTGATCGAATTCATCCGCAGCACGCCGCTGCTGATCCAGGTCTATTTCCTGTTCTACGTGCTGCCGCTCTACGGGCTGAGCATGACCGCACTGGTGGCCGGCACCCTGGGCATCGCCCTGCATTACGCCTGCTACACCGCCGAGGTCTACCGCGCCGGCCTGGAAGCAGTGCCGCGCGGGCAATGGGAGGCGGTCACCGCGCTGAACTTCTCGCCCTTCAAGGCCTACCGCGAAGTGATCCTGCCCCAGGCCATCCGCCCGGTATTGCCGGCGCTGGGCAACTACCTGATCGCCATGTTCAAGGACACCCCGGTGCTCTCTGCGATCACGGTGGTGGAAATCATGCAGCAGGCGAAGAACATCGGCTCCGACAGCTTCCGCTACCTGGAACCGATCACCCTGGTCGGGGTGTTCTTCCTGCTCATCTCCATCAGCCTGGCCAGCGTCGTGCGCCAGGTGGAAAAACGCACGGCGCTGCCATGACTGACACTTCCGGAGGAAAACCGATGACTGTTCATTCCCTGCAAACTGCCGGGGCGATGTCCTCCCGCGTAGCCACCCAGGATTCGCCGGCCGCGCGCGCCGAGGCAGCCCAGCCCATGGTCAGCTTCCGCAACGTGTGCAAGAGCTACGGCAGCTTCAGCGTACTCAAGGACCTCAACCTGGAAGTGGGCGCCAACGAGAAGGTCGCCATCATCGGCCCCAGCGGCTCGGGCAAGTCGACCCTGCTGCGCGCGCTGATGACCCTGGAGACCATCGACAGCGGCGTGATCGAGGTGGACGGCGAACCGCTGACCCACCTCAAGCGCAACGACGCCCTGGTGCGCGCGCCGGAAAGCCACGTGCGCAAGGTGCGCAGCAAGATCGGCATGGTGTTCCAGAGCTTCAACCTGTTCCCGCACATGAGCGCACTGCGCAATGTAATGGAAGCGCCGGTACAGGTACTCGGCATGCGCCGCGACGAAGCGCGCGAGCGGGCGGTGGAACTGCTGGAGATGGTCGGCCTGGGCAACAAGCTCGAGCACTATCCTTCGCAGCTTTCCGGCGGCCAGCAGCAGCGCGTGGCCATCGCCCGCGCGCTGGCGATGAGACCCAAGGTGATGCTGTTCGACGAGGTGACCTCGGCGCTGGACCCGGAGCTGTGCGGCGAAGTGCTCAACGTGGTGCGCAAGCTGGGCGCCGAGCACAACCTGACGATGCTCATGGTCACCCACCAGATGGGCTTCGCTCGCGAGTTCGCCGACCGCGTGTGCTTCTTCCACCAGGGCAGCATTCTCGAGCAAGGCAGCCCGCAGCAGTTCTTCGGCAACCCGAAGCACGAGCGGACGCGGGCGTTCCTGAGTGCGGTGAACGAGGCGAATTGATGGATTCGGGTGACTTGTCTCACCTGTAGGAGCGAGGGGGCGCCTAGCCCTTGCTCGCGAACCTGGACTCCGCAGCAGGGGCTGTTCGCGAGCAAGCTCGCTCCTACGAAGAGCCGGTTCCGGAAAGGTATTTCAGGCGTTGCCGACGAAGCGGAAACCCGCGCCCTCGGCGTCGGTGCGCATCACTTCCATCTCCAGGATCGGCGCATCGAAGGGCATGTCCTGCACCTGGCCGGTGACCCGCGTCCCCGCGGGCAGCGCGGCGAGCACTTCATGGCGAACGTAGACGCCGCCGTCCGACAAGTCACGGGTATGGCCGAACACGTCGCCGAAGTCGGGGTGACTGATCTTGATCCGGCACTTCATCGGGGTCCGCGGGTACTGCCTTTGGTTGGCCATGGATGGCATCCGTCCTGAATGTCAGCGCATTAATGGGCCTCAAACCCATGGGTCAGGTCAAGCCAGCAGTTGCAGCAGCAGCCAGAGATTGGCGGCGCTGATGACGCAGAACAAGCTCCACGCCAGCACGCGGGTCAGCAGGCTGTTGACGAACTCGCCCATCAGCGCGCGGTCGCTGGTGAAGCGGATCAGCGGCCAGAGCGCGAAGGGCAGTTGCAGGCTGAGCACCACCTGGCTGAGCACCAGCAGCTTGCCGATCGCCTTGTCGCCCAGCATCAGCACGCCAATCAATGCCGGGATCAGTGCCAGCGCGCGAGTGATCAGGCGGCGCTGCCAGCAGGGAATCTTCATCTGCAGGAAGCCTTCCATGATCACCTGCCCGGCGATGGTGCCGGTAAAGGTGGAACTCTGCCCCGAGGCGAGCAGTGCAACGCCGAAGAGGATCGCGGCAAGCCCGGTGCCCACCAGCGGTTCGAGCAGGCGGTAAGCGTCCTGGATTTCGGTGACGCCGGTGTGGCCGGTCTCGTGGAAAGCGGCGGCGGCGAGGATCAGGATCGCCGCATTGATCAACAGCGCGAGGCTCAGCGAAACCACGGTGTCGATGCGCGTCAGGCGGATAGCGGCGGCCTTGCCGTTGCTGCCGCTGACCTGGCGCGTCTGCACGATGGAGGAGTGCAGGTAGAGATTGTGCGGCATCACCGTGGCGCCAAGGATGCCGACGGCGAGGTACAGCGGCTCGCGTTGGCTGATGGCGTCCCAGCTGGGCAGGAAGCCGGCGGCGACGTCCGGCCAGTGTGGTTTGATAAGGATCAACTCGACCAGGTAGCAGCCGCTGATAGTGATGATCAGGCCGAGCATGATCGCTTCCAGATGGCGGAAGCGCTGGCCCTTGAGGCCGAGCACGATGAGCGTGTCGAAGGCGGTGAGGATGACGCCGGTGACCAGGTCGACACCCAGCAACAGGTGGAAGGCGAGGGCGCAGCCGAGCACTTCGGCGAGGTCAGTGGCGACGATAGACAGTTCCGCCAGCAGCCATTGCAGGCGCGCTCCGCCCAGGCTGTAGCGACTGCGCGACAGCTGCGCCAGGTCTTGCCCGGTGACAATGCCCAGGCGCATCGCCAGGCATTGCAGGACCATGCCGGCGAGGCTCGACAGCAGCACCACGAACAGCAACTGATAGCCGAAGCCCGAACCGGCTTCGATGGCGGTGGCCCAGTTGCCCGGGTCCATGTAGCCGATGGAGACCAGCAGGCCGGGGCCGGCGAACTGCAGGATGCGCTTCCACAGTGGCGCGCTGGCCGCGACCTGGATGCTGCCTTTGACTTCCGAGGGGCAGAACGGCGCGGTGGCGGTGGTCGGCAGGCCGAGCATGCTGGTTCTTCCTGGCTTGTGAGCGGGCGCCTTGCCCTCTCCCTAACCCTCTCCCTGAAGGGAGAGGGGACTGTCCGACATGCTCGGTCACTCGGGAGCTCGCCGGCAACAAAGGCTCCGGCGAAATCCTGGACTTGCCGCCGGCAGAGACTGGCTCTCTCTCCCTTCAGGGGGGACGCCTAGTCAGAGAGCTGGGGAGAGGGAGCTCCCGGGGAACGCTAAAGCATCAAGCAGCTCAGTACCACTTCGCCTCGCCTTCGGGCCGCTTCTTGAAGCGCTTCATGGTCCACATGTACTGGCTCGGATAAGCGCGCACGTACTTGGCCAGCTCGCGGCTGAGCGCTGCCACGGACACTTCCATGTCCTTGTCGTACATGTCCGCCGGCGCGGCTTCAAGGATCACCTTGTAGCCGCTGCCATCGGGCAGGCGCACGGCGTGGAAGAACACCCCGCGCGCCTTGCCGCGCGAGAGCAGGGACGGCACGAACTTGCTGGTCAGCGCCGTGGTGCCCAGGTAAGGCACGAACAGGCCCGAGCCGAGGTCCGGTTCCGGATCGCAGGGAATACCGACGCAGCCGCCGTTCTTCACTTCCTTGATCACGCTCTTGATGCCTTCGGGCGTGGACGGCGCGACGCGGTTGCCCAGTTGCACGCGCTGTTTCTTCAGCAGGTCGTCCACCGCCTTCAGCTTGGGCGGGCGGTAGAAGATGATCGGCTTGGCGTAGGAGCAGTAGAAGTGGTTGAGCACTTCCCAGTTGCCCAGGTGGCTGGTGATGCCGACCAGGCCGTCCCCGGAGGCCAGCGCTTCTTCCAGCACCTCCATGCCTTCGACTTCGCGGATGTACTGCAGCGATTTCTGTGGCGACCACATCCAGGCGCAGGCGCTCTCGGTGAGCGTGCGGCCGATGTCCATCAGGCTCCGGCCGACGAGTTTCTCCAGCTCGGCCTCGGACAGCTCGGGGAAGCAGTGCGACAGGTTGATCCGCACGATCTCGCGGGAGCGGTTGGGCAGCTTCCACATCAGCCAGCCAATGCCCGCGCCCAATGCGCCCACCGCGCGCCACGGCAGCATGGCGAACAACCGCAGGAAGCCCACCACCAGTGCGCCCTTGAATTTCTCCACGGAAAACTCCTTCAAGCAGATGGCGGCCATTGTAGCCGCTCGCGCCGGCATTTCGGGCGCCATCGAGGCTCCACACAATCTCCACCCAGCGAGCACATTGCGCCCACGGCGCGCGCGCAACCTGCGGCCATCCGATCCATAGGCCCGGAGGCCCGCGATGCGTACCCGACCCTTACTTGCACGGTTGTGCTGCCTGCTGATGGCCATGAGCGCCAGCCTGGCGGCGTTGGCCGACGAAGGCAGCGCCTTGAATGAAAACAATGCCAGCCCCTACTTCTTCGTCGAGAGCACCGACGCATCCGTCGATGCACTCCCGCTCAAGGCGACCCGCGTGGATGCCCGCGTGCTCGGCAACATCGCCGAGGTGACGGTGACCCAGGAATATCGCAACCAGGGCGCGACGCCGCTGGAAGCGCGCTATGTTTTCCCCGCCTCGACCCGCGCTGCAGTCCACGGCATGACCGTGCGCCTTGGCGAACGGGTGATCCAGGCGCAGATCCGCGAGAAGCAGAAGGCCCAGGCCGAGTACCAGCAGGCCAAGAGCGCGGGCAAAACCGCCGCGTTGCTGGAGCAGGAGCGCGAGAACGTGTTCCAGATGCAGGTCGCCAACATCCTGCCCGGCGACGTGGTGCAGGTAGAGCTGCGCTACAGCGAGCTGCTGGTGCCCACTGACGGACGCTACCAGTTCGTGTTCCCCACCGTGGTCGGCCCGCGCTACAACGGCAAAGGCACTTCCGGCAGCGGCAACCAGCCGTGGATCTCGACGCCCTACCTGCAACAGGGCCAACCCTCGGCCACGCAATTCGCCCTGCAGATGGAGTTGCTCGCGCCGGTGCAGATCGGCGAGATCGCTTCGCCCTCGCACCACATCGACATCCAGCGTGACGGTCAGCGCGCCACCCTCCACCTGGCCGCCGACGAGGCCACCGGCAACAACCGCGACTTCATCCTCGACTACCGCCTGGGCGGCGATCAGGTGCAAAGCGGCCTGCTGCTGTCGCACGGCGCGCAGGAGAACTTCTTCCTCGCCATGGTCACGCCACCGCGCGCGCCGGATACCAAGCTCATCGTGCCGCGGGACTACGTGTTCATCGTCGACGTGTCCGGCTCCATGAACGGTTTCCCGCTGGACACCACCAAGGCCCTGCTGCGCGACCTGATCGGCCGCCTGCGGCCCAGCGACACCTTCAACCTGCTGCTGTTCTCCGGCGACAACCGCAAGCTCGCCGACACCTCCCTGGCGGCCACGCCGGCCAACCTCCGCCGCGCCACCGACATGCTCGATGGCGAGCAAGGCGCCGGCGGCACCGAACTGATGCCGGCCCTGCGGGAAGCGCTGGCGATGCCCACCGCCCCGGAGCGTTCGCGCAGCTTCGTGGTGATCACCGACGGCTTCGTCAGCGTCGAAAGCAGCGCCTACCAACTGGTCCGCGAGAACCTGAACAAGGCCAACCTGTTCGCCTTCGGCATCGGCAGCTCGGTGAACCACAGCCTGATTGAGGGCCTGGCACGGGCAGGGCAGGGCGAGCCCTTCATCGTCACCGACCAGCGTTCGGCCGGCGAGCAGGCCGAACGCTTGCGCCGCATGATCGACAGCCCGCTGCTGCAAGGTATTCACGCAAGCTTCGAAGGGCTGGAGGTCTACGACGTCGAACCCCAGCAACTGCCCGACCTCTTCGCCAACCGCCCGCTGGTACTGTTCGGCAAATGGAAGGGCGAGCCCCGCGGCGAACTGCGCATCGACGCCCACTCGGCGGACGGCCCGTTCCAGGCGCGCCTGCCCATCAGCACTACCAGCCTCGACGAAAACGGCGACGCACTCGCTCACCTCTGGGCGCGCAAACGGCTGGCCAGCCTGATGGACCAGGAAGCCCTCGATGGCGGCTTCGAGTTCAGCTCGCAGATTCTCGACCTCGGCCTGAAGTACCAGTTGCTCACTCCTTACACCTCGTTCATCGCCGTCGACCAGCAAGTGCGCAACGCCGATCCGCAGGCGAGCAAGTCCGTCGACCAACCGCTGCCGCTGCCCCAGGGCGTGAACAACAGCGCCATCGGCAGCACGGTGCCGGGCACACCCGAACCCGGCGTCTGGGCCATGCTGCTGCTCGCCGGCCTTGGCGCATGGTGGTGGCGGAGGAAAGCGGCATGACGCGCCGCCTGCCCGGCTGGAGCTGGTTGGCACTCGCCGCGCTCGCCGCCTGGCCCAGTTGGTTGTGGGCGGTACGCCGGCTGGGAGATGGTTCGGACGATCCGCTGGGGATCATCGCCCTGGCAGCGCTGGGGCTGTTGCTCTGGCGCGACCGCTCCGGCCAGCGGGCGCAGCCACGCCCGACCTGGCTGGCGCTCGCGGTGGCCTTGCTGCTGGTGGCGGCGCTCAGCCAGTCGCTGCTGCCGCCGCTGTTGCGCGGGCTGGTCTCGGTGCTGGCGCTGTTGCTGGTGATCCTCAGCCTGCGCTCGCCCGATCAACCCTGGCTGTCCTGGCTCGGCCTGGGCTTCCTGTCGCTGCCGCTGCTGTCGTCGCTGCAATTCTTCGTCGGTTATCCGCTGCGGGTGATCACCGCCGAGGTCAGCGCCTGGCTGTTGCGCCTCGGCCCCTGGTCGGTGGAGCGCCAGGGCAGTGCGCTGCTGATCGATGGCCAGTGGGTAATGGTCGATGCGCCCTGCTCGGGCATCCAGATGGCCTGGGTCGGCTACTTCACCGCCTGCACGCTGGCGGCCTGGCTGCGGCTGCCGGATCGGTTGCTACTGCGCCGGTTGCCGCTGGTAGGCATGCTGGTGCTGGGCGGCAATATCCTGCGCAACACGCTGCTGGTGTGGGGCGAAAGCGGGGCGAGCGGATTTCCCGGCTGGGCTCACGAAGGCGTCGGCTTGCTGGTGTTCGCGGCGGTGTGCGGGATGATCCTGCAGGTGATCGGGCGGCGTTCATTCGACGCGCCTGCGCTGGGCGAGGCGGCATGCTCCACGGCACCGGCAAACGTCCAGGCAACTTTCCTGGGCGCATTGCTGCTGGCGATGGTCTGGCCGCTGTTGGCGCCGGGTTCCGCCTCCGCAAACGCGATCGCCCCTCACGAATGGCCGGCGCAGTTCGAGGGTCGCCTGTTGCGGCCGCTCGCTCTTTCTCCGGTGGAGCAACGCTTTGCCGAAGACTTCCCCGGCCGGCTCGGCCGCTTCACCGATGGCCAGCGCAGTATCGTGCTGCGCCAGGTGCTGCGGCCGACGCGCAAGCTGCACCCGGCGGAAGACTGCTTCCGCGCCGTCGGCTACCGCGTCGAGCAGACGCAACTGCGCAAGCGAGTGGGAGCGGAAGGTTTGCAGCGCTGCTTCGTCGTCACGCGCGACGGCGTGAAGTTGCAGGTCTGCGACTACATCCAGGACGCTGCCGGCCAGTCCTTCTCCGATACCTCGGCCTGGTACTGGTCGGCGCTTTCCGGGCGCTCCACGGGACCATGGCTGGCGGTCACCCTGGCCAGCTCGCTGCCTTAGGCGCGGGTCAGCTGGGTGTAGCGGTCGCAGTCGGTGGTGTGGTCCATCACCATGCCGGTGGCCTGCATGAAGGCGTAGCAGATGGTCGGGCCAACGAAATTGAAACCGGCCTTGCGCAGCGCCTTGCTCATGGCCTCGGCCTCGGGCGTCACTGCCGGCACCTGGCCGCGTTCGCTGAAGTGATTGATCTTCGGCTTGCCGCCGACGAAGGACCAGAGGAACGTCACCGGGTCTTCCAGCTCCAGCCAGGCCCGGGCGTTCTGCCGCGCCGCCTTGAGCTTGGCGAAGTTGCGGATGATGCCCGGGTCCTGCATGCGCTCCTCGATCTCCTCGTCGCTCATGCGCGCCAGGCGCTCGGGATCGAAGCCGAACAGCACCTCGCGGTAGCGCTCGCGCTTCTTCAGCACGGTGATCCACGACAGGCCCGCCTGCGCGCCTTCAAGGATGAGCATCTCGAATAACGCCTGCGGATCGCGCTGGGGCACTCCCCATTCGGCATCGTGGTAGGCGATGTACAGCGGGTCGTCGTTACACCAGAAGCAACGAGGCATGGCGGTCGTCCTGACAGAGAAAGCCCGACTATAGACAATTCACTGTATGAAAATACAGTCATCCGGCAAATTTTCCGGTCGATTCGTGAACTCCCGCCGGGCGGCCGGAAATCGCTGAGAAGCCCAAGCTGCAAGCGTCTTGCGGTATACTGCCGGGTTTTAGTCGCATATCCAGCACAGGTGAAATTCGTGAGCCAGACTACGCCCGCCGTGCCCACCTTCCAGGACCTGATCCTCGCCCTGCAAAAATACTGGGCCGATCAGGGCTGTGTGGTGCTGCAGCCCTACGACATGGAAGTAGGCGCCGGCACCTTCCACACCGCCACCTTCCTCCGCGCCGTGGGCCCGGAAACCTGGAACGCGGCGTACGTGCAACCCAGCCGCCGCCCCACCGACGGTCGCTACGGTGAAAACCCAAACCGCCTGCAGCACTACTACCAGTTCCAGGTAGTCCTCAAGCCCAACCCGGAAAACTTCCAGGAGCTGTACCTGGGCTCGCTGCAGGCCATCGGCATCGACCCGCTGGTGCACGACATCCGTTTCGTCGAGGACAACTGGGAATCGCCGACCCTTGGCGCCTGGGGCCTGGGCTGGGAAATCTGGCTGAACGGCATGGAAGTCACCCAGTTCACTTACTTCCAGCAAGTGGGCGGTATCGAGTGCTACCCGGTCACCGGTGAGATCACCTACGGCCTGGAGCGCCTGGCCATGTACATCCAGGGCGTCGACTCGGTGTACGACCTGGTGTGGGCCGACGGCCCGTTCGGCAAGGTCACCTATGGCGACGTGTTCCACCAGAACGAAGTGGAACAGTCGACCTACAACTTCGAGCACGCCAACGTCGAGAAACTGTTCGAGCTGTTCGACTTCTACGAAAGCGAAGCCAACCGCCTGATCGAGCTGCAACTGCCGCTGCCGACCTACGAGATGGTCCTCAAGGCCTCGCACACCTTCAACCTGCTGGACGCCCGCCGCGCCATCTCGGTGACCGAGCGCCAGCGCTACATCCTGCGCGTGCGCACCCTGGCCCGCGCCGTGGCGCAGAGCTACCTGCAGGCCCGCGCCCGCCTCGGCTTCCCGATGGCCACCCCCGAATTGCGTGATGAAGTACTGGCCAAGCTGAAGGAGGCCGAATAATGAGCGCGAAGGATTTCCTCGTCGAACTGGGCACTGAAGAGCTGCCACCCAAGGCGCTGAAGAGCCTCGGTGAAGCCTTCCTGGCCGGCATCGAGAAGGGCCTGAAGGCCGCTGGCCTGACCTACGCCGCCGCACGCTGCTACGCCGCGCCGCGCCGCCTGGCCGTGCAGATCGACCAGCTTGCCGTGCAGCAGCCCGACCGCACCGTGAACCTCGACGGCCCGCCGGTGCAGGCTGCCTTCGACGCCAGCGGCAACCCGACCCAGGCCGCCCTGGGCTTCGCCAAGAAGTGCGGCGTGGACCTGGAACTGATCGACAAGAGCGGCCCGAAGCTGAAATTCAGCCAGACCATCGCCGGCCAGCCCGCCGTTGGCCTGCTGCCGGGCATCGTCGAAACCTCGCTGAACGAGCTGCCGATTCCCAAGCGCATGCGCTGGGCTGCCCGTCGCGAAGAGTTCGTGCGTCCGACCCAGTGGCTGGTGATGCTGTTCGGCGATGACGTCGTCGACTGCGAGATCCTCACCAAGAAAGCCGGTCGCGAATCCCGCGGCCATCGCTTCCACAATCCGGCCAACGTGCGCATCACCGCTCCGGCCAACTACCTGGAAGACCTGCGCAGTGCCCACGTGCTGGCCGACTTCGCCGAGCGCCGCGAGATCATCTCCAGGCGCGTTGCCGAACTGGCCGCCGAGCAGAAGGGCAGCGCCATCGTCCCGGCCGACCTGCTGGATGAAGTGACCGCGCTGGTCGAGTGGCCGGTGCCGCTGGTGTGCTCCTTCGAGGAGCGCTTCCTCGCCGTGCCGCAGGAAGCCCTGATCACCACCATGCAGGACAACCAGAAGTACTTCTGCCTGCTGGATGCCAACGGCAAGCTGCTGCCGCGCTTCATCACCGTGGCCAACGTCGAGAGCAAGGCGCCGGAGAACATTGTTTCCGGCAACGAGAAGGTCGTGCGCCCGCGCCTGACCGACGCCGAATTCTTCTTCAAACAGGACCAGAAGCAGCCGCTGGAAGCCTTCAACGCTCGCCTGAAGAACGTGGTGTTCCAGGCCCAGCTCGGCACCGTCTACGAGAAGGCCGAGCGCGTGTCCAAGCTGGCCGCCTACATCGCCGAGCACATCGGCGGTGACGCGACCAACGCCGCCCGCGCCGGCATCCTCTCCAAGTGCGACCTGGCCACCGAGATGGTCGGCGAGTTCCCCGAGATGCAAGGCATCGCCGGTTACTACTACGCCACTGCCGGTGGCGAAGCCAAGGACGTCGCCCTGGCGCTGAACGAGCAGTACATGCCGCGCGGCGCTGGCGCGGAACTGCCGGGCACCCTGACCGGTGCCGCGGTCGCCGTGGCCGACAAACTTGACACCCTGGTCGGCATCTTCGGCATCGGCATGCTGCCCACCGGCAGCAAGGACCCGTACGCCCTGCGCCGTGCCGCCCTGGGCGTGCTGCGCATCCTCATCGAGAAGCAGCTGGACCTGGATCTGGTCGATGCCATCGGCGTCGCCGTGGCCCAGTACGGCGACAAGGTGAAGGCCGAGGGTCTGTCCGAGCAGGTACAGGACTTCGTCTTCGACCGCCTGCGTGCTCGCTACGAGGACGAAGGCGTGGACGTAGCCGTATACCAGGCCGTGCGCGCGCTCAAGCCGACCGCTCCGCTGGACTTCGACCAGCGCGTGCAGGCCGTTCAGGCGTTCCGCCAGTTGCCTGAAGCAGCCGCCCTGGCCGCCGCCAACAAGCGCGTGTCGAACATCCTGGCCAAGGCCGAAGGCGACGTGCCTGCCGCCGTCAACGCCAGCCTGTTCGCCGAGACCGCCGAGAAGGCCCTTGGCAGCGCCGTGGCAAGCGCCGAAGCGGAAGTAGCCCCGCTGGCCGCGGCTCGCGATTATCGTGCAGCCCTGGCCCAACTGGCGGCGTTGCGCGCGCCGGTCGATGCCTTCTTCGAGGAAGTGCTGGTCAACGCGGACGACAGCGCCGTGAAGGCCAACCGCTACGCGCTGCTGGCCAAGCTGCGCGGGCTGTTCCTCGGCGTCGCCGACATCTCGCTGCTGGGTTGATGCCTGCCTGAGGAAGCCGGGAGTTCGAAGCGGTTCGCCGTAACGGACTCCCGGCTTTTTCGTTTCCGACTCCTCCACGCGTCTGACTTACCGAAGCCCCCATGAAGCTACTGATCCTCGATCGCGACGGCGTCATCAACCAGGATTCCGACGACTACATCAAATCCCTCGCCGAGTGGATTCCGATCCCCAGCGCCATCACCGCCATCGCGCGCCTCAGCAAAGCCGGCTGGACCGTAGCCGTGGCCACCAACCAGTCCGGCATCGCCCGCGGCTATTACGACCTGGCGACGCTGGAAAGCATGCACGCGCGCCTGCGCGAACTGGTGGCGGAGCAGGGCGGTGAACTCGGGATGGTGGTCTACTGTCCCCATGGTCCCGACGACGGCTGCGACTGCCGCAAGCCGAAACCCGGTATGCTGCGACAGATAGCCCAGCACTACCGCGCAGATCTGAAAGGAGTCTGGTTCGTTGGTGACAGCCGGGGTGACCTGGACGCCGCGCTGGCCGTCGATTGTCTGCCCGTGTTGGTAAAGACCGGCAAGGGCGAGCGTACGTTGGCCAAGTCGTTGCCTGAAGGCACGCTGGTATTCGACGATCTGGCAGCGGTTGCCGACCACCTACTTTCCTGAGGATCCATCTCCCATGTCGATAGTGCAGGCCATCAGAACCGTTCTCTTCTACCTGCTGCTGTCGTCCAGCGCCTTCGTCTGGGGCACCCTCAGCCTGCTCATCGCGCCCTTCCTGCCATTCCGCGCGCGCTACCGATTCATCGCGCAGGCCTGGTGCAAGTTCGCCGTCTGGCTCGCCGGCGTGATGGTAGGCGTGCGCTACGAACTCAAGGGCGCGGAGAACATCCCGGACCAGCCCTGCGTGATCCTCGCCAAGCACCAGAGCACCTGGGAGACCTTCTTCCTCACCGGCTACTTCGAGCCACTCAGCCAGGTGCTCAAGCGCGAGCTGCTGTTCGTTCCCTTCTTCGGCTGGGCCATGGCGCTGCTCAAGCCCATTGCGATCAACCGCGACCAGCCGAAGCTGGCCCTCAAGCAGATCGCCAAGCAGGGCGACGAACGCCTCAAGCAGGGCGCCTGGGTACTGATCTTCCCGGAAGGCACCCGCGTTCCCACGGGCCAGATCGGCAAGTTCTCCCGCGGCGGCGCGGCGCTGGCGGTCAACGCCAACCTGCCGGTTCTGCCGATCGCGCACAACGCCGGGCACTGCTGGCCGAAGAACGGCTGGGCGAAGATCCCCGGCACCATCCAGGTGGTGATCGGCCCCGCCATGTATGCAGAAGGCGAGGGCGCACGCGCCATTACTGAACTCAACCAGCGCGCCGAGAACTGGGTTGCGCAGACCCTGCGCGAAATGGGCGAGCTGCCAGCCGATGCCACACCGCAGACAGTCGCCGAAGCCTCCTGACGCTCCTGCCGACAAAAGAAAAGGGCCCCGAAGGGCCCTTTCTTTTTGCCTGTAGCTTTCCCGAATCAGACGTCCAGGTTGGACACCGCCAGGGCGTTGCTCTCGATGAAGTCGCGGCGCGGCTCCACGGCATCGCCCATCAGGGTGTTGAACAGCTGGTCGGCGGCGATGGCATCCTCGATGGTCACCTTCAGCATGCGGCGCACGTTCGGGTCCATGGTGGTTTCCCACAGCTGGTCCGGGTTCATCTCGCCCAGTCCCTTGTATCGCTGGATGCTGTGACGCTTGGTGCCTTCGGTCATCAGCCACTCCAGGGCTTCCTTGAAGCTGCTGACGGCCTTCTTGCGCTCGCCCTTCTGCACATAGGCGCCTTCTTCCAACAGGCTGTTCAGCTTGGCGCCCAGCTCGGTCACCGAGCGGTAGTCATTGCTGGCGAAGAAGTCGCGGTTGAAGGTGACGTAGCTCGACAGGCCGTGGGCAACCATTTCGACCTCCGGCAGCCACAGGTGACGCTCGCGGTCTTCCCGCAGGTTGACCTTGTAGACCAGACCGGATTTCTCCGCGGCCTTCAGGCGAGCCTGGTACTGGTCCAGCCAGCCCTGCATGGCAGCCTGATCGCCCAGTTGGTCGACTTCGATGCGCGGCAGGTAGACGAAGTGCTCGGTCAGGTCCTGCGGATAGAGACGGGACAGGCGGGACAGCGTACGCATGACGGTGCGGTACTCGTTGACCAGCTTCTCCAGCGCTTCGCCGGACAGGCCCGGGGCGCTTTCGTTGACGTGCACGCTGGCCTCTTCGAGGGCCGACTGGGTCATGTACTCTTCCATGGCCACGTCGTCCTTGATGTACTGCTCCTGCTTGCCACGCTTGACCTTGTACAGCGGCGGCTGGGCGATGTAGATGTAGCCGCGCTCGACCAGCTCCGGCAGCTGACGGAAGAAGAAGGTCAGCAGCAGGGTACGGATGTGCGAACCGTCGACGTCAGCATCGGTCATGATGATGATGTTGTGGTAACGCAGCTTGTCGATGTTGTACTCCTCGCGACCGATACCGCAGCCCAGCGCAGTGATCAGCGTTCCGACCTCCTGGGAGGACAGCATCTTGTCGAAGCGAGCCTTCTCGACGTTGAGGATCTTGCCTTTGAGCGGCAGGATGGCCTGGGTCTTGCGGTTACGGCCCTGCTTGGCAGAACCGCCCGCGGAGTCACCTTCCACGATGTACAGTTCGGAGAGGGCGGGGTCCTTCTCCTGGCAGTCGGCGAGCTTGCCCGGCAGGCCGGCGATATCCAGCGCGCCCTTGCGGCGGGTCATCTCACGAGCCTTGCGCGCGGCTTCACGGGCGCGGGCGGCGTCGATCATCTTCCCGACCACAGCCTTGGCTTCGTTCGGGTTCTCCAGCAGGAAGTCGGCGAAGTACTTGCCCATCTCCTGTTCCACGGCGGTCTTCACCTCCGAGGAAACCAGCTTGTCCTTGGTCTGGGAACTGAACTTCGGATCCGGCACCTTCACCGAAATAATCGCAGTCAGACCTTCACGGGCGTCGTCGCCAGTGGTGGCGATCTTGAACTTCTTCGCCAGGCCTTCCTGTTCGATGTAGTTGTTCAGGTGACGGGTGAGGGCAGAGCGGAAGCCCGCCAGGTGAGTACCGCCGTCACGCTGGGGAATGTTGTTGGTGAAGCAGAGGATGTTCTCGTTGAAGCTGTCGTTCCACTGCAGGGCAACTTCCACGCCGACACCGTCTTCTTCACGCTGGCAGTTGAAGTGGAAGACCTGGTTCACCGCGGTCTTGTTGGTGTTCAGGTATTCGACGAAGGCGCGCAGGCCGCCCTCGTACTTGAACAGCTCTTCCTTGCCGGCACGCTCATCGCGCAGGACGATGCCCACGCCGGAGTTCAGGAAGGACAGTTCACGGATCCGCTTGGCCAGGATGTCCCAGCTGAAGTGGATATTGTGGAAGGTTTCCGGAGAGGGCTTGAAGTGAACCTCTGTGCCCGAACCTTCGGTATCGCCCACTGGGCGCAGCGGGAATTGCGGGACGCCGTGGTGATAAACCTGTTCCCAGACCTTGCCTTCGCGGCGGATGGTCAGGCGCAGCTCGTGGGAGAGGGCGTTCACCACCGACACACCTACGCCGTGCAGACCGCCGGAAACCTTGTAGCTGTTGTCGTCGAACTTACCGCCGGCGTGAAGGACGGTCATGATGACCTCGGCCGCGGAGACCCCTTCTTCCTTGTGGATATCCACCGGAATGCCGCGACCGTTGTCGCGCACGGTGATGGATTCATCGGTGTGAATGGTGATGCTGATCTCGCTGCAGTAGCCCGCCAGCGCTTCGTCGATCGAGTTGTCCACGACCTCGAATACCATGTGGTGCAGGCCAGTGCCGTCGTCGGTATCACCGATGTACATGCCCGGACGCTTACGTACGGCGTCCAGCCCCTTCAGTACCTTGATACTGGAAGAGTCGTAGGTGTTCTCGCTCATTCTTCACTCCCGATGGTAGTGTCCTGAGAGACGCGCCCATGTTCCACGTGGAACATCGACACCGGCGTTTCCATTTGCCAGCCGTCTTTCAATAAGTGCGGATCGACGCAGGTGATGAATACCTGGCAACCCAGATCTTCGAGAAGTCGGCACAAAGACAACCGATGCTTCTCATCCAATTCGGAGGGGAGATCGTCCACCAGGTAGACGCATTGCCCGCGCTTCGCCTGGTTGATCAAATGCCCCTGGGCGATCCGCAACGCGCAGACCACCAATTTCTGTTGACCGCGGGACAAGATCTCCGCGGCATTGTGTCCTCCCAGACGAATTCGCAGGTCCGCCCGTTGGGGCCCCGCCTGGGTGTGGCCCATCTGCTGATCACGCAACAGGCTGGACGACAGCACCTCGCTCAATTCGCGTTCCTTGTCCCATCCCCGGTAATAGCTGAGCGTCAGGTCATTGAGCTGGATGAGCTCGGCCAGAGTGCGCTCGAACTGGGGCTTCAAGGCCTGGATATAGGACCGACGATACGCATCGATTTCGTCGCTCGCCGAGCATAATTCCCTGTCCCACGCAGCTTGCGAAGCACCGTCCAGTCTACCATGTCGGAGCCACGAGTTCCGCTGCCGCAGGGCCTTCTGCAGTCTTTGCCAGGCGACCATGAAGCGTTGTTCCACGTGGAACACACCCCAGTCGAGAAACTGCCGGCGAATCTTCGGCGCACCTTCCAGCAGACGGAAACTGTCCGGATTGATCAGCTGCAGCGGCAAGGTCTCGGCGAGCTGGGCAGCACTGCGTGCATTCTGCCCATCGATACGAATCTGGAACTCACCCTGGCGATCCCGCGAAACCCCCAGACTGCTATCGAAGCCATTCCCCAGGCGCACCTGTCCGAACACCGTGCAGGCCGGTTCTTCGTACTGGATGACAGGTTGCAGACGCATGCTGCGGAAGGAGCGCGCGAGGCCGAGCAGATGGATGGCTTCCAGCACGCTGGTCTTGCCGCTGCCGTTTTCGCCGTAGAGGATGTTGATGCGGGGGGAGGGGGAGAAGGTCACCGGGTGCAGGTTGCGCACCGCGGTGACCGAAAGGCGGGTAAGGGACATCGATACGCGTCAGAGGCGCATCGGCATGACGACGTAGGCAGAATCGTCGTTGTCCGCTTCCTGCAGCAGCGCACTGCTGTTGGAGTCAGAGAGGATCATGCGTACCTGCTCGGTACCCATCACACCCAGGACGTCCAGCAGATAGCTGACGTTGAAGCCGATTTCCAGGCTGCCGCCGTTGTAGTCGACCTGCACTTCTTCTTCCGCCTCTTCCTGCTCCGGGTTGTTCGCCTGGATTTTCAGGAGGCCGTTGGAAAGCTGCAGACGGATACCACGGTACTTCTCATTGGAAAGAATCGCGGTACGGCTGAAGGCTTCACGTAGCACCTGGCGATCACCAATCACCAGCTTGTCACCGCCTTTGGGCAGCACACGCTCGTAATCGGGGAACTTGCCGTCCACCAGTTTGGACGTGAAGGTGAACTCGCCAGTGGTCGCGCGGATGTGGTGCTGGCCAAGAACGATGGAGACTTCGCCATCCTGCTCGGTCAACAAACGAGCCAGTTCGAGGATGCCTTTACGCGGCACGATCACCTGATGGCGATCCTGTGCTTCCGGCACGCCATTGCTCAGCGAGCACATGGCCAGGCGGTGACCGTCAGTAGCCACGGCGCGCAAGGTACCGCCACCGACTTCCAGCAGCATGCCGTTGAGGTAATAGCGAACATCCTGCTGCGCCATGGCGAAGCTGGTGCGATCGATCAGGCGACGCAGCTTGCTCTGCACCAGGCTGAAAGTCAGCGAGCCCGGGCCTTCTTCCACCGTGGGGAAGTCATTGGCGGGCAGGGTGGAGAGGGTGAAGCGGCTGCGGCCGGCTTTCACCAGGAGCTTCTGCTCGTCGACGCGGATATCGATCACGGCATCGCTGGGCAGGCTCTTGCAGATGTCCATCAGCTTTCGCGCCGGCACGGTGATTTCGCCCGGCTCAGCGGCGTCTTCCAGCGTGACACGGCCAACCAGCTCGACTTCGAGGTCGGTACCGGTGAGCGACAGTTGCTGACCTTCGACGACCAGCAGGACGTTGGAAAGAACCGGCAGCGTCTGGCGGCGCTCGACGACGCCAGCGACCAGCTGCAGGGGTTTCAACAGAGCTTCGCGTTGAATAGTGAAATGCATGGTCTAGTCCCTTGCCTCGTGAGGCTGCGTCAGGTGGTCAGAGTACGCAGCAGGTTCTTGTAGTCCTCGCGGATATCCGCGTCGGATTCCTTGAGTTGAGCGATCTTACGACAGGCGTGCAGCACCGTGGTGTGATCCCGACCGCCGAAGGCCACGCCGATCTCCGGCAGGCTGTGGTTGGTCAGTTCCTTGGAAAGTGCCATGGCAACCTGGCGCGGACGCGCCACCGAGCGCGAACGGCGCTTGGACAGCAGGTCGGCGATCTTGATCTTGTAGTACTCGGCGACAGTGCGTTGGATGTTGTCGATGCTGACCAGCTTGTCCTGCAGGGCCAGCAGATCCTTCAGCGACTCGCGGATCAGCTCGATGGTGATCGGCCTCCCCATGAAATGGGAGTGAGCGATCACGCGCTTCAGCGCGCCTTCCAGCTCTCGCACGTTGGAGCGAATGCGCTGGGCGATGAAGAACGCAGCGTCATGCGGCAACTCGACCTTGGCCTGCTCGGCCTTCTTCATCAGGATCGCCACGCGGGTTTCCAGTTCCGGCGGCTCCACGGCCACCGTCAGGCCCCAGCCGAAGCGTGACTTCAGGCGCTCTTCCAGGCCTTCGATTTCCTTCGGGTAACGGTCGCTGGTCAGGATGACCTGCTGGCCGCCTTCGAGGAGGGCGTTGAAGGTGTGGAAAAACTCTTCCTGGGAACGCTCCTTGCGGGCGAAGAACTGAATATCGTCGATCAGCAGAGCGTCCACCGAACGGTAGAAACGCTTGAACTCGTTGATGGCATTCAGCTGCAGCGCTTTCACCATGTCCGCGACGAAGCGTTCCGAATGCAGGTACACGACCTTGGCATTGGGATTCTTCTTCAGCAGGTGGTTACCCACAGCGTGCATCAAGTGGGTTTTACCCAGGCCGACGCCCCCATAAAGGAAGAGCGGGTTGTAGCCGTGCTTGAGGTTGTCCGCTACCTGCCAGGCTGCCGCGCGGGCCAACTGGTTCGATTTACCCTCGACGAAGTTCTCGAAGGTAAAGGTGCGGTTGAGGTAGCTGGTGTGCTTGAGCGCACCTTCTACCTGCACGTTGCGCTCGGTGCGCACGGCAGCTGCGGGCATCGCGGCCGCCAGCGGGTCGATCCCCGGGCTAGATTCGTCGAGATCGGCGATGGTCTGCACCGGCGCCGCCTGGATTGGCTGGGGCTCGGAAACAGGCATCGCGACGGGCGCCGGAGCAAAGGACATCGGCGCCACCGCCGGTTGCGCGACCGGTTGCACGTTGACCTGAGGCGTCGGTACCAGGGCCGGCCTGGGCGTGCGGCTACGGCGACTGCCGATCAGCAGCGAAATCGCCGGGATCTGGCCATTGCCACGCTCGCCCAGCAGCTCCAGCAGGCGCCCCATGTACTTCTCATTGACCCAGTCGAGTACGAAGCGGTTGGGTGCGTAGACGCGCAACTCTTCCCCTTCGGCCTCGACCTGCAAAGGACGAATCCAGG
Organism: Pseudomonas multiresinivorans; assembly: GCF_012971725.1. Classification (NCBI taxonomy): domain Bacteria; kingdom Pseudomonadati; phylum Pseudomonadota; class Gammaproteobacteria; order Pseudomonadales; family Pseudomonadaceae; genus Pseudomonas; species Pseudomonas multiresinivorans. The sequence continues at coordinate 604,738 of NZ_CP048833.1, forward strand.
TGTTGAATTGCTGGGACGGCAGCTCGTCGCGCAGAAGCTCCACGCACTGCTGCCAAAGTTCCACGGACACGGATATCCCCCAAAAGAAGTCGCAAAGCGAAACAGACCGCCATTGTATCCCCGCCAGACCAACTTATCCACAGTTAAGCGTGCCAGGACACAAGCAAAATCAAGGTGTTAATGATTTTACCGGCGGTCGGGTAATAGCGCCTTGAACCTTGTGGATAACAGCTTGATGGGGCAGGGGACGACGCAGGGGATCAATCTGTGGAAAAAATCCCTGTGGAAAAATCTGCATTCCATACCCAGCTTTCCAACCGGCTCCCCACAAGCCGCACACCACTTCCCGACAAGGTTATCATTGGCCGCGGCCCGCTCACCCCGTACCCTGGGATGAGTTATGCACAGGCAGGTGCCTGCATAAACATAATCATCGCTTCAATCTTTAAAGAAAGAGATTTCCTTCCTTTCTATAGATTTTGTTTCCGATGCTGGTTGGAAATTGACCTGACCGCGTGATTTCACTAGAATCGCCGGTCTCTTTAAACGGGGTCACTGCGACCTCATGTCGTCAAACCCAGGTACCGAATCATGAAACGTACTTTCCAACCCAGCACCCTCAAGCGCGCTCGCGTTCACGGCTTCCGCGCTCGCATGGCCACCAAGAACGGTCGTCAGGTTCTGTCGCGTCGTCGCGCCAAGGGCCGCAAGCGTCTGACCGTCTGATTTGCCCGACACAGGTGGTGAGTCAAGATTTCAGCCGGAAAAAACGTCTTCTGACAGCCCGGCAATTCACAGCAGTCTTCGACTCCCCCACCTCCAAGGTTCCCGGCAAGCACATTCTGCTGCTGGCGCGCGAAAACGGTCTCGATCATCCCCGCCTCGGCCTGGTGATCGGCAAAAAGAACGTCAAGCTCGCCGTCGAGCGTAACCGCCTTAAACGTCTTCTCCGCGATTCCTTCCGCCTCAACCAGCAGAAGCTGGCTGGTCTGGATATCGTGGTGATCGCGCGCAAGGGCCTTGGCGATCTGGAGAATCCGGAGCTGCATCAGCAGTTCGGCAAACTCTGGAAGCGCCTGTTGCGCAATCGGCCAAATCCGGAACCTGCGACAGAATCCCCGGGAGTGGCCGACAGTTCCCATGCGTAGACTGGCGCTGTTACTGATCCAGTTTTACCGCTACGCCATCAGTCCCATGATGGGCAGGCACTGTCGTTTCTACCCCAGCTGTTCCTGCTACGCGCAGGAGGCCATTGAAATCCATGGCTTCCTGCGTGGTGGCTGGCTGGCCGCTCGTCGCCTAGGCCGCTGCCATCCCTGGCACCCCGGTGGCTACGATCCGGTACCGCCAGACCCTTCCAAGCCCGCCCCTTCCTCGACGGCCGAGTAACCATGGACATCAAACGTTCAATCCTATTCGTCGCCCTGGCAATCGTGTCCTACGCGCTGGTTCTCCAGTGGAACAAGGACTACGGCCAGCCCGAACTGCCGGCGCAGACCGCGACCTTCAATCAGACTGAAGGCCTGCCGGACACTTCCGTGCCTGCCGGCAACGCGGCCAACGCTGACGTACCCACCACGCAGAACGCACAGGCCAGCCTGCCCAACGAGCAGAAGCCGGCGGTAGCCAGCGAACAACTGATCCGCGTGAAGACCGATGTTCTGGACCTGACCATCGACCCGCGCGGTGGCGACGTGATCAGACTCGGCCTGACCCAGTACCCGCTGCGCCAGGACCGCCCGGATGTGCCGTTCCCGCTGTTCGAGCGTGACAACCAGCGTACCTATCTGGCCCAGAGCGGCCTGACCGGTGCCAATGGTCCGGACGCCGCTGCCAGCGGGCGCCCGCTCTACGCTTCGGCTAAACCCGTCTACGAACTGGCGGACGGCCAGGACCAGATGGTCGTCGACCTGACTTATGCACAGGACGGCGTCAGCTACATCAAGCGCTTCACCTTCCACCGCGGCCTGAAAAACGACTGCACCGAGAAGGAAAAGGCGCAGAAGAAGCTCGAGTGCATCAACCCCAATGCCTATCAGGTCGGCGTGAGCTACCTGATCGACAACCAGAGCGACAAACCGTGGAGCGCCTCGCTGTTCGCCCAGCTCAAGCGTGACGCCAGCGTCGACCCGTCCTCCACCACCGCTACCGGTGTGTCGACTTACCTCGGCGCCGCGGTCTGGACCCCTGAAAAGCCCTACGTAAAAGTGTCCATGAAGGACATGGACAAGGAGCAGTTCAAGGAAACCGTCCAGGGTGGCTGGGTAGCCTGGCTGCAGCACTACTTCGTCACCGCCTGGGTCCCCGCCAAGGGCGATACCCACAGCGTGATGACCCGCAAGGACGCCCAGGGCAACTACATCGTCGGCTACACCGGCCCCAACCTGACGGTTGCGCCGGGTGCCAAGGGCGAAACCAGCATGACCCTGTACGCCGGCCCCAAACTGCAGGCGTACCTGAAGGAACTCTCCCCGGGCCTGGAACTGACCGTCGACTACGGTCCGCTGTGGTTCATCGCCCAGCCGATCTTCTGGCTGCTGCAACATATCCACAACCTGGTAGGTAACTGGGGCTGGTCGATCATCTTCCTGACCATCGTCATCAAACTGGCCTTCTTCCCGCTGTCGGCTGCCAGCTACCGCTCCATGGCCCGCATGCGCGCCGTGTCGCCGAAACTGGCCGCCCTGAAGGAACAGCATGGCGACGATCGCCAGAAGATGTCCCAGGCGATGATGGAGCTGTACAAGAAGGAGAAGATCAATCCGCTGGGCGGCTGCCTGCCGATCCTGGTGCAGATGCCGGTCTTCCTCTCCCTGTACTGGGTACTCCTGGAAAGCGTCGAGATGCGCCAGGCCCCGTGGCTGGGTTGGATCGTCGACCTGTCGGTGAAGGATCCGTTCTTCATCCTGCCGATCATCATGGGCGCCACCATGCTGGTTCAGCAGATGCTCAACCCGACTCCGCCGGACCCCATGCAGGCCAAGGTGATGAAGCTGATGCCGATCATCTTCACCTTCTTCTTCCTGTGGTTCCCGGCCGGCCTGGTTCTGTACTGGGTTGTGAACAACTGCCTGTCCATCGCGCAGCAGTGGTACATTACCCGTCGGATCGAGGCTGCCGCGAAGAAGGCTTCCGCCTGATATCGCAGCCTGACACCGATCGACAAGACGCCCCCTCGTGGGGCGTTTTGCTATGTGGATAACTTTGCTTTCCCGCGCGCCATGAACACCACCGCGAGACCGCCGACATGAATACAGCCCGTGAAACCATCGCCGCCGTCGCCACCGCTCAGGGCCGTGGTGGGGTGGGCATCGTCCGCGTCTCCGGCCCCCGTGCCCGCGCCATGGCCATTACCCTGAGCGGACGCGAGCCGCAGCCGCGCCATGCGCACTACGGGCCGTTCCATGCCGATGATGGCGACGTCATCGACGAAGGCCTGCTGCTCTTCTTCCCCGGCCCGAATTCCTTCACCGGCGAGGATGTGCTTGAGCTCCAGGGCCACGGCGGCCCGGTGGTGATGGATATGCTGCTGCAACGTTGCCTGGAGCTGGGAGCGCGCCAGGCCCGTCCGGGTGAGTTCAGCGAACGCGCGTTCCTCAATGACAAGCTCGACCTGGCCCAGGCAGAAGCCATCGCCGACCTTATCGAAGCCAGCTCGGCCCAGGCTGCGCGCAATGCCGTGCGTTCACTGCAAGGGGAATTCTCCCGCCGTGTGCACAGCCTGACCGATCAATTGATCGGCCTGCGCATGTATGTCGAGGCCGCCATCGACTTCCCGGAAGAGGAAATCGACTTCCTCGCCGATGGACATGTGCTGTCGCAACTGGATGCGGTGCGCGCAGAACTTGCCTCGGTGCTGCGCGAGGCTGGCCAGGGCGCGCTGCTGCGCGATGGCATGACCGTGGTGATCGCCGGACGTCCCAACGCCGGCAAATCGAGCCTGCTGAACGCTCTGGCCGGCCGCGAAGCCGCCATCGTCACCGATATCGCCGGCACCACCCGCGACGTGCTGCGCGAACATATCCACATCGACGGCATGCCGCTGCACATCATCGATACCGCCGGCCTGCGCAGCACCGACGACCATGTGGAAAAGATCGGCGTGGAACGCGCGCTAAAGGCGATCAACGAAGCCGACCGGGTACTCCTGGTTGTCGACTCCACCGCACCGGAAGCCAGCGACCCCTTCGCGCTGTGGCCAGAGTTCCTCGACAGCCGCCCTGATCCGGCGCACGTGACCCTGATCCGCAACAAGGCGGATTTATCCACAGAGTGCATCGGGCTGGAAGAGAGCGCTGACGGCCACGTTACGATCACTCTATCAGCCCGTTCCGGTAATGGCCTGGACCTGCTGCGCGAACACCTGAAGGCCTGCATGGGCTTCGAGCAGACCGCCGAGAGCAGCTTCAGCGCCCGCCGGCGGCACCTCGAGGCCCTGCGCCAGGCAGGAGACAGCCTCGAACACGGCCGCGCACAGCTCACCCTGAGCGGCGCGGGCGAACTGCTGGCCGAGGACCTGCGCCAGGCCCAGCAGGCACTTGGCGAGATTACCGGCGCCTTCACGCCGGACGACCTTCTGGGCCGAATCTTCTCCAGCTTCTGCATCGGCAAGTAATCCACAACCCGGCCTTTCCCTACCGGTGACGGAGCCATTCCGTCGCCGCGCGTCCTGCTGCCTCCGTTTTCCCTCTGGAACATCTATCCACAGCCATGAATTCATCTTAAGCCTAGTGATACGTGGCTTTCAGAGAATAAAAGACGCCTTCCACAGGCGTTCGTGAACCTTGTGGAAAAGTACCGTACAGCTCAGTAGACAACCCCTGCACCATCCTGTTGATAAATCCACCTGTTGATAACATGGCACTTCATCCACAGGCTGAACACGGGAGATCCCCTGCAACCTGACAGCATCGACACAGGGTTGTTATCGGCTGAAACAGTGATGATTCAAGGCCTGCATCAGCTTATCCACAGAAAACCGCTTCACCATACATAAACACAAGCTCTAAAAAGATTTAAAAAAGTTCCTCTCTTTTATTTTCTATAGCGTCGAACAAAACCGATTGGCTGTTTTTTGTTCAGCGCCTTCAATCGAAAGCCCTTAACCCCTATACTGTCCGGCTCTCTTCTTTCTCCTTGATCAACAGGCACGAGGTGCGTGGTGGATTTCCCTTCCCGTTTTGACGTGATCGTGATCGGCGGCGGCCATGCCGGCACAGAGGCCGCATTAGCGGCTGCACGCATGGGCGTGAAGACGCTGCTGCTCACCCACAATGTGGAAACCCTCGGCCAGATGAGCTGCAACCCCGCCATCGGTGGGATCGGCAAGAGCCATCTGGTCAAGGAAATCGATGCCCTGGGCGGCGCCATGGCGCTGGCTACCGATAAAGGCGGCATCCAGTTCCGCGTACTGAACAGCCGCAAGGGCCCGGCCGTACGCGCTACTCGTGCACAGGCAGACCGCATCCTCTACAAGGCAGCGGTGCGTGAAATCCTCGAGAACCAGCCCAACCTCTGGATATTCCAGCAATCCTGCGATGACCTGATCGTCGAGCAGGATCAGGTGCGCGGCGTGGTGACCCAGATGGGTCTGAAATTCCATGCGGATAACGTCGTGCTCACCGCCGGTACCTTCCTCGGCGGACTTATCCACATCGGTCTGCAGAATTACTCCGGCGGCCGCGCAGGCGATCCGCCCTCCATCGCCCTGGCCAAGCGCCTTCGCGAGCTGCCCCTGCGTGTCGGTCGCCTGAAGACCGGGACGCCTCCGCGCATCGATGGTCGCAGCGTCGATTTCAGCGTGATGACCGAACAACCGGGCGATACCCCGATTCCGGTGATGTCCTTCCTCGGTTCCAGGGAAATGCATCCGCGCCAGGTCAGTTGCTGGATCACCCACACCAACTCGCGGACCCACGAGATCATCGCGTCCAACCTCGATCGCTCGCCCATGTACTCCGGTGTGATCGAAGGTGTCGGCCCGCGTTACTGCCCGTCGATCGAAGACAAGATCCATCGCTTCGCCGACAAGGACAGCCATCAGGTCTTCCTCGAACCCGAGGGCCTGACCACGCACGAGCTTTATCCGAACGGCATCTCCACTTCGCTGCCCTTCGACGTGCAACTGGATATCGTTCGTTCTATCCGCGGCATGGAGAACGCACACATCGTCCGTCCGGGCTACGCCATCGAGTACGACTACTTCGATCCGCGCGACCTGAAGTACAGCCTGGAAACCAAGGTCATCGACGGCCTGTTCTTCGCTGGCCAGATCAACGGCACCACCGGCTACGAAGAAGCCGGCGCCCAGGGCCTGCTCGCCGGCACCAACGCCGCACTGCGTTCGCAAGGCCGCGACAGCTGGTGCCCGCGTCGTGACGAGGCCTACATCGGCGTACTGGTCGACGACCTGATCACCCTCGGCACCCAGGAGCCGTACCGCATGTTCACGTCGCGCGCCGAATACCGGCTGATCCTGCGCGAGGACAATGCCGACCTGCGCCTGACCGAGAAAGGCCGCGAGCTGGGTCTGATCGACGACGAGCGCTGGGCAGTATTCGAAGCCAAGCGCGAAGGTATCGAGCGTGAAGAGCAGCGTCTGAAGAGCACCTGGGTTCGCCCGAACACTGCGCAGGGCGATGCCATCGCCGAGCGCTTCGGTACGCCGCTGGCCCATGAATACAACCTGCTCAACCTGCTGGCCCGACCGGAAATCGACTACGCCAGCCTGGCCGAAGTGACCGGCGCTGGCGCAGAAGACCCGCAGGTCGCCGAACAGGTGGAGATCCGCACCAAGTACGCCGGCTACATCGATCGCCAGCAGGAAGAGATCGCTCGCCTGCGTGCCAGCGAGGACACCCGCCTGCCTGTGGATATCGACTACCAGTCCATTTCCGGGCTGTCGAAGGAGATCCAGCTCAAGCTGGGTAATGCCCGACCGGAAACCCTCGGTCAGGCCGGCCGCATCCCGGGCGTGACCCCGGCGGCGATTTCCCTGTTGCTGATCCATCTGAAGAAGCGCTCGTCCGGCCGTCAGCTGGAGCAGAGCGCCTGATGTCCCTGGTCACTGCCCGCCACGCCGACGAACTCGCGCGTGGCATCCAGACGCTCGGCCTGGATATCGACGCCGTTGCCCAGCAACGCCTGCTGGACTACCTGGCCCTGCTGGCCAAGTGGAACAAGGCCTACAACCTCACCGCCGTGCGCGATGTGGATGAAATGGTCTCGCGCCACCTGCTCGACAGCCTGAGCATCGTCGCGCAATTCGAAGCCGCCGGCGGTGAGCGCTGGCTGGATGTCGGCAGCGGTGGAGGCATGCCCGGCATACCGCTGGCCATCCTGTACCCCGCAAAGTCCCTGACCCTGCTGGACAGCAATGGCAAGAAGACCCGCTTCCTGACCCAGGTGAAGCTGGAGCTCAAGCTCGACAACCTGCAGGTTATCCACAGCAGGGTGGAAGCCTTCCAGCCCGAGCAGCCGTTCAACGGGATCGTCTCCCGGGCTTTCAGCAGCCTCGAAGACTTCACGAACTGGACGCGTCACCTGGGTGACACTCGAACCAACTGGCTGGCCATGAAAGGCGTGCACCCCAGCGACGAGCTCGCGGCACTCCCGGAGGATTTCCGGGTCGAAGCCGAACACGCTCTGGCGGTGCCGGGTTGCCAAGGCCAGCGCCATCTGCTGATACTGCGCCGCACTGCATGACGGGGAGTGGGGAAAACCATGGCTAAGGTATTCGCGATCGCCAACCAGAAGGGTGGCGTCGGCAAGACCACGACCTGTATCAACCTCGCGGCATCGCTGGTCGCTACCAAGCGACGCGTGCTGCTGATCGACCTCGATCCACAGGGCAACGCCACCACTGGCAGTGGTGTGGATAAGTTGTCCCTGGACCATTCCATCTACGACGTGCTCACCGGCGAATGCGACCTGGCCCAGGCCATGCAGTTCTCCGAGCACGGCGGCTACCAGCTGCTGCCCGCCAACCGCGACCTCACCGCGGCAGAAGTGGTGCTGCTGGAGATGGACATGAAGGAGCATCGTCTGCGCCACGCGCTGGCGCCGATCCGCGAGAACTACGACTTCATCCTCATCGACTGCCCGCCGTCGCTGTCGATGCTGACGGTCAACGCACTGTCCGCCTCGGACGGCGTGATCATCCCCATGCAGTGCGAGTACTACGCACTGGAAGGGCTGACCGACCTGATGAACAGCATCCAGCGCATCGCCGAGCGCCTGAACCCGGCGCTGAAGATCGAAGGCCTGCTGCGCACCATGTACGACCCGCGCATCAGCCTGACCAACGACGTCAGCGCGCAGCTGCAGGAACACTTCGGCGACAAGCTCTACACCACCGTGATCCCGCGCAACGTGCGACTCGCTGAAGCCCCCAGCTTCGGCATGCCGGCGCTGGTCTACGACAAGCAATCGCGCGGTGCCCTCGCCTACCTGGCGCTGGCCGGCGAGCTGGTGCGCCGTCAGCGTGCCGCCCGCACCACCGCACCCGCCTAAGAGATTAAGGAACCCGCATGGCCGCCAAGAAACGAGGTCTCGGACGCGGGCTGGACGCCCTGCTCAGTGGCTCCAGCGCCGCTACGCTGCAGGAAGAAGCCGTTCAGGTGGACAGCAGGGAGCTGCAACACCTGCCGCTGGACCTGATCCAGCGCGGCAAGTACCAGCCCCGCCGCGACATGGACCCGCAGGCCCTCGAGGAGCTCGCCCAGTCGATCAAGGTCCAGGGCGTGATGCAGCCCATCGTGGTGCGCCCCATCGGCAACGGTCGCTACGAGATCATCGCCGGCGAGCGCCGCTGGCGCGCCACCCAGCAGGCCGGCCTGGACAAGATCCCGGCGATGGTCCGCGAAGTGCCCGATGAAGCTGCCATCGCCATGGCGCTGATCGAGAACATCCAGCGCGAGGACCTCAACCCCATCGAGGAAGCGGCCGCGCTGCAGCGCCTGCAGCAGGAATTCCAGCTGACCCAGCAACAGGTCGCCGACGCCGTGGGCAAATCCCGCGTAACCGTCGCCAACCTGTTGCGGCTGATCGCCCTGCCGGAAGAGATCAAGACCCTGCTCTCCCATGGTGACCTGGAAATGGGCCATGCCCGCGCATTGCTCGGACTGCCGGAAAATCGGCAGGTTGAGGGTGCGCGACATGTTGTCGCACGCGGTTTCACCGTGCGTCAGACCGAAGCACTAGTGCGCCAGTGGCTCAATACATCCGAGGAACCTGTCAAAACGGTCAGGACCGACCCCGACATCAGCCGTCTGGAACAGCGCCTGGCTGAGCGCCTGGGCGCTCCCGTGCAGATTCGCCACGGGCAGAAGGGCAAGGGCCAGTTGGTGATCCGATACAACTCCCTCGACGAGTTGCAGGGTGTACTCGCCCACATACGTTGATACGAACGTCTATGTAGGGGTTAGGGAAAATCACTACCTGACGGTTGAATGGGTATGCCGCGCCACCTATACTCTGCGCGCAATTTTGTCGGCACAAAGTATGCCAAGTTGTTGATTTGTGAAGCCGACGCCAGAGGACTGTGAGTAAAGATGGAACCCCGCAAGCCCAATCGTTTGCCCTTCCATCGCCAGCCGGCTTTTAGCCTGCTGCTCGTCCAACTGGTGCTGCTGCTTATCGGTGCAGCAACCCTGTGGTTTGCCCGGGGATCGGTCGCAGGCTATTCCGGCTTATTGGGTGGCCTGATTGCGTGGTTGCCGAATCTGTACTTTGCTCGCAAGGCGTTCCGTTACAGCGGAGCGCGTTCTGCCCAGCTGATAGTCCGGTCCTTCTATGCCGGTGAGGCGGGAAAACTGATTCTGACGGCAGTGCTCTTCGCACTGACGTTCGCAGGTGTGAAGCCACTGGCGCCGCTGGCGCTGTTCGGCATCTACCTGCTGACCCTGGCGGTCAGCTGGTTGGCACCCCTGCTGATGCGAAACACATTTACAAGACCTTAGAGCGATTGAGGCAAACATGGCAGCAGAAAGCGCTTCGGGTTACATCCAGCACCACTTGCAGAACCTGACTCTGGGTCGTCTGCCGGATGGTTCCTGGGGGTTCGCCCACACCGCCGAACAAGCCAAGGAAATGGGCTTCTGGGCATTCCACGTTGATACCCTGGGCTGGTCCGTATTCCTCGGCCTGGTGTTCATCCTTATCTTCCGCATGGCCGCCAAGAAGGCTACCAGCGGTCAACCCGGCGGCCTGCAGAACTTCGTTGAAGTGCTGGTGGAGTTCGTCGACGGCAGCGTGAAGGACACCTTCCACGGCCGTAATCCGCTCATCGCACCACTGGCGCTGACCGTGTTCGTCTGGATCTTCCTGATGAACCTGATCGACCTGGTGCCCGTGGACTTCCTGCCGCTGGCGGCTCAGGCGGTCACCGGCAATGAGCATCTGTTCTTCCGCGCCGTGGCCACTACCGATCCGAACGCCACCTTCGGCATGTCGATCGCAGTGTTCGCGCTGATCATCTTCTACAGCATCAAGGTCAAGGGTATCGGCGGCTTCCTCGGCGAACTGACCCTGCACCCGTTCAACAGCAAGAACATGGTGGTTCAGATCATCCTGATCCCGGTGAACTTCCTGCTGGAGTTCGTGACCCTGATCGCCAAGCCGGTATCCCTGGCACTGCGTCTGTTCGGCAACATGTACGCCGGCGAGCTGATCTTCATCCTGATCGCCGTGATGTTCGGCTCCGGCATTCTCTGGCTGGGCGGCATGGGTGTCGTGCTGAACTGGGCGTGGGCCGTGTTCCACATCCTGATCATCACCCTGCAGGCCTTCATCTTCATGATGCTGACCATCGTCTACCTGTCGATGGCGCACGAAGACAGCCACTGATCCCAAGATTCTGTACGCCCACTCCCTCATGGGAGTGGGCGTAAGAAGAGCTTCACCACCTTAACTTGCTTCAACCTTTAACCAACACGACAAAAAAGTCGGGAGGAAAAATGGAAACTGTAGTTGGACTCACTGCTATCGCCGTTGCTCTGCTGATCGGTCTGGGCGCTCTGGGTACCGCCATCGGCTTCGGCCTGCTGGGCGGCAAGTTCCTGGAAGGCGCTGCTCGTCAGCCGGAAATGGTTCCGATGCTGCAGGTCAAAATGTTCATCGTCGCCGGCCTGCTCGACGCCGTGACCATGATCGGCGTTGGTATCGCTCTGTTCTTCACCTTCGCTAACCCGTTCATTGCTCAGGTTGCCCAGTAATTTCCGCAACGCGGAAATCTGTGACTGAACAACGAACGAGCGAGGTATTGGCGTGAACATTAATGCAACTCTGATCGGCCAGGCCATCGCGTTCGCCATCTTCGTCCTGTTCTGCATGAAGTTCGTGTGGCCTCCGGTCATCGCGGCTCTGCACGAGCGTCAGAAGAAGATCGCCGACGGCCTGGACGCTGCCAACCGCGCGGCTCGTGACCTGGAACTGGCTCACGAGAAAGCGGGTCAGCAACTGCGCGAAGCCAAGGCTCAGGCAGCCGAAATCATCGAGCAGGCGAAGAAGAGCGCTAACCAGATCGTTGACGAAGCCCGTGATCAGGCCCGTGCCGAAGGTGATCGCATGATCGCTCAGGCCAAAGCCCAGATCGAACAGGAACTCAACAGCGTCAAAGACGCCCTGCGTGCCCAAGTGGGTGCCCTGGCTGTCTCCGGCGCCGAGAAGATCCTGGGTGCTTCGATCGATGCCAACGCGCAAAAGCAGCTGGTTGATCAACTGGCCGCCGAGATCTAAGCAGAGGGCGATATGGCAGAACTGACCACATTGGCTCGTCCATACGCGAAGGCGGCTTTCGAGTACGCCCAGGCTCATCAGCAATTGGCCGATTGGTCCGCTGCTCTGGGTGTGCTGGCTGCAGTGTCGCGGGACGACACCGTGCGCCAGCTGCTCAAAGAGCCCCAGCTGACCGCAGCAGCCAAGGCTGACGCGCTGATCGACGTGTGTGGCGACAAGCTCAATGCTCCGGCCCAGAACTTCGTCCGGACTGTGGCTGAAAACAAGCGGCTCGACCTTCTGCCGACCATCTTCGTGATGTTCGAGCAACTCAAGGCCGAGCAGGAAAAATTGGTCGAGGTCGAGGTCACCAGTGCCTTCGCCCTGGACCAGCAACAGCAGGACAAACTCGCCAAGGCTCTCAGCGCCCGGCTCAGTCGCGAAGTGCGACTTCATGCGTCGGAAGACGCGAGCCTGATCGGCGGCGTGGTAATTCGCGCCGGTGACTTGGTAATCGATGGCTCGGTGCGCGGCAAAATCGCGAAACTGGCCGAAGCGTTGAAATCTTGAGTTTGAAGGGGCAGCGGCATGCAGCAACTCAATCCTTCCGAAATTAGTGAAATCATCAAGGGGCGCATCGAGAAACTCGACGTCGCCTCGCAAGCGCGCAACGAAGGCACCATCGTCAGTGTTTCCGATGGCATCGTGCGCATCTTCGGTCTGGCCGACGTCATGTACGGCGAGATGATCGAATTCCCGGGCGGCGTCTACGGTATGGCGCTGAACCTGGAGCAAGACTCCGTCGGTGCTGTGGTACTGGGTGAATACCAGGACCTCAAAGAAGGCATGAACGCCAAGTGCACCGGCCGCATCCTGGAAGTACCGGTTGGTCCGGAACTGCTGGGTCGCGTTGTCGACGCCCTGGGTAACCCGATCGATGGCAAAGGCCCGATCGATGCCAAACTGACCGACGCTGTCGAGAAAGTGGCACCGGGCGTGATCTGGCGTAAGTCGGTAGACCAGCCGGTTCAGACCGGTTACAAGTCGGTCGACGCCATGATCCCGGTTGGCCGTGGCCAGCGCGAGCTGATCATCGGTGACCGTCAGATCGGTAAAACCGCTCTGGCCATCGACGCCATCATCAACCAGAAGAACAGCGGCATCCGCTGCGTCTACGTTGCCATCGGTCAGAAGCAATCGACCATCGCCAACGTCGTGCGCAAGCTGGAAGAAAACGGCGCCCTGGCCAACACCATCGTGGTGGTTGCCAGCGCTTCGGAATCCGCTGCTCTGCAATACCTGGCTCCGTACTCCGGCTGCACCATGGGCGAGTACTTCCGTGACCGCGGCGAAGACGCTCTGATCGTTTATGACGATCTGTCCAAGCAAGCTGTTGCCTACCGCCAGATCTCCCTGCTGCTGCGCCGTCCGCCGGGCCGCGAAGCTTACCCGGGCGACGTGTTCTATCTCCACAGCCGTCTGCTGGAGCGCGCTTCCCGCGTTTCCGAAGAGTACGTAGAGAAGTTCACCAACGGCGAAGTGAAAGGCAAGACCGGTTCCCTGACCGCCCTGCCGATCATCGAGACCCAGGCCGGCGACGTTTCCGCGTTCGTTCCGACCAACGTGATCTCGATCACCGACGGCCAGATCTTCCTGGAATCCGCCATGTTCAACTCGGGTATCCGTCCGGCCGTCAACGCCGGTATCTCGGTATCCCGTGTAGGTGGCGCGGCCCAGACCAAGATCATCAAGAAGCTGTCCGGTGGCATTCGTACCGCCCTGGCCCAGTACCGTGAACTGGCGGCCTTCGCCCAGTTCGCCTCGGACCTGGACGACGCGACCCGCAAGCAGCTGGAACATGGTCAGCGCGTTACCGAGCTGATGAAGCAGAAGCAGTACGCGCCGATGTCCATCGCCGAGATGTCGCTGTCCCTGTATGCCGCCGAGCGTGGCTTCCTGCAGGACGTCGAGATCGCCAAGGTGGGCGCCTTCGAACAAGCGCTGATCGCCTACTTCCAACGTGAGAACGCCGCTCTGCTGGCGAAGATCAACGAGAAGGGTGACTTCAACGACGAAATCGACGCAGGCATCAAGGCTGGCATCGAGAAGTTCAAGGCCACCCAAACCTGGTAAGCCGCAGCGGGGGTCGGTGACGGCCCCCGCCTGCTAAACCGATAGGTGTGAAATGGCAGGCGCAAAAGAGATTCGCAGCAAGATTGCGAGCATCAAAAGCACGCAAAAAATCACCAATGCCATGGAAAAGGTGGCGGTGAGCAAGATGCGCAAGGCACAAATGCGCATGGCGGCCGGCCGTCCCTACGCGGAGCGCATTCGCCAGGTGATCGGCCATCTGGCCAACGCCAACCCGGAATACCGTCACCCGTTCATGGTCGAGCGTGAAGTAAAACGCGTCGGCTACATCGTGGTGAGCTCCGACCGTGGCCTGGCTGGCGGCCTGAACATCAACCTGTTCAAGGCGCTCGTCAAGGACATGAGCGGGCAGCGCGATCGTGGCGCAGAGATTGACCTCTGCGTGATCGGCTCCAAGGGTGCATCCTTCTTCAAGAGCTATGGCGGCAACGTGGTTGCAGCTATCAGCCACCTGGGCGAAGAGCCGTCGATCAACGATCTGATCGGCAGCGTCAAGGTCATGCTGGATGCCTACCTGGAAGGTCGTATCGATCGCCTGTACGTGGTTTCCAACAAGTTCGTCAACACCATGACCCAGAAGCCGACCGTGGAACAGCTGATTCCGCTGGTGGCCGAGGACAATGCCGAGCTGAAGCACCACTGGGACTACCTCTACGAACCCGACGCCAAGGCCCTCCTCGACGGCCTGCTGGTGCGCTACGTGGAATCCCAGGTGTACCAGGCCGTGGTTGAGAACAACGCCTGTGAGCAGGCGGCCCGGATGATTGCAATGAAGAACGCTACCGACAACGCCGGTGATCTGATCAGTGGTCTGCAACTGATCTACAACAAGGCACGTCAGGCGGCGATCACCCAGGAAATCTCGGAAATCGTCGGCGGCGCTGCCGCGGTGTAAGAACAGGTTCAAAATTCAGAGGAACCAGACATGAGTAGCGGACGTATCGTTCAAATCATCGGCGCCGTGATCGACGTGGAATTCCCGCGCGATGCCGTGCCGAGCATCTACGAGGCCCTGAAGGTTCAGGGCGTCGAAACCACCCTGGAAGTTCAGCAGCAGCTGGGCGACGGCGTGGTTCGTTCCATTGCGATGGGTTCCACCGAAGGCCTCAAGCGTGGCCTGAACGTGGAAAGCACCGGCGCAGCCATCTCCGTCCCGGTCGGCACCAAGACCCTGGGCCGTATCATGGACGTGCTGGGCAACCCGATCGACGAAGCTGGTCCGATTGGCGAAGAAGAGCGCTGGGGTATTCACCGCGACGCTCCGTCCTACGCTGACCAGGCTGGCGGCAACGACCTGCTGGAAACCGGCATCAAGGTAATCGACCTGGTCTGCCCGTTCGCCAAGGGCGGTAAAGTCGGTCTGTTCGGTGGCGCCGGTGTCGGCAAGACCGTAAACATGATGGAACTGATCCGTAACATCGCCATGGAGCACAGCGGTTACTCTGTGTTCGCTGGTGTGGGCGAGCGTACTCGTGAGGGTAACGACTTCTACCACGAGATGAAGGATTCCGGCGTACTGGACAAGGTAGCCCTGGTTTACGGCCAGATGAACGAGCCGCCGGGCAACCGTCTGCGCGTTGCACTGACCGGCCTGACCATGGCCGAGAAGTTCCGTGACGAAGGCCGTGACGTACTGCTGTTCATCGACAACATCTACCGTTACACCCTCGCCGGTACCGAAGTATCCGCACTGCTGGGCCGTATGCCTTCCGCAGTAGGTTACCAGCCGACCCTGGCCGAAGAGATGGGCGTTCTGCAAGAGCGCATCACCTCCACCAAGAAAGGCTCGATCACCTCGATCCAGGCCGTCTACGTTCCCGCGGACGACCTGACCGACCCGAGCCCGGCGACCACCTTCGCCCACTTGGACGCCACCGTCGTACTGTCCCGTGACATCGCCTCGCTGGGTATCTACCCGGCAGTTGATCCGCTGGACTCGACTTCCCGTCAGCTGGACCCGCTGGTCATCGGCCAGGATCACTACGACACCGCTCGTGGCGTGCAGTACGTTCTGCAGCGCTACAAGGAGCTGAAGGACATCATCGCGATCCTGGGCATGGACGAACTGTCCGAGTCCGACAAGCTGCTGGTGGCCCGTGCTCGTAAGATCCAGCGCTTCC